>DASRJG010000073.1:0-56614 GCA_035649595.1 Candidatus Polarisedimenticolaceae bacterium
ACCGTCAACACGAGGTCGCCGATCTGACCTCGCACACGCCCCCAGGTCGCGCCGTCCGTGGCCAGCCGGGCGTGCAGGTCCGCGTAGCGACCGCGCGCGCGATCGACGTGCTGGAGGTCCACCTCCGTGCGGATCAGTCCCGCCGCCACCGAGGCGACGAACGGGGACGCGGGGGCCTCGGAGATCGACTGGTCGAGCCACCCGAGGATCTGCTCTCCGTCCGCCGCGGCGAGGCGCCCCTGCGCGTCGCGGCTCGCGTTGCGGGCAAGCGCGCGGCAGTACCGCGCCGCCGGGCGGAGGGGTGTCTCCGGGGAGCGCTCGAGAAGCGTTCCCGCCGCCTTGTCGATCCGCGAGGCGACCTCGGCGGGGAGGACCTCCCAGCGCGACTCGACGCCCCCCGTGTAGAGGGTCAGAAGGCTCGCGATCGCGGGCTCGAGATCCGGGGCGTCCGGACGCGCGGCGACGTAGGCCTCCAGCCGCGCCGCGGTCGCGCGCTTTATCGTCCGCTTCCACAGTCGCGTCAGTCTCGGCCCGAGCGCGGGCGCCATCCGATCGACCTTGGCGTCGAGAGCTTCGCGGTCGCTCAAGACCGAGCGCAGATCCGGCGGAGTCTCCTTGACCTTGAACGATCCCCATCCGGCGTGCTTGCTCTCCTCTTCCACGAGATCCGGGAGGTAGGTCTCGAGTGCGTAGAAGTTCATGGTGCTTCGCATCTTGCCCCAGCCTTCGGCTCTCTGGATCCGGCCCAGGTCGTAGAACCCGCGCACCATCGCCGCGCGGAGGTTCTCGAGCGCCTCCTTCGGCGCGCCGCGTCCGGCCGCGACGAAGGCGAGGGAAACGTAAGGCTCGTAGTTTCCAGGGAAGATCGCGATCTGAGCCCGGTACGCCGCTTCGGCGCCGCCGGGATCTCCCGCGCGCGTCATCCGGCGTCCCTGCTCTCCCAGGGCCATGAACCGATCGACCTCGGCGGTGCTCAGATTCGGGAGGAACCCCGGCACGGGGAGCTGGGCCAGATACTCGCTGATCAGCCGCGCCCGGGCGTCTTGCTGCGGCTTTGCGTCGAAACGGCTTCCCGCGCGGCTTCCCGAGCCGCACCCGAGGGGGCTTCAGCCGCCCGCAGGAAGATCGACCGTGGATGCTGCGAGCACGACCGCGACCACCGACAGGATTCGAGCCGTTCTGCACATGGCTGCCTCCTCGTTGAGCTTCCGCCGAGATTACTCCCTGTTGCGTTCCGTGTACAGTGAGCGGCCGCTCGAGGGAGGCCCATGACCGAAACGCGTCGCGTCTATCGCTACTACGAGTTCGTGCTGGCGGCCTTCGTGACGGTGCTGCTCTGCGCGAACATCATCGGCCCGGGAAAGGTGGCGCGCGTCGGGCCGCTGACCTTCGGCGCGGGCGTGCTCTTCTTCCCGATCTCCTACATCTTCGGCGACGTGCTGACCGAGGTGTACGGGTACGCCCGGGCGCGCCGCGTCGTCTGGTCCGGCTTCGCCGCGCTCGCCTTCGCGTCGTTCATGGCCTCGGTCGTCGTGGCGTTCCCGCCCGCGCCGGGGTGGAACCATCAAGCCGCCTACGAGACCGTGTTCGGCTCGACCTGGCGGATCGTGCTCGCGTCGCTGACCGCGTTCTGGGCCGGGGAGCTCTGCAACTCGTACGTGCTCGCGAAGATGAAGGTCTGGACCGAGGGTCGAAGCCTGTACCTGCGCACGATCGGATCGACGATCGTCGGCGAGGGGGTGGATTCGTTGATCTTCTACCCGCTGGCCTTCCTCGGGGTCTGGACCAACGATCAGGTTCTTCGGGTGATGATCACGAACTACGCGATCAAGGTCGGCTGGGAGACACTCGCGACGCCCGTCACCTACCGGATCGTCGGCTGGCTCAAGCGCGCCGAGCACGAGGACTACTACGATCGCAACACCGACTTCAACCCGTTCACGCTGAGGGTCTGATCCCCGCGTGCCCGGCCAGGGCGGCGACGAGCGCGCCGCGGACGTTCGTCCCGCCCAGGTGATCGAACCCGAGGAACATCGGGGAAGGGTTCAGCTCCAGGATCTTGAGGACGCCGTTCGACGCCTCCTTGAGGTCCATCCCCGTGAACCGGAGGCCGGTCGCCAAGGCCGCGCGGAGGCAGATGTCCTCGACGGCGGGGGCGAGCGCGATGCTCTCCACCTTCTCCTCGTTCTGGCGGTAGTCGAGCGCCTGGCTGTGGATGTGGAACGCGGCGACGACCCGGCCGTCGAGCACGAACACGCGCAGGTCGCGCCCCGGGAGCAGCTCCTGGAAGGTGACCGGCGCATTGGCGAGCCGGGCGAGCTTCGTCTCGTCGAGATCGGCCGCGGAGAGCTCGCGGGTCGCGGCCCCGCCCGCCACCGGCTTGTAGGCGATGCGGCGGCCCTCGGCGAAGCGGCGGACCGCTTCGGGGTCGTTCGTCCAGAGGGTCTCCGGGACCGGCAAGCCGCGCTGCGCGAGCTCGGCCATCTGGAACGGCTTGCGCACCGCGTCGGAGGCCGACAACGCGTTGTAGATCGGGATTCCCATCGCCTCCCAGCGCCGCATCACCCCGACGAGCACCTCTGCCTTCTCGCGCAGGATGACGAGCGTGGTGCGCCAGTCCTCGCTCATCTCGCGCGTCATGTCCACGCCGAACGCGAGGGGAGAGAGGTACAGGCTGCGAAGGTAGACGGCGGACGGGTGGCCGACGTCCTTCCCGTCCAGCAGGATCGCGTCGGGCTCCGCCCCGAGCGCCAGGCGAGGCGACGCCGGGAACGCCAGGCTGTCGAGGATCACCGGGGCGGCCCCGACTTCGTCGAGCGACTCGCGCAGCGCCGCGACGTGATCGTCGGATACGGATCCGACGAGAACGATCGGCCCCCGGCTCACCGCAGCACCGCGGCGACGATCGCGGGGTGCTGCCCGATCATCACGTCCAGATCGTCCAGCGTGGATTCCCAGACCCGCCCGTTGAGCAGCAGGGTCGGCGTTCCGGTCCGGAGCGCATCGGCGAGCGCGGCGGCTCGCTCCACCGCCTCCGCGGCGGCGGGCAGGACGGCCGCAGGATCCACGGACGGCGGCATGAACGCGGCGACCAGCCGGTCCGCCCCACCCCGCGCGATCTCCAGGTACTTGCGCGGCTCGCCCTTGATCGTGCGGAAGACGTGGATCGTCTGCTCCCCCCCGGCGAGCAGCCCGATCGCCGAGACCCCGGCGCACATCGCGAGGTCCCCGGGATCCTTGGGATCGCGCGGCGCGAGATGGAAGGCGACCTGCACGGTGTCGGCGCGGCGCGAGGTCATGCCGACGAGCCCCTCGACGACGGGACCGCAGCCGCTGCAGAACGGGTGCACGAGCGCGTCGATGCGGAACGGAGCGTCGGACCGGCCGAGGCGGAACGCGGACGCCGGTGGGCTCGAGAAGGCGCGGGTGCGCCCGGCCGCCTCCGCGAGCGCGCCCCACGGCGTCGCGGCGACCCAGGCGAGCCTGCTCCGGCTCGCGCGAGATTCGATGCCCAGCTCGAGGAGCGGCACCACCAGCCCCGCGACCGCCAGGAAGGCGGTGACGTGGATGGCGCCGACGAGCACGAGCATCGGCGGCGTGAGCGCCTCCCAGGCGCGGGCGCCGGTCACCACGATCATCGCGGCGCCCGCGAGCACCCCGGCGTGGACCGTCATGCAGAGCGGGCAGAACCTCTTGAGCGGCCAGACCTGCAATCCGATGAAGAACAGGGAGGCCGGCGCGGCGAGCAGGTGCGCCGCCGCGATCCAGCCGAAGCCGAAGACCAGCAGCGGTGGAGGCGCGATGGCGAGGACCCCGGCGAGGATCACGTTGGACGCGGCGAAGGCGAGACCGAGAACGGGGAGATCGAACCCGCCGATGCGCGCCCACTTCGACCCGAGGACGCCTTCGCAGTCGCCGAGCCCTCCGCGGCCGCAGATGCGCTGCGCCAGCCGGGGCGTCGCCGAGGCGACCCTCGTGCGGCGGCTGGCGTGGAACAGGACGATGCAGGTGGCGGCGACGAGCAGGTCGAGGCCGATCAGAGCCGCGGCGGCCGCGGCGAGCGGCGGCCGCGCGGAGAGCCGCGCCGCCGCCCCGAGACCCAAGAGGACGATGCCGAGCGTACCGATCGCCCGGGCGGCAAGGAGCGCCGCCGCTTGGCGGTCGACGCGCGCGAGCGTCCACCAGCGGGCCAGGGGTCCGGGGTCCCTCGGCGGAGCGACCGGTCGCTCGGGGCTCTCGAACGTGACGATCACGCCGGTCCAGGCGGATGCGAACGAGCCGGCGTCCAGCCGCGTGACCTCGTGGGTGATCGGGTCCTCGAGCTCGTAGGCGTCGCGCGCGGCCCCGACGAGAACACCGAACGACTCCTCGCCGTCGAGAGGGGACCGCAAATGCACGATCGCGGGGAGCACCGCGTCGCCGAGGTTCGCAAGCTCGCCTTGGAAGGCGCGCGCGGTGTATCCCCAATCGCGCGCGACGTGGACGAGCGCGAGCAGCGACGAGGGATCGTCGTGCAGCGAGAACCGGGCGGCGACGAGCGTCGGCTCGACGCGGTTCCCGAGCCGCCCGAACACCGACGCGAGCACCTCGGCCGGTCCCGCGCCCCGATACGTCTCGACTCCCATCGTGTCGGTCATCCTGGAGAAAAAAGAAACGGCCGGCCCCTGGTCAGAGAAGGCCGGCCGTCAGGTGTGCTCCGGAGATCAGTTGCAGCCGGAACAGCCGTTGGCTTCCTCGCCGCAGGCGAGGGTCGTCGGAAGACAGCACGGACAGGGGAACGGAGGCGGTGGCGGCTTCTTGCCTCCCCCGTTGACGTGCTTCAGATCCTCGATGAACAACTCACGCATCGTCAGTCTCCCAGCCGACGACATCAGCTCGTCGCGCAGCAGCTGTCGCAGGGGCCTTCCTCGCAGCAAGCGAGGGTGGTGATACCGCAGCACTTACACGGGTGCGGAGGCTTGCCACCCTGCACGTTCTTCAGATCCTCGATGAATAGCTCACGCATGGTCGGTTCTCCCAGCCGAAGAGATCAGCTCGTGGGCGGGCAGCAGGTGTCGCAGCCGATGGATGATTCCTCGCAGCAGGCCATGGTCGTAGGATTGCAGCACCTGCACGGCCTGGGGCCCCATCCGCCTTGGATCTTCTTGAGATCCTCGATGAACAGCTCCTTCATACCCGAACCCTCCTAGAAATGAAAAAAGCGCGGTATGAGGTTCCGCGCTTCAGATGCAGCAGTTGCCGGAGCAACCGTTGGCTTCCTCGCAACACGCGAGGGTGGTGGGGCGACAACACTTGCAGCCGATCACCTCGTTCTGCTTTCCGCCTTGAACCTTCTTGAGATCCTCGATGAACAGCTCTTTCATACGCAATGCTCCTCTCCGCCGGGAGAAAACCGGCGTTCGGACTCTACGCACGTGTCGCCCCCCGGTCAAGTCCTTTCCTGGGCCCGAACCAGCTCGGCATAAAGACCCTTTCGGGACAGGAGCGCGGCGTGGTCTCCCGTTTCCGCGATGGCGCCCCTCTCGAGGACGACGATCCGATCGGCGTCGATGACCGTGCTCAGGCGGTGGGCGATTACGATTCGGGTGCAACGAAGTTGTGCCAAGTTGTTCGCAATCGTTCGTTCCGTGACGTTGTCGAGGTCGCTGGTCGCCTCGTCCAGGAGGAGAATCGCCGGCCTTCGAAGGAGCGCCCGGGCGAGGGCGAGCCTCTGCCGCTGGCCCCCCGAGAGGGTCGCCCCCCCGTCGGCCAGAAGGGTGTCGTACCCCATCGGCAGGGCCTCGATGTCGTCATGGATCGCCGCGATCCGCGCGGCGGCGATGACGGCGTCCAGGTCCGTGTCCGGGTCGGCGAGCGCGATGTTCGCTCGGACCGTGGCTCCGAAGATCCGGGCATCCTGCGTGACCACACCGATCTGCGCTCGGACGGAGCGGAGCTCCAGCCCTTGGAGGTCGAGATCGTCGTACAGGATCCGCCCGGACTCGGGCGCGTAGAGTCCGACGAGCAGACGGGCGAGCGTCGACTTGCCGGCGCCGGACCTCCCGACGATCGCCAGCTTCTCCCCCGGCACGACGTGGAGGGTGACGCCGTCGACCGCGGGGGGGTCGTTGCGGGAGTACCGGTAGGTGACCTGCTCGAGCGCGATCGCCCCCGAGAGCTTCGGCGCCGGCCGGACGGCGCGGGCGTCCTGCTCGCGAGCCGCCTGGAGCACGTCCTCGATGCGCGCCACGTGGCTTCGCGTCTCCTGGAGCTGGAGCGCGGTCGCGAGGAGGCTCGAGAGCGGCATCAGGAACCCCGCGGCGAGGGCATTGAGGGTCAGCATCGTCCCGAGCGAGATCTGGTCCCGGAGCACGAGCACGGTGCCGCCGAGGAGGATCGCGAGCGGGGAGCCGATCGACAGCGCGGCCGTCAGCGCCCCGGCCAGTGAGCCCACCTGCCCGCGCCGGAGGGCGACGTTCATCTCGTCGATGAACAGGTGCGACCACCGCTCGGTGGAGCGGCGCTCCGCGCCGAGCGCCTTCAGCGACTCGAAGCCCGCGAGCATGTCGACGATGTGCGACTGCGTCCGCGACGAGGCCTCCAGCTCCTGCGCGGCCAGGTCGCGCATCGGTCCGCGAAACGCCGCGAAGACGGCGATCTGCGCGAGGCCGAGGACGATCACGAGCGCGCCGAGCCGCCAGCTCGCGGCGACGAGGAGCACCAGATACGAGATGACCAGCGCCCCGTCGAGCAGCGTCGAGAGCGAGACGGACGTCAGCGCGGTCCGGAGCGCCCGGTTGCTCTCGTAGCGCGAGAGCAGATCCCCCGCCGGGCGGCTCGTGAAGAAGGTGTAGGGAAGGTCCGCCAGCCTCTCCATGAAGCCGAACGTCAGATCGACGTCGAGAACCGTGCGGAGGTGGATCAGGAGCACGCCGCGCAGGAGCGTGGCGACGAGCTGGAACACGACCAGCCCCGCCGCGCCGACGGCGAGCAATCCGACGAGCCCCGCGTCCCGCCAGGGGATCACCCGGTCGACCACCGCTCCCAGGATCAGGGGGAACGCCAGCGCCAGCGCCTGCAGGATGATCGAGAGGGCGATGACCCGGGCGACGATGCCGCGGTGCCGGAGCACGCGCCCGAGATACGCCGCGACGTACCGGCGACGGATCCGGCGCGCCTGGAACCCTTCTCCGGGCTCGAGGATCAGCGCGACCCCCGTGAACCGCTCCCGGAAGCTCTGCATCGGCACCATCCGCGGCCCGGCGGCGGGATCGACCACGCGCACGCCCGATCCGGCCAGCCGGTCGAAGACCACGAAGTGCTCGAACCCCCAGTGGAGGATCGCGCCACGCGGGAGGAACTTCAGGTCGCCGACGTCGAGCTGAACCCCTCGGCCGCGGACCCCGAAGCGCTGGGCGCCCACGACGATGTCGTACGCGCTCGCCCCCCCGCGTCCCGCGCCCACCGCCTCCCGCGCCTCGTCGAGCGTGATGTCGCGCCCGAGGTACCCCAAGACCATCGTCAGGCAGGCGGCCGCGCAGTCGGCGCCCTCCATCTGCGGGACGAACGGGATCGCGCGCCGCGGCCTAGTCGCCACGCGCGCTCCGGAGCGAGGGGAACAGGAGGCCGAGCAGGCTCTCCTTCCCGACCGGCGCCCGAGCCGTGAGCACCTCCCCGGCCGTCGCCCCTGCGCCGCGATCCCCGAGAAGGATCGCGTCGGCGATCAGGACGCGGGATGGAGCGGCGCCCCCCGGCCAGGTCGCGCCGCGAATCCGATCGATCACGAGAGTGAGCGGGGCGGGCTCGAGCCGCACCGCCCTCACCTCCGCACGGAGCGTCCGCCGCGCATCCGAGGGATCGCCGAGCTGGACGACGAGCCCCGACGCGATGCCGCGACGGTCGCGATCGGAGAAATAGAGCGTGACCGATTCGGGCGTTTCGACCGCGGCGAGCCCTTGCGCGTACACCGCCACGGACCCGAGCGCCGCGTACGCCGCGCCGGCGACGAAGACGGCCACGAGGAACGCGAACGTCCATCGCGTCCAGGACGGCGGGACACGCAGGACGTCGCCGGAGGATCGTGCTCCGGCGTGGTGGCGGAGCGCCTCTTCGCGAAAGAGTCCTTCGGTCATCGACGGATCAGCCTCCAGCCGTCGGCGTAGAGATAGTCGAGATCGTCCCGGCGCTCCAGCCGTCCCGACACCTCGACGGGGCGACCGACCAGATCCGCGATCCGAGACCCCAGCGGGCTTCCATCGGCCGCGACCAGGATGAGATGCGCCTCGCGCCCCCGCTCGTCTCGCGCGAACAGCATCGGCGGGATCCCGCCCGCGAGGCATCGCAGCGCGCAGGCGCGGTGCACGGCGAGACGTCCCGGGTTCATCACGCCGAGAAAGCACTTCGAGTCGACGATCTCCCCCGTGAGCACCCGGCGCCCTTCGTCCACGATGCGCGTCGCGGGAGGGGGCGGTCCGCCGGTCGGGAGCGCGGGCTCGTAGGGCTCGATGTCGGCCAGCTCGATCATCGTGGTCGAGCCCCGGACGATGCGCCGTCCCCGCACCGTCACCGGCCTCCCGTCGAATGCGGCCACGACGCCTCCCGCGCCGTGCTTCCCCTCGGCGACGAGCGGATAACGGACGACCGCGGCGAACGGCGAGCCGTCGCTCGACTCCCTGGCGAGGAGCACCGGGACCGGCTCGGTCTCGATGGTCCCGCGCCAGGCCCGAGTCTCTCCGTACTCGAAGACCGCACGGTCGAAGGGGCCGGTCGCCGCCGCGAAGAGGGCGGCTCCGGCGACCGATGCCCCGAGCAGCCACCAGGCGATGCGTCGCGTCCGCGCCGCGCAGCTCGCGGGAGCGGGAAGGTAGCCGACGAAGAAGTCGTCAGACACGGGCCGGCTCGACGGCGGTTCCCGGCTCGTGCGCCTCGGGGTTCACCCAGACCCGGCCCGCGACGACGCGCACGTCGAAGGTCGCGATCTTCTCCGTGAAGGGCGCGGGGGAGCGGCCGGTCTGCGGGAGGTACTGGTAGCCGTGCCAGGGGCACGTGATACAGCCGTCGATGATCCGCCCCTCGCCCAGGGGGCCTGCCTGATGCCGGCAGACGTTCGAGACCGCGGAGATCCAGCCGTCGTAGCGAAAGACGGCGATGCGCTCCTTGTCGCAGACGATGCGGGCGCGATCCTCGGGGATCTCGGCCGCCGGCCCCGCGTCGATCCAGCCGTCCGGCCCCCGAGGCGTCGCCCGGTCCCCAGGGCGCTCGCGCGACGCGGCGAGGAGGTGGATCGACAGGAGCCAGATCATCCCCACTCCCGTCGCGATCGCGAGCGCGGGGTGGATCTCGGAGCGGAGCGCGCCGAACGCGACGTGGAGCGAAAGGAGCGCATACGCGAGATACACCGCCATGTGGAGGGACTTCCAGACGCGAGCGCTCAGGTTGGCCAGCCAGAAGTCGTGGCTCGTCGCCGCCATTAGGAAGAGGATCACGAGCGCGCCGAGACCGAAGGTCTGGAACCCGAATCCCGTGGTCAGGAGGCTGACCAGCGGCGGCACGTTCCCCAGCGCGTGGAACTGGACGATCGCGAAGATCGCGTGCGCCAGCGCCAGGCAGAACATCGCGACGCCGAGGTGCCGCCGGTTGTAGAGGAGCGGGAGCAGCGCCGGCCGCAGCCGGCACAACGGCCCGATGGAGAGGATGACGTGGAGGAGGAGGAACGCCGCGAGAGCGAGGCCGCGGATCAGGAGGGTCTCGATCGTCGAGTCCGGATGGACCGCGGCGCCGATCGCGACGAACGCCCCGAGGAACAGCGCGACGCCCGCCGCGAGCACCGTGTCGTAGCGTCGCTTGAAGCGGTTCCAGCCGACGGCGGCGTAGGAGACGCTCATCGCAGGACGACGCCGGCGACGAACGCGATCGGAAGGAGGATCGCGAGCCCGATCAGGATCAGCCTGTGGGCGCGGCGGAGCGCCCGGGTCAACGCCCTCTCCCGACCGCCGCCCATCGGCGCGCGATGAACGGCCAGAGCGCGATCACGCCCGGGAGGACCAGCACGCGGAACGTCCACGGCGTGCCGCGCGCCGCGGCGTCGATGCGTCCGATCCCCGTGATCACGAACGGCACGCCGATCAGCGTTCCGACGCCGAGGTAGACCCCGAGTGTCCACAGGGCGACACGGGCGGCGTCCGCATGCATGGGGCGAAGGTTACGGGAAGTACCAGTACAGCACCAGACTCACCGACCAGCCGCCGCGCTGGACGAGCACGTCGTAGTCGATGGTGTAGGTTCCGCCGGCCGGGAGCTGGGCGGTCAGGTCGAGGTCCTGATCGCAGGGTGCATTTCCCGTGCACGCCACGTAGCCGGGACACCAGCCCGCGCGGGAGAACGTGCAGGACGGCCAGCCGCACGCGTTCCAGCCCATGCACGCCGTGATGCCCCCCGGGGTGCAGTCGGTCCGGAACGGGACGCCCGTCCAGATCGGCGTGCCGTTCTTCAGGATCCGGTTCGTCCTGTGGCAGAACTCGTCGCAGTTCTGGCAGGTCCCCCCCGGGCAGTTCGAGGTGGTGGTGCAGGCGTTCCCGTTGTTCGACCCGCCGTCGCAGTAGAGCGTCCCGCCATGGCCGGTGGTGAAGAGCCGCATCACGACCTTGTTGGCCCCGAGCGGGATCGAGACCGACCGCGTCGCGAGGGGCGCGCCGCCGAACCCGACGACCTGGATCCCCGCGGCGGGGTGCTTCGCGGACGCTTCCTCGGGGCGCTTGCTGAAGGTGAACTCGCTCGTGACGTGCCAGCCCGCCGAAGCGAAGTTCGCGATCTCGGCCCCGACGTACTTGTGCCCGGTGAGCAGCGGGGCGTACGGCGTGACGTCGAGCGAGAGCACGCGGGGGGGGACGACGCCGGTGCCGTTGGGCGCCGGGGCGTCCGTGCCGAACGGGGTGATCGCGCGCATGAGCTCGAGGTTGTCGTTGGTGACGCAGCTCCCCGTTCCCGCGATACAGCCGTCGAGCACGAGGAAGAGCTGCGCGATCCGGTCCCACGGATCGCCGCACGGGTTCCACCCGCCGGGCGTGGGGTTCGTGCTCCCGCACTTGTCCGTGCACCCCATCTGCCCCGGCTTGCACAGCCTCGAGTCCAGCGTGTAGGTCACCGTGATCTTGGTCCAGTTCCCGGCCGGGAAATCGACGGGGACCATCAGCTGGAACCCGTCGCTGCGCTGAACGGTGCCGGGCCGCGGCGGACAGCTCTGGCCGCCGCCGAGCCAGCAGAGGGCGTCGTCGTCGTGGGCGCGCACCCGGACACGGCCGGCGACCGCCTCGATGTGCTCGTTCGAGAACGCGGACTCGTTCCCGGCCGCATCGACGGCCACGACCGCGAAGTAGTAGTTCGTCCACAGCGCGAGGCCGGTCATCGACGTGGCGAGCGACAGCCCGACGTCCTTCACGTTGTCGTAGACGTGCGATTTCGTGCCGTAGTAGACGAGGTACTTCGTCACCTCTCCCGCCGGCGCCGCCGCGGTCCAGGTGAGCTCGATCGTCGTGTCGGTGTAGCTGCCGGAGATCACCGGGAGCGTCGTGACGGTGGAGCCCCTCGATTCGGATTCGTTGCCGGCGGCGTCGACCGCAGTCACGAGGTAGTAGGCATCGATGCCGGAGCCGAGGGCTCCGGCGTCCAGGAAGCTCGGGGTGGGCGACGTTCCGATGCGATTGCTCCCGCCCGCCTTGTCGGGGACGAAGCTCGGCACCGATCCCCGATAGACCCGATAGGAGGCGACGCTCTCCACTCCGTCGTTGACGTCGCGATCGACGAGCGACCAGGACAGCGCCGCGTCGCCCCCCGACTTGCCGACCAGGACGTTGGCCGGGGCCTTCGGCTTGGTGACGTCCGCGCCGAGCGTGGCCGGAGCCAACGCCAGAAGGGCGGGAAGCACGAGGATCGCGGGACGCAAGGGCCGGCTCATGATCGCCATTACGTACACCCGGTGCGCGCGACGATCAACGGGAAAAGCCGCGGCGTCACTTGAACAGGTGGTCGTAGCGCCCGGGCTTCCCCTGCTCCCATGGGCGATAGACATTGCAGAAGTCGATCCGCTCGCCGAGCAGCGGGTGGTCGGCCCGCCAGAGCTTGTACAGGAGCCCCCGTCGCGGGACGCCGAGGTTCTCCTGCTGGAGCTTCACGAACGCGGTGGCGGCCGCGTGGTTGTCCCGCGTGATCTCCAGGCCGAAACGGTCGGCCTCGTGCTCCTGCCACCGCGAATACGCCCCGGCGACCGGTGTGACGACGAACGACAGCACGCCGACCAGGATGATGATGAGCGGAAGGGAGGCGACGTCCGAGAGCTCCGTGAATCCGAACCGCGACCCGAACCGCGCGATGAGCCCTCCTTGCAGGCGATAGGCGGCATAGAGCGTGACCAGGATCAACCCGGCGAAGAAGAAGATCGATTTCACCACGTGACCGAGCACGTAGTGGCCCATCTCGTGCCCCATGACGAAGAGCAGCTCCTCCGGCGCGAGCTTGGCGATCGTCGTGTCCCAGAGGACGATCCGCTTGGTGCCGCCGAATCCGGTGACGTAGGCGTTGACCGTGTTCGTGTCCACGCTCTTCTCGACCTCGAACACGCGCGCGCCGTCGATTCCGGCGCGCCCCGCGAGGGTCAGGATCTGCTGCTCCAGCGCCTTGTTCTTCATCGGACCGAACTTGTTGAACAGCGGCGCGATCGCCACCGGGGCGACGAGCAGGAAGAACGCCGCGAGCGGGATCGCGAGCGCGCTGGTCCACAGCCACCAGCGGCGCGGGCTCTTCCGGAGGAGCAGATAGGGGATCCACAGGAAGAGCGCGCCGATCACGATCCCCACCATGAGTCCCTTGAGCTCGTCGCCGGCCCACTTGCCGAAGGTCTGATTCGAGAGGCCGTACGCGTGAGGCCGGACGAACCCGGCGAAATAGGACAGCGGCAGATCGGCCAGGAAGTCGATGAGGGCGAACAGCGCGACGTACACGACGATCGTGAAGAGCCACACGCGTCCGATCTTCCGGGCGCGATCGCGGAGCTTCGCGGAGAGACCCGTGAAGAGGATGAGCGCCGGCACGAGCAGGCTCCAGACCTGATCGGTCGCCCAGAGCCAGTTTCCCCCGCGGGCGAAGCGAAGCGCCTTTTCGGTGGGCTCGGGAACGGGGACGGGCCCCCGCTCCGGCTCGGGCGCCGGAGAGGAATCCGCCGCCTGGTTGGCGATGCCGTGCGGGGACTCCTCGGGAGGAGGATTCGGGGGCGCGGCGAGCCCCGGCACCCCGAGCGCGAGAGCGAGGACCGCGAGGAGCACGGCAACACGCGCGCTCACGGCTGGATCACCCGCAGCGTCGTGCTCGAGCCGAGATCCAGACGATTGTCCACCTGGCGCACGCCGTTGATCCCCCAGGCTTGCCGCTCGGCCGTGATCTTGTCGTGGAGCCGCGGCACTCGGCCCTCGAGCGTGACGGCCCCCGCGGCGACGGTCGCCGAGACCCGCCCGGGGAATCTCGGAGTCACGCGCGCGCCGAAGACCCCATCGAGCGCCTTCTGGATCCGGGCGTCCGGCGTGTCGGGGGTCTGGATCCGATCGATGACGTCCACGACGCCTTCGACGGCTCCGCAGAGCGCGCGAAGGTCGCTCCGCCACGACGCGTGCTTCATCGTCCCGCTCAAGGTCACGACTCCGGCATCGACGGCGACCGAGATCGCCGAGGTCGCGTACCGCGGGCTCTCCGTCATCGACCGCTCGATCGCGGCGGCGATCGCGGCGTCCCCGGGTCCGGGAAACTCGAGGCGAATGCCGGTCCGATCGACGCCCGCGATTCCCTTGACCTTGCTCGCGAGCTCCACCACGTCGTCCGCTTGCCGCAGGTCGCGCACGACGCCCTGGGGGATCGCGACCCGGTCCCGGACGTCGATCTTGAGGTGGAGTCCGGCCGTGGGAGCGGAACCGCGGATGGACGCCTCGACGTTGCTCCGGAGGTCCATGTCGTCGAGGGTGCTCGCGCCCGCGCCGGCGACGGCGGTCCAGACGAGCGCGGAGGCGGTCAGGCGGCGCACGCCACGATCCTACGAAAAAAGGGCCGGCGCAGTTGCCCCACCGGCCCCTTTATTTTCCGAATCGCTCGTTCGCGGTCAGCGGCAGGTCTGTCTCTTCTTCGGACCGGCGCAATTCCTCGAGCAGCACTGCGCGTCCGCCGTGCAGACCGCTCCCGCCCCCGAGCACACGGCGGTGCAGCCGCTCGTGTTGAAGGTGCATGATCCGGTGCAGGCGAGCGTTCCTCCGGGGAAGCCCTGGCTCTGGCAGGTCTGTCCGCCGAGGTCGGCGCCGTCGCACTGCTCGCCGCCCTCACGGACGCCGTTGCCGCAGACGGCCCCTCCGCCCCCGCCCGAGCAGGTCCCGAGCAGGCCGCTGATCTGCGGGTAGATCAGGTCCATGCGGCCGCCGGAGTTGTAGCAGCCTCCGAAGTGGTGGAGCGCGACCACCTGGTTCGTGTTCCCCGAGAAGACCGGTGAGCCGGACGAGCCGCCGATGGTGTCGCAGTAGTAGCAGACGTCCGACGTCGCGCTGTTCCCGGCGCACGGCGCCGCGCGAACCGTGCACTTGCCGCCGGGATCCAGATCGGAGTCGATCGAGAGCTTCTTCGGGCCCGCATTGGGATGTCCCGCGACGTAGATCCGCTCCCCGACCGACGGGAGCCGATTCTCGAGCGTCGCGCACGGAACGCTGCTCGAGTTCCCGGTGGTCGTGAACAGCGTGTAGTCGAGAACCGCGTCGGTCTTGTTCAACGCGTTTCCCAGCACGCTCCCCGAGTAGGCGGCAGTGCCCGTCCCGCAGCCCGGCGTCTGGTAGTAGAAGCGGAGCTCGATCGAGGCGACCTGGCTCGCGGTCGAGGCGCAGTGGTTGTTCGTCAGGAACTGACCCGAGTCCGAGACCTTCACGGCCGTGCAGGCGCTGCAGCAGCCGATGTACTCGACCACCGCGGCGTTCGATTGGTCGTACTCCGCCGACGGGTCGTAGCATTTGACGTCGCGCCAATCCTGGGACCCGCAGACGCTCTCCGGCTGAGCGGGATCCTCGGGAGCCGGGGCCCCGATCTCGACCACGCCGCGGCCGAACGCGTCGGCCTCGAAGCCGAACGCGCTCCCGTTCGAGGCTTGCAGCCGGAGGATCGCCGTGTCGCCCCGGATCAGGTTCGCCCAGAACTCCCCGGAGCCCGCCGGTCCCTTGCCTGCGTACGCGAACGACTCGGCGCCGTCCGGACTGGCGATCTGCAGCAGATCGCCCGGAGCGAGGTCGAAGCGGTCGAAGTGCACACGGATGTAGGTTGCCCCCGGATACCGGATCGTCCACGTGCGCGCGTTCGGTCCGGATCCGATGCCGTAAGGGTGCGGCGAGCCGAGAGCGACCGTCTCGAGCTCGCCGATCTTGGTCGCTTGGGGTGTCGCCGCCCAAGCCGCGCCGCCCGCGGCGAGCATGCCGAGAGCGGTCAGTCCTGCCAGAATCCTCACACGTCCCTCCTCCGGGGATTGGACGTTCCCCCCCTGATCCCGCGTGAGACTACGGCCGCGCTGTTACGCTATCAACGCCTTTTTGCGGGGGAGGCACGAGCGATGGCGTCGCGCTGGTTCGCGATCGGGGCTGGGCTCGCGGCGGCGGGGGTCGCGCTCGGGGCCTTCGGTGCGCACGCGTTGAAGGGCCGGCTCTCCTCCGAAGCGCTCGCGATTTGGGAGACGGCCGCGCGCTATCACCTGATCCACGCCCTCGCTCTCCTCGCGACCGGCTGGGCCGCCGAGCGCTGGCCGGGGGGATGGACGACAGCGGCGGGCTGGGCGTTCGTGACCGGGATTGTCATCTTCGGCGGGAGCCTGTACGGGCTCGCGCTCACGGGTGCGCGCGCTCTCGGGGCGATCACGCCCTTCGGAGGCCTCTGCCTCATCGCGGGCTGGATCTGCCTGGCGATCGGCGCGGCGCGAGGCCGCTGAGAGCTTCCAAGACTCAGGGACAGGCAGCGATCGGCGCACGCGCCTGGCTCGCGCTCCCGGCGCCGAAGCTTCCCACCCCGCAGCCTTGTCGCGCCCGGACGAGGTAGTAGGAGCCCTCTCCGGCGGGGAGAGCACGGGAGTCCACGGCCGCTGGGGCGACGGCGCCGGCAGCGAGGCAGGCGGCCGCGATGACGCTGCGGTCGACACGCAGGGACGCGAGCGATCCGGTCACGACGTCATACGAGGTCGCGAGCGGCAGATCACTCCATGCGATGGAAGTCGGGCCGTGCCCCGAGACCGACAAGCTCACGACCTCGCCGGGGACCTCCGCGCACGCCGTGACCCGTCCGTGCGAGACGCAGGTGTCGAGCGCCGCTTCGTTGACGATGGCGCGCACGATCCGCACGCCGGCGGACGACCCGCCCGACTGCAGCACACGGAACTCGATCATCAGGATCGGACCCGCGCCCCGGAAGGTGGTCATCGGGTCGGCGGTGGCGACACGGATCGCCGCCTCGCCGGGATAGCTCAGCTCCGCGGTCAGCACCGCGCCGCGCGTGATCTCGGTGGTCGTCACGGCGATCGCCTGGAGGGCGGCCGGGTCGAACTCGAGGCTCACGTCGATCTCGATCCCGTCGGCCGGCTGGGCCTGAACCGGTACGAGGATCGTCCCGCCGGGAACGCCGGTGAGATCCCGAGGGATGCTGATCGCCACGTCGGCCCGGACGCGCTCCCCGGCGACGCAGCCCGCGGCGCCCCCGCAGGTCTCGGATCCGTTGCAGGTATCCCCGTCGTCGCAGAGCGCGCGTCCGTCGTCGTCGATCGCGCCGTTGCAGTCGTCGTCGACGCCGTTGCAGATCTCCGCGGCCGGCTGGCCCGGGAGGCACGAATCGACTTCGTGTCCTCCGACGCAGGACAGCAGCCCGGTCCGGGCGCACGCCCCCGCGCCGCAGAAGGACGGCGTCGCGACGTAGTCCTCGTCGATCTGGCCGTCGCAATCGCTGTCGATGTTGTTGCAATTGGTGTCGGCCGGCTGGACCGGAGGGCCCGGCGTGCAGGTATCCACCCAAGTGCCGCTCTCGCAGCTCCGGTTCCCCTCCGCCGCGCAGATCCCCACCCCGCAGGTCGTGACCGTGCGGGCGATGTCGTCGTCCACGGCTCCGTCGCAGTCGTCGTCGACGCGGTCGCACGTGGTGTCCGTTGCCGCGAGCGGGGACGCCGGCTGGCAGCTATCCACGACGTGGCCGGCCACGCAGGCGACGGTCCCCGACCGCCGGCAGGCTCCGGTTCCGCACGAGGAGGCCCCCGCGGGGAAGTCGTCGTCGACCGCGCCGTCGCAGTCGTCGTCCGAGTCGTTGCAGCTCGCGTCGTCGGGCGTCACCGGCAAGCCGGGCGTGCAGGTCTGCGGCACCCCGTCCAGGCAGGTCAGGATCTCCACGCGGCAGACCCCTTCTCCGCAGACCGTCGTCCCCGCGTCCACGGGGGCGTGATTGCACTCCTCGTCCCCGCCGCACCGGTCGAGCGTGCAGACGTTTCCGTCGTCGCAATCCGAGTCGTCGATGCAGATCGCGCCGTGCGCCGGGGCGGCCGCCGCGAGCACGAGCAGAGCGAGCGCGATGGGGAGCCCCGCGAAACCCGCCCGACCGCTCGTGTTCGCCATCGTCGAGAACGTCGATGGCGCGCCATCGGAAATCAATGGCTCTTTCGGTATGCGCCGGGCGCCGCGCGCGCGGCGTCGGCCGAGTCGGCGGTCTAGGGGGCGCCCGCCTTCTCCAAGAAAACCCGAAGGACCTTGCTCCGGGAAGGGTGGCGGAGCTTCCGCAACGCCTTGGACTCGATCTGGCGGATACGCTCGCGCGTCACCGCGAACGACTGGCCGACCTCTTCGAGAGTGTGCTCGCTTCCGTCTCCGACGCCGAACCGCATCTTAAGAACCTTTTCTTCGCGGGGCGTCAGCGTCTTCAGGACCGTCTGGGTCTGGGATCTCAGGTCCAGTTGAATCGCCGCTTCGACCGGGGAGACCGCGCTCCGGTCTTCGATAAAATCCTTGAGGTGACTGTCCTCCTCTTCGCCGATGGGCGTCTCCAATGAGATAGGCTCCTGCGCGATCTTGAGGACCTTCCTCACCTTCATGACCGGGATGCCCATCTTCTTCGCGATCTCCTCGGGCGACGGCTCGCGTCCGTACTCCTGGACCAGGCTCCGCGCCGTGCGGATCAGCTTGTTGATCGTCTCGATCATGTGCACCGGGATGCGGATCGTCCTCGCCTGGTCGGCGATCGCCCGGGTGATCGCCTGCCGGATCCACCAGGTCGCGTAGGTCGAGAACTTGTACCCGCGACGGTACTCGAACTTGTCCACGGCCTTCATCAGGCCGATGTTCCCTTCCTGGATCAGATCGAGGAATTGAAGCCCGCGGTTGGTGTATTTCTTGGCGATCGACACCACCAGCCGGAGATTCGCCTCGATCAGCTCGCTCTTCGCCTTCTTCGCCTCCCGGATCCCGCGGACGACGGCCATGCCGACCTCGTGGATCTCGGCCTTGCTCGCCATCATCTCCTGCTCGATCGACTTGATGTCGCCGCGCAGACCGTCGATCTTCCGCTGCACCTCGCGCTTGAGCCCGGCGTCGCGAAACGACTTCATCTTCTCCTTCAGGTCCTCGATGCTGCGCGCGTGCCGGCGGATCTTGTGGTCGGCGTCGCGGACCTGCTTCGCGAGGTTGTCGATCTGTGAGGGCACGAGGTTGAGCTGCCGCAGCTCGAGCGCGACCAGGACCTGCTGCCGCTTCGCCTTGAAGCGCGCGCTCTTCCACGCCCGGCCTCCCGCCGTCAGCTTGTCGAGCTTCTTCGTCGCCGCGTCGAGCTGGTTGATCTTCTTCCCCAGCCGCTGGATGACGAGCTTGGCGCGCTCGAGCTTCTTCGCCGACTTGTCCTCTTCCTCCTCGCCCCCGGCGAACACGTTCGCCGAGATCTGCGACTTCTTGATCCGCTCCCCGATCTGCCGCAGCTCCTCGTGCACCCAGCGGCTCCGCGCGAGGGCGTTCATGACCCTGCGCTCTCCGCGCTCGATGCGGCGGGCGATGCGGACCTCGCCTTCGCGCGTCAGGAGCGGGACGGTCCCCATCTCGCGGAGGTACATGCGCACGGGGTCGTTGGTTTTCTCGAGGGGACCGGGGATCGGCCCCTCCTTCCCCTCCTCGTCCTTCTCCTCCTTCGCGGCGTCCTTGGCGGACGGCGCGGGCGCGCCGGGTCCGATCTGCTCGCGCGCGTCGGCGTCGAGCACCGTGATCCCGTGGGCCTCGAGGAGGGAAAAGACCTCCTCGATCTCGTCCGGCGAGGACGAGATCTCGTCGGGAAGGGACTCGTTGATCTCGTCGTACGCCAGGAATCCGCGCTCCTTCCCGAGAGCCAGGAGCTGGCGGACCTCTTCGTACTTCGCCTCGACTCCCGAGAGCTGTTCGCGCTTCTTCTTGCTCATCGTCCTCTCTTGTCTATTGCGGTAGGTCACGGAATGGTGCGTCCATGTCGCGGGCGAGCTTCATCGCCTTCCCGAGCAGGGCCTCGGCCTCGTCGGGCTCGGCGTGGTCCAGGGAGCGCAAGACCTCACGGCTTTCCCTCTTCAACCGTCCATGTTTCAACATTTGGAGACATCCGTCGACCTCGTCGGCCCCGCCGGCGATGTCCTCCTGGAAGGCGATCCGCGTGAGGAGCTCCCGGTCGGCCTCCCCTTCGAGGGCGTCGACGACGAGGGGGCCGTCCACCGGCAGCCCGCGCCGGTCGAGATCCAGGATGGTCGCGACGATCGCGGCGACGCGCGTCCCTTCGAGATCGGCCGATCCGAGCACCAGCCTCGCGTGCCCCCGCGCCTCGTCGCTGGTCAAGAGCACGCGGACGAGCCGCCCCTCGACCTCTCGCACGGTGGGCCGATCGGCGGGCCGGTGCCGGATCCCCGGCTTGGCGGACCGCAGGGCGTTGCGGAGCTCCTGCATCACGAGGTCGTCGTCGATCCGCAGCGCGTCCGCGAGGCGGCCGGCCCATCCCGCCCTCTGAACGGCGCTCTCGAGCCGCGCGAGCTTCGGCAGGATGGCGTTGATCGCGGCGACCTGCTCCTCGGGACGGGAGAGGTCGCGGCCGGCGAGCTCGCGCTGAACGATGAAGTCGAGATAGCCCGGGGCCTGGCGGACGATCGCGTCGTAGGCCGCGGCGCCGTGCTCGCGAACGAAGTCGTCGGGATCGAGACCGCCGGGGATCGCGGCCACACGCACGTCGAAGCTCCGGTCGAGGAAGAGCTCGAGCGACCGCGCCGCCGCGCTCATCCCGGGAGCGTCGCCGTCGTAGCTGACCACCACGCGCTCGGAGAAGCGGGCGAGCAGCTTGACCTGCGCGGGGGTGAGGGCGGTCCCGAGCGAAGCGACCGTGTTCTCGAAGCCCGCCTGGTGGAGAACGACCAAGTCCAAGTACCCCTCGACGAGGATGGCAAACCCCTCCCGCCGGATCGCATCCTTCGCGAGGTCGAGGCCGTAGAGGTTTTCCCCCTTCACATACGTAACGGTCTCGGGAGAGTTGAGGTATTTCGGCTCGGAATCTCCCAGGGCTCGCCCACCGAACGCGATAGGGCGTCCGGAGAGATCGTGGATCGGAAAGATCACGCGGTCCCGGAAGCGATCGTACTGACCCGTTCCTTCCTTTCGCGTCACGGCGAGGCCCGCTTCGAGAATCTCTGAAGGCTTGAACCCGCGCGCGCGCAGGGCGCTGCCGAGCGCATCCCAGCCATCCGGCGCGTAACCGAGAGCGAACCGCCGGCCGACGTCGTCCGACACGCCGCGCTTGGCGAGGTAGTCGCGTGCGGCGCGGCCGCGAGTCGGGTCCGACCACTGCGCTCGGAAGAAACTCGCGGCGGCCTCGTGGACGAGAAGCTGACGGGCCCTCAGGTCGTCGCCGGGCCTGGCCGCGGCCTTCGGGAGCGGTACCCCCCAGCGCTTGGCCAGGAACTCGACCGACTCGGCGAAGTCCAGCTTCTCGTAGAGCATCACGAACTTGAAGACGTCCCCCCCGGCCTGACAGCCGAAGCAGTAGAACAACTGCATTTGGGGGTCGACGGAGAACGACGGTGTCTTCTCGTGATGGAAGGGGCACAGCCCCTTGAGGCGACGCCCCGCCGGCTTGAGGGGAACGTAATCCGAGACCAGGCGAACGATGTCGCCCGCATTCCGGACCGCCGCGACGAAGTCCTTCGTGAGCGGAACGGCCAAATGGGCCACCCGGTGAAACGGACCGGACGGGGAGGGCCGTCCGGTCCGGGAGTGTTTTCTAACCGTTGTTCCTGCGCTCTTGCGCCAGTCGCTTCAAAAGCTTCTTGCGGGCGGCCAGCGCTTTCCTCTTCTTCTTCACGCTGGGCTTTTCGTAGTGCTGGCGCTTCTTGATCTCCGTCAAGATGCCCGACTTCTCGCACTTCCGCTTGAAGCGCTTCAAGGCGTTCTCGAGGCTCTCGTCCTCGCGCACCTTGATCAGCGGCATCGAATCCTCACCCCACTTTCCCGGTCACGTTTCGTTCGCCCTGCAATTGAGGGCTGCACAAAACCGCAACTCTAGCGATCGCCCCGAAAGCCGTCAAGCCGCGTGGAAGTGGGGGTCTCCGGCTCGCCGCACGCCGCAGACCGGTTTCGTCCGGCGAGATAGATACCGCCGCTCGATGGGGTGTGCAACAGTTTATCGACTCAGGCTCGCGCCTTCCGTGCGGTTGCGCCTCCGCAACGACGATTGATGAGCGACGCGAGGCAGCCGGCACCGTGTCCATTGTCGATATTGACCACGGCGAGGCCGGAGGCGCACGTGTTGAGCATCGTGAGCAACGCGGCAACCCCCGCGGCCCCGGTGCCGTAGCCGACGCTCGTCGGCACGCCGATCACCGGGCATGCGACGAGACCGGCGACGACGGACGGGAGGGCGCCTTCCATCCCGGCCACCGCGACGATCACGTTCGCGCGCGCAAGCGTCTCGCGATGAGACAACAGCCGGTGGAGGCCCGCGATACCGACGTCGAAGATGCGTACGACCTCCTCCCCCATGACCTCCGCCGTGAGCGCGGCCTCCTCGGCCACGCCGATGTCCGTGGTCCCCGCGCTGATCACCACCACTCCCGGTCGCGGGGCCCGCGCGCGGCCGGCCCGCAAGACCACGGCGCGGGCCGAGGGTGAGTACGCGGCGCCCGTGTGCCGCTCGCGGATCGCCTCGTGGACGTCGGGGCCGACCCGCGTGACCATGGCGGTCTGACCGGCGGCGTGGAGCTTGTCGACGATCGCCACGATCTGGGCGATGGTCTTGCCCGGACCGTAAACCGTCTCCGGGAACCCCCTGCGCGCGGCGCGATGGGTGTCGACCGTCGCGAACCCCAAGGATTCGCTCGGGAACCCCTGAAGCCGCTCGAGAGCGTCTCGAACCTGGACCCGTCCCGCTCGAACGCCCGTCAGCAGCCGTTTCAGAGCGTCCCGGTCCACGATCTCTCCAAGGCGTCGAACATCGCCCTTCGCGCTGGTAGCATAGCGTCCCGTCGAAACGACCCTACGGAGGACCGTCGTGAGCCCCACCACCGTCGAGCGCCGCTCCCACGCCCGGTTTCCGCATCGGTTCGAGATCGAAGGCCCTCCCGACGACCAGGGAACCCTGGCGCGGATGGTGGCGAGCGACCTCTCGCTCGGCGGTCTCCACTGCTCCTCGAGCCGCGACTATCCCGAGATGACCCGTCTCGCCGTCCGCCTGCAGCTGCCGCGGGGGAGCCAGGTCGACACGGTCGAGGTCGAGGCGGTCGTCGTTCACCGCCTCGAGCTGCCGTCGTCCTCGGGCTCGCCGCGGTTCGAGATCGGCCTGTTCTTCACCGGGCTCACCCCGCAGGCCCGCGAGCGGATCGCGAGCTTCCTCTCGCGCAACTCGTCGAACTGATCTCGATCGCGTCGACATTATTGTCGGCGGAGAGATCGACGCCTCTTCGAAGTCCGCGCCGGGCGCGGGTTTCGATGCATTGACTCCTTGACGCTCACCGATTGGCGCGCTGTAATGCGCGCGCGCGAACGCCACGAGCGAAAGGAGGTGAGACGGTGAACAAGCAAGAGCTGATCGGGAAGATTGCGGCGGACGCGGGCATCACCCGCTCCGCGGCTTCGACGGCGATCGAATCCCTCATCGACGGGATCACGTCGTCGCTGAAGAAGGGACAGCGGGTGACCCTCGTCGGGTTCGGCACCTGGGGCACCAGCAAGCGGAAGGCCCGGACCGGGCGCAATCCGCAGACGGGCGAGTCGATCAAGATCAAGGCGAAGACTGCGGTCCGCTTCAAGGCGGGCAAGCAGCTCGACAAGAAGATCAACCGGTAAGCTCGCCGATCCTCCAACAGATCTCAGGCCCTCGGGTCGGATCGGAGATCGGACCCGGGGGCCGCTTCGCTCACTCCAGCACGACGAGCTTGGCTCCCGCTTCGACGGTTTCCCCCGGCGCGACGGCGATCTCCTTCACGCGTCCGCCCCGCGGGGCCGCGACCTCGTTTTCCATCTTCATCGCCTCGATCACGACGATCCCCTGACCGGCGCGCACCTCGTCCCCAGCCTCGACGAGAACGCGGACGACCTTTCCGGGCATGATGGAGTCGATCCGCTCGGGACCGTCGCGCCGGCGGAGCTCCTCGCGACCGCCGCGGCTGGCGTCCGACAGCTCGACGAGCTGCTCGTGGGCCCCGTGGCGGACCCAGTAGCTTCCGCCCGAGCTCTCGACCGAAAGCTCGTACGACTTGCCTTCGTAGAGGATCGAGTAGAAGTCCGCCTCGAGCTTGCGGACGTCGAGGACGTGCTCGACCCCGTCGAGCGTCACCACGTACGCCGCGTCGACTCGCGTGATCGCGATCTCGTGCGTGCGGTCCCCGACCTTGGCCGAGAGCTTCACCGTCGCCATCCCGTCCGCGCGCCGCGCCTCCAGTCCGACCCGCGCCGGCCCCCGGCGGACGGCCGTGAGCCGCGGAGCGACAGCTGCTCCATCCTCCGAAAGTGCGCGACGCCGGCGGCGAGGACCGCGACCTCGTCGAGCCACGGATCGTTCCCGCGCGCGGCGAGATCCGGATGCTCCGCGAGGAAGCCCGTGTGGAGATCGCCGGCGAGGAAGGCCGGGTGCGTCATCAAGCGGCGGTGGAACACGATCGAGGTCTTGACGCCGTCGACGCGGAGCTCGTCGAGCGCCCGGGCCATGCGCGCCGCCGCCTCCGCGCGATCACGCCCCCAGGTCACGAGCTTCGCCAGGAGCGGATCGTAATGGACCGGGACCGTGAAACCTCCGTAGACCCCGCCGTCGTAGCGTACGCCGGGACCCGCCGGGGCGCGGAGCGCCCGGATCGTCCCGGGCGCCGGCACGAACCCCCGCGCGGGGTCCTCGGCCAGGATGCGGCACTCGATCGCGTGTCCTCGCGAGACGAGATCCTCCTGCCGCCAGGGAAGCGCCCCGCCCGCCGCGATCCCGATCATCGCCTTGACGAGATCGACGCCGTAGATCGCCTCCGTGACCGGGTGCTCGACCTGGAGGCGCGTGTTCATCTCCATGAAGTAGAAGGCCCCGTCGGCGGCTCGGAGCATCTCGACCGTTCCCGCCGAGACGTAGCCGCAGGCCTTCGCCGCCGCGACGGCCATCGCGCCGATGCGCTCGCGCGTGTCCGGATCGATGACGGGGGACGGCGCCTCCTCGACGAGCTTCTGATGCCGCCGCTGGATGGAGCACTCGCGCTCGCCGAGATGCACGCAGCGGCCGTGGGCGTCCGCGAGGACCTGCACCTCGATGTGGCGCGGACGCTCGACGTACTTCTCCAGGAAGATCGTCTCGTCGCCGAACGCGGACCTGGCCTCGCCGCGCGCCTGCGCGAGGAGGGAGGGGAGCTCGGACGCGCCGCGCACGACGCGCATCCCCCGCCCCCCGCCCCCCGCCGAGGCCTTGAGCAGCACCGGGTAGCCGATGCGCGCCGCGTGCGCCTCGGCGTCCGCAACGCCGGCGAGCGGAGGCGACCCCGGAACCACCGGGATCCCCGCGGCGGTCATCAGCTCGCGCGAGCGGACCTTGTCCCCCATCGCCTCGATCGCCTCGGGCGTCGGGCCGACGAACACGATCCCCGCGTCGCCGCACGCGCGGGCGAACGCCGGGTTCTCGGAGAGGAAGCCGTAGCCGGGATGGACCGCCCCCGCTCCGCTCCGCTTCGCGACGTCGAGGAGCGTGTCGATCCTCAGGTACGACTCCGACGACGGCGGCGGCCCGATGGCGTACGCTTCGTGCGCGTAGCGGACGTGCAGGGCGTCCCGATCCGCCTCCGAGAAGACCGCGACGGTGCGGATGCCCATCTCGTGACACGCGCGGATGATGCGCACCGCGATCTCGCCGCGGTTGGCGACGAGGAGCTTCTCGAACGGAGGCGCCATCAGAGCGGGATGTTTCCGTGCTTGCGCGGGGGGTTCGCGTCGCGCTTGGTGTCGAGCAGGCGGAGCGAAGCGATGAGCTTGCGCCGCGTGAGCGCGGGCTCGATCACCTCGTCGACGTAGCCGCGCTCCGCGGCGACGTAGGGGTTCGCGAACTTCTCCGCGTACTCGGCGACCTTCGCGGCGCGGACGCTGTCGGCCTCGGCCCCCGCGGACGCGATCTCGCCCCGATGGATGATGTTCACCGCGCCGGCCGGCCCCATCACCGCGATCTCCGCGCCGGGCCAAGCGTAGTTGAAGTCGGCCCGGATGTGCTTGCTCGCCATGACGCAGTAGGCGCCCCCGTACGCCTTGCGCGTGATGACCGTGATCTTCGGGACGGTCGCCTCCGCGAACGCGTAGAGCAGCTTCGCCCCGTGGAGGATGATCCCGCGGAACTCCTGCTCGGTCCCGGGGAGGAAGCCCGGCACGTCCTCGAACACGATCAGCGGAATGTTGAAGCAGTCGCAGAAGCGGACGAAGCGAGCGCCCTTCACGGACGCGTTGATGTCGAGGCACCCCGCGAGCACCGCCGGCTGGTTCGCGACCACGCCCACCGGACGGCCGCCGAGCCGCGCGAACCCCACCACGATGTTCCTCGCGAAGTGCTCGTGCACCTCGAGAAAGCTCTCGCGGTCGACGACGCTCGCGATCACGGCCTTGATGTCGTACGGCTGGCTGGACGACTCCGGCACGATGGAGTTCAAGGCCACCTCCGCGCGGTCGTCGGGGTCGTCCGTCGCCGTCTCCGGGGGATCGTCCATGTTGTTCGACGGCATGTAGCTCAGGAGGGACCGCACGAGCAGGAGCGCGTCGCGATCGTCGGCCGCCGCGAAGTGCGCGACGCCGGAGGTCGCGTTGTGCGTCATGGCGCCCCCGAGCGTCTCCTTCGTGACCTCCTCGTGCGTGACCGCGCGGATGACGTCCGGGCCCGTGATGAACATGTAGGAGGAGTCCCGGACCATGACGGTGAAGTCCGTGATCGCAGGCGAGTACACGGCGCCGCCCGCGCAGGGCCCCATGATCACCGAGATCTGGGGGACGACGCCCGAGGCGAGCGTGTTGCGCAGGAAGATGTCGGCGTATCCCGCGAGGGAGACCACGCCCTCCTGGATCCTCGCCCCGCCGGAGTCGTTCAGGCCGACCACCGGGCAGCCGGTCTTCATGGCGAGGTCCATGACCTTGCAGATCTTCGCGGCGAACGTCTCGGACAGCGACCCGCCGAAGACCGTGAAATCCTGCGCGAAGACGAACAGGGGCCGCCCGTCGATCCGGCCGTGGCCGGTGACGACGCCGTCTCCAGGGATGCGCTGCGCCTCCATGTTGAAGTCGGCGCAGCGATGGACGACGAGCGCGTCCAGCTCCTCGAAGGATCCGGGATCGAGGAGGATGTCGATCCTCTCGCGCGCCGTGAGCTTGCCGGCGTCGTGCTGCTTTCGGACCCGCTCCTCTCCCCCGCCGATCCGGGACGCGGCGTAGCGGCGGTGGAGCTCGTCCAGACGCGTGTCGGGCATCGGGGCTCCGCTACTTCTTCGCCTTCTCCCAGTCGTCGAGGAACTTCTTGAGGCCGACGTCGGTGAGCGGGTGCTCGTAGAGCTGCATCATGACCTTGAACGGCATCGTCCCGACGTCCGCCCCCGCGAGAGCGCACTCGACCACGTGGACCGGATGCCGGATCGAGGCCGCGAGGATCTGCGTCGTGAAGCCGTAGTTGTCGTAGATCGCCCGGATCTGCCGGATCAGCTCCATCCCGTCGTGCGACACGTCGTCGAGCCGCCCCACGAACGGGGAGATGAACGTCGCTCCGCATTTCGCCGCCAGCAGCGCCTGCGACGGCGAGAAGCACAGCGTCACGTTCACGGCCGTCCCCTCGCCGCGCAGCGCCTTGCACGCGCGCAGCCCGTCCCGCGTCAGCGGGACCTTGACGGTCACGTTCTCGTGGATCTTCGCGAGCGGCCGGGCCTGCGTCATCATCCCCTCGAAGTCGAGGGCGGTGACCTCGGCGGAGATCGGCCCGTCCACGATCGTGCAGATCTCCGCGATGACGGACTCGAACTTCTTCCCTTCCTTCGCGACCAGGCTCGGATTGGTGGTGACGCCGTCGAGGATCCCGAGCTTCGCCGCCTCGCGGATCTCGTCGATGTTCGCGGTGTCGATGAAGAATCTCATGATCTCACTCCCCCGGATCGTCTTCGGCGCCCGCGGTGTCGTCGGGGTCCGGCGCGGTCGCCACGGGCGCGGACTTGCCCTCCTCCTCGCGCTCGGCCGTTCTGATGGCGGAGACGACCTGGTCCCCCTCCTCCATCTGGATGAGCCGGACGCCCTGCGTGGCGCGCCCGATCCGGCTGATCCCCGACGCGTCCATGCGGATGATCTTCCCGTACGCGGTGATGAGCAGCATCTGGTCGTCGTCGGAGATCTCGGTCGCCCCGACGACGAGCCCGTTCCGCTCCGTCGTCCGGATGTTGATGATCCCGGAGCCGCCGCGCCCCTGCAGACGGTAGCCGCCGACCGCGGTGCGCTTTCCGTACCCGTTCGCGGTCAGCGAGAGGATGTCGGGCTTCCCGGAGAGGACCTCCATCTCGACCAGACGATCGTCCTGCGACATGCGGATGCCGATGACGCCGCGGGCGTTGCGCCCCATCGGACGGACGTCCGTCTCCTTGAAGCGGATCGATTTGCCCTTGGCCGTCGCCATGAACACCTCGCAGTCGCCGTCCGAGAGGTCGACGCCCAGGACGTCGTCTCCCGGATCGAGCGTCAGCGCGATGATGCCGTTGGCCCGGACGTTGGCGAACGCCGAGAGCGGCGTCTTCTTGACGTACCCCTGACGCGAGGCCATGACGACGTACTTCCCCTCGGAGAATTCCCGCACGTTGAGCATCGCGCAGACCTTCTCCTCGGGGCCGATCTGGATCATGTTGACGACCGGACGCCCGCGCCCCGAGCTGGAGACGTCGGGAATCTCGTGGACCTTCAGCCAATACATCTTGCCGGAGGAGGTGAAGACCAGGATGTAGTCGTGCGTCGAGGCGACGAAGAGGTGCCGCACCGCGTCCTCGTCGCGCGTCGTCATGCCGATGCGGCCCTTGCCCCCGCGCCGCTGGGAGCGGTAGGTCGAGAGAGCGGTCCGCTTGATGTAGCCGGTGTGGCTGACCGTGATGACGACCTCCTCCTCCTGGATGAGGTCCTCGATCGAGATCTCCTCCGCGTGGGCGACGATCTCCGTGCGCCGGGGATCCCCGAACTCCTCCCGTAGCGCCATCAGCTCGTCCACCACGATCTGGAGCTGCATGCGCTCGCTCGCGAGGATCGCGCGCAGCTTCTCGATGAGCTTCAGCGTCTCCTCGTACTCGTCGACGATCTTCTGGCGCTCGAGCCCCGTCAGCCGCTGCAGGCGCATGTCTAGGATGGCCTGGGCCTGCGGGTCGGTGAAGTGGAAGCGCAGGCGCAGGGCCTCCTTCGCCTCGGGAGGGGTCTTGCTGCCCCGGATGATCGCGATCACCTCGTCCAGATGGTCGATCGCGATCTTGAGACCCTCGAGGATGTGGGCCCGCTCCTCGGCCTTCCGCAGATCGAACTGGGTCCGGCGGACGACGACCTCGCGCCGGAAGTCCACGAAATGGCGTAGCAGGCTCCTGAGCGGGAGCACCTGCGGGCGTCCGTGGACGATCGCGAGGTTGATCACGCCGAACGTCGACTGGAGCTTCGTGAACTTGTAGAGGTTGTTGAGCACGACGCCCGGGTTCTCGTCGCGCTTGAGCTCGAGGACCATGCGGATCCCGTCGCGGTCGGACTCGTCGCGGATGTCGGAGATCCCCTCGATCCGCTTGTCCCGGACGAGGCCGGCGATGTCCTCGATGAGCTGCGCCTTGTTCACCTGATAGGGAAGCTCGGTGACGACGATCGCCTGGCGATCCTTGCCGCGCGGCAGGTCCTCGATCGAGGCCCGTCCCCGCACGACGATGCGCCCGCGCCCGGTCTCGTAGGCGGACCGGATCCCCGCGACGCCGTAGATGAAGCCCGCCGTGGGGAAGTCGGGACCGGGCATCGCCTTCATCAGCTCCGCGAGCTCGACGTCGGGATCCTCGACGATCAGCTTGATCGCGTCGACGACCTCGCGGAGGTTGTGGGGCGGGATGTTCGTGGCCATCCCCACAGCGATCCCCGACGAGCCGTTGACCAGCAGGTTGGGGAACGCGGCCGGAAGGACGAGCGGCTCCGTCTCGGCGCCGTCGTAGTTGGGCGCGAAGTCGACGGTCTCCTTCTCGATGTCGCGGAGCATCTCGTGCGCCAGCCTGTCGAGGCGGATCTCCGTGTAGCGCATCGCCGCCGCGGGGTCGCCGTCCACCGAGCCGAAGTTCCCCTGCCCGTCGACGAGCGGATAGCGCATCGAGAAGTCCTGCGCGAGCCGCACGATCGTGTCGTAGACCGCTTGATCCCCGTGAGGGTGATACTTGCCGATGACCGTTCCGACGGTGCGCGCGGACTTCTTGTAGGGCTTGTCCGCGGTGTTCCCGGTCTCGTGCATCGCGTACAGCACGCGGCGATGCACCGGCTTCAGCCCGTCGCGAACGTCCGGGAGCGCCCGCCCGATGATCACGCTCATCGCGTAGTCGAGGTAGGAGCGGCGCATCTCCTCCTCGATGTTGATCGGCTGCCTGCTCTCCGCCTCGCTCATGGTCGCCCCGTGTCAGATGTCGAGGTTGCGGACGTCGAGCGCGTTGTCCTCGATGAACTGCCGGCGGGGCTCCACGGCGTCCCCCATCAGCACGGAGAACAGGTTGTCGGCCTCGACGGCGTCCTCCACCCGGACCTCGAGGATGCGCCGGCGCACCGGATCCATGGTCGTCTCCCAGAGCTGATCCGGGTTCATCTCGCCCAAACCCTTGTAGCGCTGGATGGCGAGGCCTCTCTTTCCGGCATCCATCAGGTGCCCGAGGAGCGCCTCCTTCGAATCGAGGCTGTGGACATCGCCGTTGTGCGCGACCACCAGAGGTGGCTTGTCCAGGGTCGCGATGGTGGGGTGGAGCTTCCGCATCTGCCGCATCTCCACCGCCTGCCACAGCTCCAGGTTGACGAGGAACTCGCGGCGCCCGCGGGCGGCGGAGCGCACGCGCAGTTGGAAGAGGCCGTGCTCCTCGTCCGGCTCGGGGCCCGAGACCTCGTGCCCGATGGCCGCGAGCCGCTCTCCCAGCCTCTCGAGCTTCGACCGGTCCTCGAAGTCGGCGCGGTGCTCGATCCCGCCGTCGAGGATGATCTCCACGCTCCGCCGATCGATCCCCATGCGCTCGATCGCGCTCAGGTACTGGTCGTGGTCGATCAGCGCCTGGAGAAGGTGGTGCAGCTCGACGCCGGAGATGACCCGTCCCGCCGCTTGGACCGTGCGCTCCTCGGTCGCCTTCCGGATGACGAAGGCGTTCAGCTCCTTGTCGTTGGCGAGGTAGAGCTCCTCGCGGCCGCGCTTGACCTTGTAGAGCGGAGGGCAGGCGATGAAGACGTGGCCCTTCTCGATGAGCGGGCGCATCTGCCGGTAGAAGAAGGTCAGCAGGAGCGTGCGGATGTGCGAGCCGTCCACGTCCGCGTCCGTCATGATGAAGATCCGGCCGTACCTCAGCTTTGCGATGTCGAACTCGTCCACGCCGATCCCGCACCCCATGGCGGCGATGATCGTGCGGATCTCCTCGTGCCCCAGCATCTTGTCGAAACGGGCCTTCTCGACGTTGAGGATCTTGCCCCGCAGCGGGAGGATCGCCTGGAAACGGCGGTCGCGCCCCTGCTTCGCCGAGCCGCCGGCCGAGTCCCCCTCGACGAGGAAGATCTCGCATTGGCCGGGATCACGCTCCTGGCAGTCGGCGAGCTTTCCGGGAAGGGAGCCGGAATCGAGCGCCCCCTTGCGGCGAGTCAGCTCCCGGGCTTTCCGGGCGGCCTCGCGGGCCCGCGCCGCCTCGACGCTCTTGAGGATGATCGCCTTGGCGAGCCCGGGGTTCTGCTCGAAGAAGGCCGATAGCTTGTCGTTGACGAGAGTCTCGACCTGGCCCCGGACCTCGGAATTGCCGAGCTTCGTCTTGGTCTGCCCCTCGAACTGGGGCTTCGGGATCTTCACAGAGATGACCGCGGCGAGCCCCTCGCGCACGTCCTCGCCCTGGAGCTGGAGGTCCTTCGCGTCCTTTCCGAGATTCGCGGTCGCGAGATAGGCGTTGATCGTCCTCGTCAGCGCGGCCTTGAACCCGACCATGTGCGTGCCGCCCTCGACGGTGTTGATCGAGTTCGCGAACGAGTAGATCGTCTCGTTGTAGGAGTCGTTCCACTGCATCGCGATCTCGAGGAGGACGCCTCCTCCCATCCCTTCGAGGTAGACGGGCTTCGGATGCAGCACCTGGCGCGCCTTGTTGAGGTGCTGGACGAACTCGACGATCCCGCCGTCGTAGCGGAAGACCGTCTCGCGGACCTTTTCGGCCCGCTCGTCCTTCAGCGCGATCTCGACGCCGCGGTTGAGGAACGCGAGCTCCCTCAGCCGCTGCGCCAGGGTGTCGTAGGAGAAGACCAGCTCCTCGAAGACCTGGGCGTCCGGCTTGAACGTGATCTTCGTCCCGCGGCGCTTGGTCGTTCCGACCTTTCTGAACTCGGTGGCGGGCTTGCCGCGCTCGAACTCCTGGCGATACGTCCCGCCGTCCCGCCAGATCTCGACCTCGAGGCGCTCGGAAAGCGCGTTGACGACCGAGACGCCGACCCCGTGGAGGCCGCCCGAGACTTTGTAGGCGTCGTTCTCGAACTTGCCGCCGGCGTGGAGCATGGTCAGGACGACCTCGGCGGCGGATTTCCGCTCGGTCGGATGCATGTCGACGGGAATGCCGCGGCCGTCGTCGACGACCGTGACCGAGTTGTCGATGTGCACCGAGACCTCGATCTTCCCGCAGAACCCCGCCTGGGCCTCGTCGACGGAGTTGTCCACGACCTCGTAGACCAGGTGGTGGAGTCCGGTCGAGCCGGTCGAGCCGATGTACATGGCCGGCCGCTTGCGGACGGCTTCCAGCCCTTCGAGGACCTTGATTTTTGAGGCGTCGTAACTGGAAGGGTCTTGCTGGGCGAGCGTCGTCGTCTCGTCCTTTTGGCTCATGGCTCCTCTGTTCTCGCCGCCGGTCCCATCGACGGCCCTCGTCGGGTCGCTTCGCGGGCCGGTCGTGCGTCGTAGAGCTCCAGTTTTCCGGCGCCCAAGACTATCATCCGTGGCGAGGGCTGACCAGCGGAGCCGAGCGCGAGCTTTCAGAGATCTCGCGGCATCACGATGTAGCGATAGTCGAGCTCCCCGGCGGGCTCCGGTTTGAATTGCCCCGGCTTGTCCCCGGACTTCTTCGCCTTGCGATCGGCGTCGGACTCGTTCTCCTTCACGGGGTCGAGCTCCAACTTGACCGACGGCGTGGCGACGACGCTCAGGAAGTCCAGGAGATACTTCGCGTTGAAGCCGATCGTCTTTTCGTCACCCTTGTAATCGACGCTGATGGACTCGTTCGCCTCACCCATTTCGGTTTCGCTCGAAAGCTCCAGTCGGCCCGGCGTCAGCTGGAATCGGACCGCCCGGCCGAAGCGATCGCTCGCGAGCAACGAGACCCGCTTCACCGCATCGGTGAGGTCGCTGGTCACGAGGGCGATCTCGGTTTCGCACCGTTTCGGCATGACCTCTTCGTATTTCGGGAAGCTCCCTTCGGGGACGGTCGTCGTCAGCGTGTGCTCGCCGACCGTGAAAAAGAGATGGTTGCCGCTGCGCCCGAACGTCACCGCCGATTCGGGATCCACCTCCGTCGCAAGCTTTCCGACCTCGGTCAGGGCCTTTCGCGGAACGATGACCCGCACATCCCCCGCGCCATTCTTGATCGGCGCCCTACGGGACGCGTAAGCGAGCCGATAGCCGTCGGTCGCGACGAGCGTCAGGCTCGAGTCTTGAACGACGAGGAGCGCCCCGTGCAGCGAATAGCGGGGATCTTCGGTTGTGATCGCGAAACCCACTCGGTCGATCATCTCCCGGAGCGCGCCGGCCGGGAGCGCGATCCCCTTGGTCACGTCGAGGTCCGGGAACTTCGGAAACTCGTCGCGCGCTTGACCGGCGATTCTGTAGCGGGTCCGCTCGCAGGAGATCGCGACCATGTGCCGCTCGAGCAGCTTGAACTGGACGTCGGAGTCGTCCAACGAGCGGGCGATCTCGTAGAGCTTCCCCGCCGGCAAGGTCACGCTGCCGGGCTTGACGACCGTGGCCTTGGCGGTCCCGCGAATCGTGACCTCCAGGTCCGATGCCCCCACCGAGAGCCCGTGCGGTCCAGCTTCGATCAAGAGGTTCGCCAGGATCGGAAGGGTGGCGCGTTTCTCGACCACACCGGTGACGGTCTGAAGCTCCCGCACCAGGTCCTGCTTCTTGATGACGAATTCCATGGTGTCCTCGTTCCCGTCCTCGAAATCCTCGGATACTCTCCAGGGAGAGAGAATCAGCAGTAGTTATCGTAGCCGAGTCCGACCTGCGGATCCCGCGCGAAAGTCAACCGCTCCAATCGCTTGCGCTGTGGACTCCCTCGCGGATCGTCCCGCGCCTCACGACGACGCCGGCTCTGAATCCGCCGCCAACCTCCCCATGCAGCGGCATCCACAGGCGATCCACGCGGAGTGCGTGTGGAAAACCGCGGTGTCAGTGGAGCAGCTGGACGAAGCTGTCGACCAGCCTATCGAAATCCTTCTCCCTCGTTCGCTTGTGCTCGATCTTCTGTATCGCATGGATCACGGTGGAGTGATGCTTCCCCCCGAAGCGCTTGCCGATCTCCGGAAGCGAGCACTCCGTCATGTGCTTGCAGAGGTACATCGCGATCTGCCGCGGGAACGCGATCTGCTGGCTGTTGTTCTTCGATTTCAGCTCCGCAACCCGAAGATTGTAGTGGTTCGCGACGAGCTTCTGGATGCTCTCGACCGTGACGGCCGCCGATTCGGGGACGAGGAGATCCTTCAGGGTCTCCTTCGCGTAGTCGAGCGTCAGCTCCCGTCCCGAGACCGATGCGTAGGCCACGACGCGGATCAGGGCGCCTTCGAGCTCGCGGATGTTCGACTTGCTGTTCGTGGCGATGAACAGGGCGACATCGTCCGGGAGATTCGCACCTTCCGCCTCGGCCTTCTTGCGCAGGATCGCGATCTTGGTCTCCAGGTCGGGGGGCTGGATATCCGCGATCAATCCCCACTCGAAGCGGGACCGGAGGCGGTCCTCGAGCGTCGGAATCTCCCGCGGCGGACAATCGCTCGTGATCACGATCTGCTTCTGCGCGTCGTAGAGGGCGTTGAACGTGTGGAAGAACTCCTCCTGCGTACGCTCTTTCCCGGCGAGGAACTGGATGTCGTCGATCAGGAGCAGATCGACGTTCCGGTGCTTCTCCTTGAACTCGTGCGTCCGCTCGAAGCGGATCGCGTTGATCAGCTCGTTCATGAACTGTTCCGTCGAGAGATAGCGCATGCGCGCCGTGCCCCGCTGGGTGAGCCGGTTCCCGATGGCTTGCATCAGGTGGGTCTTTCCGAGGCCGACCCCTCCGTACACGTAGAGCGGATTGTAGGCGCGCGACGGCTGCTCTGCGACGGCGTTGGCGGCCGCGTGGGCGAATTGGTTGCACGAGGACACGACGAACTTCTCGAACGTGTAGCGCGGGTTCAACCAGCCCGCGAGCTCGTCGGAGGAGACGACGGGCTGCGGCGTCCCGATCGCGGCCCTGGGCGCCCGGCGGGGGGGCGGCGTAGAGGGCCCATTTCCCGTGGAGGGAGAGGCTTTAGAGCCGGGGTCGTGGACGAACTCGACCGAGACACCGGGGCGCTCGACCTCGTCGAGCGCTTCTTGGATGACCGGCAGATAGTTCGTCCGCAGCCACTCCGCGAACCAGGAGTTGGGAACCCGGACTCGGAGGCTCGCCGCGTCCTCGGAAACCAGATGCGTGGGTTGGAACCACGTTTTGAACGAGTGGGCATTGACGCGCGCCTCGATACGTCGCAGGGCGCGGTCCCAAATGTTCCTATTCGGGTATTGCTCCATGACCCCCTGCCGCCCAGCGCCTAGTCGTTCACAGGTTTTCCACACCTGTGGAAAAAGAGAAACCGCTTCAAGGCACCCCTGGATCCGAAGGTTCGAGAGGCGAGCTGGGAGAAGGGACCGGAGTCTCGTACGGGCGGTGGGAAGAGGAGTCGCGCGTGATCATGGATGAGTGCACGATGAGACGGAAACGTAGGAGTGCCGACACGGCGGCACACGGTGGCGACTCCGAACCGCGAGCTGTGTGATGGTCTACCTCGACTCTCGACGACCGACCCGCGGCGAGGCTACCACAGCGCGTCGGCGGGTTTCAATCACGACGAAGAGGGACGCGCGATGCGCCGGCGGGCCGGTCGCTTGACACTCGCGCGCGCGTTCCCTAGACTGGCGGCTTTGATTTCGAGGATTGGGGAACCAGGCCGATGAAGCGCACCTTCCAGCCGAACAATCGCCGTCGGAAAAAGACGCACGGGTTCCGCGCGCGTATGAGCACGAAGGGAGGGCGTCTTGTCCTGTCCCGGCGCCGCGCGAAAGGGCGCAAGCGTCTCGCGCTCTGACCCGGACGCGGCGGGTCGCGACTTCCGCCGCGGCTCGCGCATCTGCGGTCGTCGGCAGTTCCTCGAAATCTACCAGCACGGACAGCGCGTGAACGGCTCCTACTTCGTCCTGTTCGGGTTGCCGGGGCGCGCCGCGACCGCGCGCCTGGGGATCACGGCGACCCGCAAGTTCGGCGGAGCGGTCGCGCGCAATCGCATCAAGCGCATCGTGAGGGAGATCTTCCGCCATCGAATCCGCGAGCGCGCCACCCCGATCGATCTCGTCGTCAACGTCAAGACGACCGCTCGCGATGCGACGTTCGCGCGTCTCGAGGAGGACTTCGTGATGCGCCTGCGCGAGCTCGCCCGTAGGATGGGTGCATGACGCCGCGAGCCGCGCTGGCCGGGCTGCTCCGGGCCTACAAGCGGTTCCTCTCCCCCCTCCTTCCGCCGGCCTGCCGGTTCCAGCCGACGTGCTCCGAGTACGCCGTCGAGGCCGTGGAGACCCACGGCGCCGTCAAAGGGGCCGCGCTCGCCTCGCGTCGGCTGCTTCGTTGTCACCCGTGGAGCGCCGGAGGATTCGATCCCGTACCCCCGTCCACGATCTCCTCGCGTTTGACGCGCGACTGAGCGCAGGGGTCGCCGATGGAAAAACGGATGGTCGCCGCGTTCGCGCTGTCGATCCTGATCCTGATCGGATGGTCGATCCTCGCGAAGAAGCTCTTTCCGCAGCCGGAGCCTCCCGTCCCCCCCGCGGCCCCCGCCGCGGTCGAGGGTGACCGGGCGGCCGAGCCGATCCCGCCGGCCGAGCCGGTGCCGCAGCGGCCTGCGGTGGCCGCGACGTCCGCCGCTTCGGAGCAGGAGATTCGCCTGGAGCTGGATTCCGTGCAGGTCGTCCTCACCAACCGGGGCGGGCGCGTGCGCTCCTGGCGGCTCAAGGGCTACGACACCGCCGGCCGCCCGGTCGACTTCGTGAGCGACGCCGCGAGACGGAACGACGTCCTGCCGCTCGCCTTGAGCTTCGACGACCGAGGAGTCCTCCCCGGCGTGAACCACGCGCTGTTCGACGTGACGCGCGCGGACGAGCCGGGTGGAGGCGCGCGCGTCGAGTTTCGCTGGGCCGACGGCGCGGGCGGCTCGGTCTCGAAGACGTTCGTGTTCCATTCGGACGCGAAGCTCGTGGACGTCCGCATCGACGCGTCGGACCACGGCCGGAAGGTCACGCCCCATCTGGTCTGGGCGCCCGGTCTCGAGCTCGAGGACCCGAACCAGCGCTCAAACACCTATTACAACGGCCAGGCGCTCGTCTACGACGGAACGCAAGTGACTCGCATTCCGCGGCGGAGGATCGACACCGCGGTGGCCGTCCCCGAGTCGGCGAGCGTGGTGTGGGCGGGGCTCGAGGACCAGTACTTCACGGCGCTGATGTTGCCCGAGGGGTCGCGCGCCGCGGTGACGATCGCTCCGCTCGCGCAGAGCGGGCTCGCGGCCAAGGGGCAGACCTTGCCGGAAGCGGTCGCGTCCGCTCCCACGATCGCGGTCTCCCTCCCCGAGGGAGCGACGCAGCTCTTCGTGGGTCCGAAGGACTTCGGCGTCCTCTCGTCGTTGGGGCACGGGCTGGAGAAGGCCGTCTGGTTCTCCAGCTACCGGCTGATCTATGCCTGCGCGAAGCCCGTGTTCCTCGCGCTCCGGTTCGTGCACGACCACTGGGTCGAGAACTACGGCGTCGCGATCGTGATCCTCACGATCGGGCTTCGGCTGCTGCTCTTCCCGCTGAACCAGTTCTCGATGGTCCGCATGCGGAAGGTCGCGGGAGAGATGCAGCGGATCCAGCCGAAGCTCAAGCAGATCCAGGCCAAGTACAAGAAGAGCAAGGACGCGGACGGGCGCGCGAAGATGAACGCCGAGACCATGGAGATGTACAAGCGGGAAGGGGTGAACCCCTTCGGCGGCGTCTCAGGTTGTCTTCCTCTCTTCATCCAGATGCCGATCCTCTGGGCGTTCTTCGACGTGCTGACGGCGACCGTCGAGCTCCGCGGGGCGCCGTTCTTCGGCTGGATCCGCGACCTGACGCATCCGGATCCGTTCTGGATCACGCCGATCCTCATGGGTGCGTCGATGTTCGTGCAGCAGAAGATGACGCCCACCGCGAATGTCGATCCGGCGCAGCAGCGCGTGATGCTCTTCATGCCCGTGATCTTCACGGTGATGTTCGGCTCGCTCCCGAGCGGCCTCGTGCTCTACTACTTCGTGAACAACGTGCTGGGGATCGGGCAGCAGTGGCTGGTCAATCGGCACATCGCCAAGCTGGAAGCGGCACCGTCCAAGGCGTGATGGGGCGCATGGAATTCGACGGCAAGGATCTCGACGAGGCGCTGGCCGCCGCTGCGGCCGCCCTCGGACGACCGGCTGCCGAGATGGACTACGAGCTCGTCGAAGGAGGCCGGAAGGGGGTCTTCGGGCTCGGGGCACGGCCGGTCCGGATTCGGGTGACGTCCCCGTCCCTGGGACCTCCTCCGGCCGCGCCGGCGGGGGCTCCGGCCCGAAGCGCGCCCGCGGTGGCGCTGGAGGATCTGTTCGCGCGGATGCGATTCGAGCTGTCGGTGACGGAAACCCGCCGCAATGGCGCGCTCGAGCTCACGCTCGACGGCGCCGACGCGAGCCGCCTGACCGCCCGGGACGGCGAGCTGCTGGGAGCCGTCGAATTCGTCCTGAACCGGATGGGGCGCCGCATGTGGCCGGCCGAGTCGAACGTACGACTCGCCTGCCCCGGCTTCCGGCGGGAGCGGGACGGAGGGTTGATCGAGCAGGTCCGTGAGCTCGCGGCCCGCGTCGCGGAATCGGGTCAACCACGCCGTCTTCGCGAGATGAACCCCTACGAGCGCCGGGTGGTCCACGTGACCGTGCGTGAATTCGCGGGGCTGACGACCGTCTCCGAAGGCAACGGCTTCCTGAAACGAGTGCGCATCGAGAAGATCGCCCCGTAGGCCTCGCGCGTGCACGATCTCTCGACGACCCTCGCGGCGGTGGCGTCCGCTCCGGGGCGCGGCGGCGTGGCCTGCATCCGAGTGTCGGGTCCCGATGCGTACCGGGTCGCCGCCGGCCTGTTTCGATCCAAGCGGCATTACGAGCTGCCCGGCGACGGCCGACCCCTCTTCGGATCGTTCGTCGGCACGGACAGCGCGGCGCTCGATCACGGCTTCCTCGTCGCGTTCACGCCCGGCCGCGCGTTCACCGGGGAGCCGACCGTCGAGCTATGGACTCACGGAAGCCCCCCGGTTCTCCAAGCGCTCTTGCGGGTCGCCGTGGCGCTCGGCGCGACGCTCGCAGGGCCGGGAGAGTTCACGTACCGCGCGCTGCGGCACGGCCGCCTGGACCTCCCCCGCGCGGAGGCGATCCGCGACTTGATCGACGCCCGTACGATTCACCAGGCACGGATGGCGCTGGCCCAGGCCGAGGGTGCTCTTTCCCGCCGGCTCGGCCCCCTGAGGGAGGCCCTGATCGATCTCGCCGCGAGAGGCGAGGCCGCGGTCGAGTTCGCCGACGAGTCGGAGACCCATCTCGAAGACGGCGCGTTCCGGAAAGGCGTCGGCACCGCCCTTCACGCGGCGCGATCGCTGCTGGAAGAGGGGCGCCGGGGACGGGTTATCCGCGACGGCGCCCGCGTGGTTCTGGCCGGGGTGACGAACGTCGGCAAGTCGTCGATCTTCAACCGTCTCGTGGGGCGCGACCGGGCGATCGTCTCGTCGGCTCCGGGGACCACGCGGGACACTCTCGAGGAGACGATCGACGTCGCGGGCATCCCCGTGACCCTCGTCGATACGGCTGGACGACGAGCCTCGGACGATGCGATCGAGTCGGAAGGGATGAGGCGCGCACGAGCCGCCGCCGGCACGGCCGACATGCTGATCCGGGTGATCGACGCGACCCGTCCTCTCACCGCGGACGAGGAGGACGATCTGCGGGGCGATGCAGCCGCGGCCGTGCCGGTGATCGTCGTCGTCAACAAGATCGATGCGGCGCCGGCGCGCGAGCCCATCGCCGCTCCACCCGGTGCGATCCCGCTCTCGGCGGCCGACGGAGAGGGGTTTCCGTCGCTCTGCGAAGCGATCGTCAGGGGACTCGCCGGCGCTCCCACGCTCGAACAGCCGCTGGTCAGCAGCGCGCGACATCTCGCGTCGCTGGATACGATCGTGACCTCCCTCGCGGCCGCGCGCGAGTCGGCAGGTCTCGGCGTGGAGCTCGCCCTCGAAGACGTGCGCTCGGCGCTCTCGGAGCTGGACGAGCTGATCGGGCGCGTCGGGGGGGACGATCTGTATGATCGGATCTTCAGCACGTTCTGCATCGGAAAGTAGCGCATGAGGTCCTTCGACGTCGCGGTGGTGGGCGCAGGTCACGCCGGCTGCGAAGCCGCGCTGGCGGCGGCGCGGATGGGACGCTCGGTCGCGCTCGTGACCTTGAAACGAGAATCCGTGGCGCGCATGTCGTGCAATCCCGCGATCGGGGGTTTGGCCAAGGGGCATCTCGTTCGAGAGATCGATGCGCTCGGCGGGACCATGGGGCGGGTCGCGGACGCTTGCGGGATCCAGTTCAGGCTCCTCAATCGAAGCCGCGGCCCGGCGGTGCGCGGACCACGCGCTCAGCAGGACAAGGATCTGTATCACCGAGCGATGCTCGCGGAGGTCGAAAGCTGCGAACGACTGGCTCTCGTGGAGGGCGAGGTCACCGGGTTCGTCGTGAATCGCGGCCGGATCCTCGGCCTGCGTCTTTCCGGCGGGCTCGAGCTGTCCGCGGCGGCCGTCGTCGTGACGACCGGGACGTTCCTTCGCGGACTGCTCCACGTGGGTCTGTCGTGCGCCCCGGGCGGCCGCCACGGCGAGCCTCCCTCCGTCTCGCTCTCCGGTGAGCTGTCCGCATTGGGGTTCCGGCTGGGACGGTTCAAGACCGGTACCCCGCCGCGCCTGTCGCGGGCGAGCGTCGATCTCTCTCGGTTCGAGGAGCAGCCAGGCGATGCATGCCCGACGTTCTTCTCCGAGGACACGACCGCGCCCGCACTGCCCCAGGTCAGCTGTCGGATCGCGTACACCAACGAAAACGTTCATCGCGCCGTCCGATCCAATCTCGACCGGTCTCCGTTGTTCACCGGCGCCATCGAAGGGCGCGGGCCGAGGTATTGCCCATCTCTCGAGGACAAGGTCGTACGCTTCGCCGATCGGGAGCGGCACCAGCTTTTCCTCGAGCCGGAGGGGCTGGAGTCGCCCCTGCTCTACGTCAATGGCTTCTCGACGTCGCTTCCCCCGGAGGTGCAGGAATCGATGGTGCACGCCGTCGCCGGGCTGGAGGACGCGATCGTCGTCCGGCCCGGCTACGCGGTCGAGTACGATTACGTCGATCCCACGGAGCTCGAGCCGACCCTGGAGACGAAGCGGATCCGGGGGTTGTTCCTCGCCGGCCAGATCAACGGCACGACGGGATATGAAGAGGCGGCGGGGCTGGGACTGATCGCCGGGATCAACGCGGCGCTCACCGCGGCGGGAGAGCCTTCGCTCGTCCTGGGCCGGGAGGAGGCCTATCTCGGAGTCCTGGTGGACGACTTGGTGACGCGCGGCACCAGCGAGCCGTACCGGCTGTTCACGTCGCGCGCCGAATACCGGTTGCTGCTCGGCGTGGACACGGCGTCGAAGCGTCTTTGCGGCCACGGCGCGAGGATCGGCCTCCTGGATACGAGCCGCGCGGCGCGATCGACCGATCGGTGGGGTGCGATCGATGCCGCCGTGCGCGCGATCACCGAATCCGACACCGCGACCGCCCAAGCGCTCCGGAAGCCGGACACCGATCTCGAGGCCGTCGCGAACGGGGAACCCCTGATGGCACGCCTCGATGGGCGCGATCGTCGTATCGTCGGCGAGACCGTGCGCTTCGAGGGATACGTCGCCCGACAGCAACGGCTGGCCGAGCGTGTGAAGCGTTCGGGAGCGCTTCGGATCCCCGAGACGCTCGTGTTCCGGACGCTTCCGGGTCTCTCCCGTGAGCTCGTCGAGAAGCTCGACGCCATCAGGCCCGACACCGTCGGCCGCGCGGCACGGATCGACGGCATGACTCCCGCCGCCCTGGCCTTGCTGACGGTGCATATCGAGAGCGCGCGGTCGGGACAGGACGGGTGACCGACCGGTCGCTTTCGGTTCCCGGATCGGACGCGATCGCCGCACGCGCAACAGCGGCGGGAGTCACGCTCTCGGAGAGCGGCGCAACAGCGCTCGAAGCTCACGCGCGAGCGGTGCTCGCCGCCAACGACCGGCTGCACCTCACGGCGATCACGGACCCGGGTGAGTTCCTGGAGCGACATCTCGGCGAAGCGTTCGAGGGCGCGGCGCTGTTGCCGGCCGGGATCACCGGTTCTCTGGTCGACCTCGGGAGCGGGAACGGCTATCCGGGGATTCCGCTGGCAGTCGCCCGCCCCGGTCTCGTGCCGTTTCTCGTCGAGCGCTCGATCAAGAAGGCGGCGTTCCTTCGGGAAGCTCTGGCACTGACCGGTCTCGGGGCCGGGGGTGTGATCGAGAGGAGCGTCGAGCGCGCGTCGGATCTAGCAGAGGTCGGGACTGTCCGCGTCCTCACCGTGCGGGCGATGGGTGGTTGGGAACGTATCGTTCCCAAGCTCCGATCGAGCTTGGCGTCCGAGGCCGTGGTGCTGATCTGGGGCGGCGACGAAGCGCCCTCGGTTTTCGCGCGGAAGGCGTGGAGTCCCTTCGAGCTCGAGTCGGTCGCGAGACTCCCCGGGCGTCAACGATCCAACGTCTTTGCGTTGCGCGCGCGCGGACCGTCCTAGAAGTATTTAAAGTAATGTAGTTATAATCTCAATAATCATGTTCCACGTGGAAACATCGCGCTCGAGGAGCGCGTGTCGCGTGTTAAATTCCTCCTGGTTTTCTGGAGAGCCGATGGGTCGCATCGTCGCCGTCGCCAATCAGAAAGGGGGCGTAGGAAAGACCACGACCTCTGTCAATCTGAGCGCTGCGTTGGCGATCGCCGAGCGACGGGTCCTATTGATCGACGCGGATCCCCAAGCAAATTCGACACGCGCGCTGGGAATCGAACCGGATCCAGAGCGTGCTTCCCTGTACGACGCGATCTCCGGCGAGGCATCCCTGTCCGACGTCGCACTCCCCGTGGATGGGCTCCCCCACCTCGCCCTCGTGCCGGGTGACCGCGATCTGATAGGAGCCGAGGTCGAGCTGACCGCTGTGGAGGGGCGTGAGTTCCTTCTCAAGAATCTGCTGACGGCAATCCGTGACAAGTACGAGCACGTGCTCATCGATTGTCCGCCCTCGCTCGGTCTCATGACCCTGAACGCGCTCACCGCAGCGGATGGCGTGCTGATTCCCGTCCAGTGCGAGTACCTCGCCCTCGAGGGGATCTCCCAGTTGGTGGACACTCTCGATCGCGTGCGCCAAGCCCTCAACCCCGCTCTGGAGATCGACGGCGTCGTCATGACGATGTACGACGATCGGACGAACCTCTCGCGACAAGTCGTCGATGAGGTCAGGAACGTCTTCGGGGAACGCGTTTACAAGACGGTTGTCCCTCGGAACATCCGGCTCGGCGAAGCGCCAAGCTACGGCAAGCCGATTTTCTTGTACGACATTCGCTCCAGGGGCGCCGAGGCATACCTCAGTCTCGCGAAGGAGTTCGTCGCGCATGAAGAGAAAGGCGTTGGGCAAGGGGCTCGGTAGTCTGATTCCAAGTTCCATTCCGAGGCCTGCGGCAACCTCACCGGCAATGGCCGCAAACCCCAGTCCCCCGACATCCGAGCTTCGGGTCGAGATCAGCAAGATCCGGCCGAACCCCCGCCAGCCGCGGCAATCGTTCGATGAATCCGCGCTCGATGGTCTCGCCGAATCGATGAAGACCCAGGGCGTCCTGCAGCCGGTGGTCCTCCGTCCCTTACGCGACGGACAGTTCGAATTGATCGCGGGAGAGCGGCGATGGCGAGCCGCTCAGCGGGCCGGAATTCATCGGATCCCGGCGATCGTGCGAGACGTTCCGGACGAGCAGCTCCTCGAATTGGCTCTGATCGAGAACATTCAACGTGAAGAGCTCAACGCCATTGACGAAGCCGAAGCGTACCGGATCCTCATCGACGACCTGGTGCTGACTCAGAACGAGGTGGCGGAGCGCGTTGGGAAACAGCGCACCACCGTGGCGAATGCTCTACGGCTTCTGAACCTCCCCAAGCGGGTCCAGGACATGGTTCGGGATCGTCGCCTCTCCATGGGCCATGCGAGGGCCTTGCTCGCGCTCGAGGACGCGAAGGCCATCGAGCTTCTGGCCGAGCAGGTCATCTCGGAAGGTCTTTCGGTGCGGGCGGTGGAGTCCCGCGCGAAGCGTCCCGTCCGCCAGGGCCGTCCGGGCCGCCCGAGTCAAGTCGCGGATCCGAATATCGCTGCGGCCGAGGCGAGTCTTCAGCGAGCTCTCGGGACGCGGGTCAGAATCACCGGGAATGGCAAGATCGGCCGGGTCGAAATCCACTATCACAATCCGGAGCAGCTTCAGGGGATTTTCCAGGCGCTCACCGAACGGCACCGAGGGGAAACACCTGCGCCGACACATTTGTCGGCCGCCGACATTAATGTCGGCATTGATTCCTAGTATACCAACGGCGAGGCATTGCGAAGCGGGCCGACAAGAGTGTCTGCCGCCGACGATAGTGTCGGCCGACGCACGCCGACGAATCGGTCGGCACATTTCAAAGCGCCGACTTTTCGGTCTGCGAACGGATGCCAGATTTCGACATCGAACTTCGGATGTCGATCCTGAGGCCACCCCGTAGCGCGCTAGCCGTCACGCCGCCGGATTCCCGACGCCGGCGCTTGGCACGTGCATCGCTCTCACGCGTGAACGCTCCGCAGCGGGGTGGGGGAGGTCATCGTGGGCAAGTGGCGTCTTCGAGCGAAGGATGGCGGGGACAGCGCCGACATCGTCGGCTTCATCGGCGAAGGGACGGTCTTCACGGGGGAGCTCGTGCTCAAGGGGGGCGCCCGGATCGACGGGAAAGTGGTCGGGCGCATCGTTGCGCCGTCCCTGCTGATCGTCGGGCCGAACGGCGACATCGAGGCCGAAGAATTGCGGGCGAGTCGGATCACGGTCTGTGGAACGGTGCGCGGGCAGCTGTTCGTGGAGGAGCGTCTCGAGATCCAGCCCGGAGGTCGGGTCTGCGGTCACCTGACGATGCAGAAGGAAGGACTGGTCGTCGCTCCCGGAGGCATCTTCGAGGGAGCCGTCGAGTACGCGAACATTGCCGAGCGCGACACGCGATCGCAGCGCGAGATGGAGATCGAAGCCGCCGTCTGATTGCTTGACCCCGTCCGACCCCTGTGCTAACGTCGCCGATCTTCAACTAACCTCAAGCAACGACAGAGGTTGAGGCCGCGGCGGCTGCCAGGGGCACTCATGAAAGACCGTAAGCTCGCGACGCGGTACGCGCGCGCCCTGCTCAGCGCTCTTCCCGAGACCTCCGAGCAAGACACCGCGGATGAGTTTCTCTCGGCGCTCGCCGCGAGCATCCGAGCGAATCCCGCGTTCCGAGCCTATCTCCTCGATCCGGCGAATCCGGCGCCCTCCAAGGACCTGCTGCTCCGGGGCCTCGCGGACACGCATCGCACGCCCAAGGCGGTCGCGGGACTCCTCGCCACGGTCGTGGCGAACCGACGTCTCGCGAACCTCGAGTCGATCGCCGCGGTGTTCCACGAGGAACGGGAACGCGCCCAAGGGAGGATCAGCGCCACCGTGGTGTCCGCGACCCCGATGGACCAGGAGCTGACCGCGCGGACGCGAGCCGCGCTCGAGCGGCTGACGGGGAGCAGGGTCAATCTGACCGCCCAGGTCGATGCGACGCTTCTCGGGGGCGTCGTGACCCGGATCGGATCGGTGATCTACGACGGAAGTCTCAAGACACAGCTCGCACGGCTGCGTCAATCAATGGGGAAGGAATAGCAGGCATGGAGATCAAGGTCGGCGAGATCAGCAAGGTGCTCCGCCAACGGATCGAGGCCTTCGACCGGACGACCGATCAGGCCGAGGTCGGAAGCATCGTTTCCGTAGGCGACGGCATCGCCCGCATCTATGGGCTCGAGCGCGCCATGGCGGGCGAGCTCCTGGAGCTGCCGCACGGCGTCATGGGCATGGTGCTGAACCTCGAGGAGGACAGCGTCGGCGCGGTTCTCTTCGGCGAGACCGATCTCATCAAGGAAGGCGACCAGGTCCGCCGGACGCGGCGGATCATGGAGGTCCCGGCGGGCGAAGGGCTCATCGGCCGCGTGGTCAACACGCTCGGACAACCAATCGACGGCAAGGGCGCCATCCAGGCGACGCACAGCATGCCCGTCGAGCGCATCGCCCCGGGGGTCGTCGACCGTGTCCCCGTGAAGGAACCCCTGCAGACCGGCATCAAGCCGATCGACGCGATGATCCCGATCGGGCGTGGCCAGCGCGAGCTGATCATCGGCGACCGGCAGACCGGAAAGACCGCGATCGCCCTGGACACGATCATCAACCAGAAGGGGAAGGGCGTCATCTGCATCTACGTGGCGATCGGCCAGAAGCAGTCGACGATCGCGCAGGTCGTGAGGACCCTCGAGGAGGAAGGGGCGCTCGGGTACTCGATCGTGGTCGCGGCCAACGCGTCGTCTCCGGCGCCGCTCCAATACCTCGCCCCGTATGCGGGATGCGCGATGGGGGAGTACTTCCAGTTCCATGGCGCGGACGGAAAGCCCGCGAGCGAGTCGAATCCCGGTCGCGCGGTCCTCTGCGTCTACGACGACCTGTCGAAACACGCGGTGTCGTACCGGGAGGTGTCGCTCCTGCTCCGGCGCCCGCCGGGGCGCGAGGCGTATCCGGGAGACGTTTTCTACCTCCACTCGCGCCTCCTCGAGCGTGCCTCCAAGCTCAACACGCCGCTCGGAGGCGGGTCGTTGACCGCGCTCCCCATCATCGAGACCCAGGCGGGCGACATCTCCGCCTACATTCCCACCAACGTCATCTCGATCACGGACGGCCAGATCTTCCTCGAGTCCGACCTGTTCTTTTCCGGAGTCCGGCCGGCGGTGAACGTCGGACTGTCGGTGAGCCGCGTGGGCGGCAACGCTCAGATCAAGGCGATGAAACAGGTCGCCGGGACCCTTCGCCTCTCGATGGCGCAGTACCGCGAGATGGCGGCGTTCGCCCAGTTCGGGTCCGATCTCGACAAGGCGACGCAGGACCAGCTGGCCCGCGGACAGCGGCTCGTCGAGGTGCTCAAGCAGGGTCAGTACGAGCCGGTTCCGGTGGAGAGACAGATCGTCATGATCTACGCGGGAACGAACGGGTTCCTCGACGACATCGACGTCCGCGACGTCGGCCCCTTCGAGGCGCACCTGAACGGGTACCTCGATCTGCATCACGGAGACCTTCTCTCCAGCATTGCGGCCAAGAAGACGCTCGACGACGACATCAAGAAGGCGATGGGCGCGGCGCTCGAGGCATGCAAGGCGGAGTTCAAGGCATCGCGCGCGGTCGCGTGAACGGCGCATGGCGAAGACCCACGACCTGAAGCGGCGCATCCGCTCGATCAAGAACACGATGCAGGTGACGAAGGCCATGAAGATGGTCTCGGCCGCGAGGCTGCGCCGCGCGCAGGAGCGCATCCTCGCTACGCGGCCGTTCACGCAGGCGATGGTCAAGGTCCTCTCGTCCCTCGCCGTTCGCGCGAACGCGGAGCGGCACCCGCTGCTGGAGCAGAGGGAGATCCGGCGGACGCAGCTCATCGTCGTCACGTCGGATCGCGGATTGTGCGGATCCTTCAACGCGAACGCGATCAAGGCCGCCGGGGCGTTCTTCGCGAGCCGCGCGGGCGAGCCGATCATCCTGATGACGGTCGGCCGCCGCGGCCGTGACTTCGCCCGCCGCCGCCGCGTGCCGATCACCGCGGAGTGGCTGGACGTGTTCCGGAGCCTCGAGTTCGGCACCGCGCAGCAGATCGCGGACGACGTCATCGAGCGGTTCGTGAAGCGCGACGTGGACGCGGTCTACATCGTGTTCAACGAGTTCAAGAGCGTCGTTTCCCAGAAGCCCGTGGTCGAGCAGATCCTCCCGATCCCTCGGGCCGAGCTGGTCGCGTCGGACGTCGCCGAGGACTACATCTACGAGCCGGCCCCGGAGCCCCTGCTCGACGCGATCCTGCCGGGCTACGTCCGCCTGCGCGTGTGGGGCGCACTCCTCGAGTCCGCCGCCGCCGAGCACGCGGCGCGGATGACGGCGATGGATGCCGCCACGAAGAACGCGACGGATCTCACGGAGGCGCTGACCCTTCACATGAATCGCGTCCGCCAGGCCTCGATCACGACGGAGATCATCGAGGTCGTGTCGGGCGCCGCGGCGCTCGGCTAGATCGCTCTCAGGAGAATCGCATGGGCAAGTTTGGCAAGGTGGTGCAGGTCATCGGTCCGGTCGTGGACGTCGAGTTCGACGAGAGCGAGCTTCCGGCGATCTACAACGCGATCCGCATCGTCGACGAAGGCCGCGAGACGGGCATCAAGGTCGACGTGATCTGCGAAGTGCAGCAGCACCTCGGCGAGAACCGCGTGCGCACGGTCGCGATGGAGCCGACGGACGGCATGGTCCGCGGGATGCGGGCCGAGGACGCCGGCGGGCCGATCTCGGTCCCGGTCGGCGAGGAGACCCTGGGGAGGGTCATCAACGTCGTCGGCAAGACCGTGGACAAGCTGGGCGAGATCTCCGGCGGCGAGCGCTGGCCGATCCACCGCGACGCCCCGTCCTTCGAGGAGCAATCCACGAAGGTGGAGATGTTCGAAACCGGCATCAAGGTGATCGACCTGCTCGAGCCCTACATGAAGGGGGGGAAGACCGGGCTGTTCGGCGGAGCGGGAGTGGGGAAGACCGTGTTGATCATGGAGCTGATCAACAACGTCGCGCTCAAGCATGGCGGCTACTCGGTCTTCGCGGGCGTGGGGGAGCGGACCCGCGAGGGGAACGACCTCTGGCTCGAGATGCAGGAGTCCGGCGTCATCGACATCAAGGACTTCAAAAAGAGCAAGGTCTCGCTGATCTACGGTCAGATGACCGAGCCGCCGGGCGCACGCCTCCGGGTTGCCCTGACCGGGCTCACTGTGGCCGAGTACTTCCGTGACGTCCAGCATCAGGACGTGCTCCTGTTCATCGACAACATCTTCCGGTTCACGCAGGCGGGCTCCGAGGTCTCGGCGCTCCTCGGGCGGATGCCCTCCGCCGTCGGCTATCAGCCCACGCTCTCGAGCGAGATGGGGGAGATGCAGGAGCGGATCACCTCGACGACGAAGGGCTCGATCACCTCCGTTCAGGCCGTGTACGTGCCGGCGGACGACTACACGGACCCGGCTCCGGCGACGACGTTCGCTCACCTGGACGCTTCGACGAATCTGTCGCGCCAGATCGCCGAGCTCGGGATCTACCCGGCCGTCGATCCGCTCGCCTCGACCTCCCGCATCCTCGATCCGAGAATCGTGGGGGAGGACCACTACGCGGTCGCGCGTCAGGTTCAGGGAGTGCTGCAGCGCTACAAGGACCTGCAGGACCTGATCGCGATCCTCGGCATGGACGAGCTGTCCGAAGACGACAAGCTCGCGGTCGCCCGCGCGCGAAAGATCCAGAGGTTCTTCTCCCAGCCCTTCTACGTCGCCGAGCAATTCACCGGCTACAAGGGGAAGTACGTCAAGATCGAGGACACCATCAAGGGCTTCAAGGAGATCGTCGACGGGAAGTGCGACGACATGCCGGAGCAGGCGTTCCTGTACGTCGGCACCCTGGACGAGGCGCGGGAGGCCGCCGAGAAGCTGAAGGCAACCGCGTGAGCGACACGATCGAGCTCGAGATCGTGACGCCCGACCGCAAGGTCCTGTCGGTGCAGGTATCGGAGATCGTGCTCCCGGGGATCGAGGGGTACTTCGGCGTCCTTCCCGGGCACGCTCCGCTGCTCACGCAGCTGGGCGTGGGGGAGATCACGTATCGCGACGCGAGCGGCACGCATTACCTAGCGGTGGCCGAAGGCGCGGTGGAGGTGCTTCCCGATCGTGTGACGATTCTGGCTCGCCTGTGCGAGTCCGCGCGGGAGATCGACGTCGCGCGGGCCCGCGAGGCGAAGCAGCGCGCCGAAGAGGCGATGAAACAAGCGGCGAAGCTCTCGGACCAGGACATGGTCCTGATCGAGACCTCCCTGAAGAAGGCGCTCACGCGGCTGCACGTCGCCGGCCGGGTACGCGCCTGACGGCGCGGTGAAGCGCATCCTGCCGGCCGTCGTCGCGCTCGCCTGCGCCGCGGGCTGCGGCGAGCCCGCCCGCGTCGGGGCGATCGTCTCGCGCAGCGGGGCGGCTTCGGCGTACGGCGCGCAGGTGGCTCGCGGATTCGATCTCGCGGTCGACGAGGTGAATGCGGCGGGCGGGGTCGAGGGGCGCAAGCTCACCCTGTTGTACCGGGACGACTCCACCAATCCCGAGATCGGTCTGGCCGCGATGAAAGAGCTCGTCGAGCGCGAGCGCGTCACGGCGGTGCTCGGCGCGGTGTCGTCGACCGTGACCCTCAGGCTCGCGCCTTACTGCGAGCGCCGCCACGTCGTGCTCCTCTCGCCCTCGGCGTCGGCACCGCAGATCTCCGAGGCGGGGGACTACGTGTTCCGCACGTTCCCGTCCGACGTCCTGGAAGGGGCCTCGATGGCGGAGTTCGCGCGGGACCTGGGACTCGATCGCGTCGCGATCCTCTCGGTCGACAACGACTACGGCGTCTCGCTGGCACGGGTGTTCGACGAGCGGTTCCGCGCGTCGGGCGGAAGCATCGTCGCTTCGGCCTCGTTCACGGAGGGGGACGCGTCGTCGATCACGAGCGCGGTCGGCACGGTCGCGCCGGCGGCGGCGCGCGGGATCTACATCCCGGCGTACTCCGCCGACCTCGCGATCGCCCTCTCCGCGTTGAGGGGGGCGGGGCAGCGCGCGATCCTGCTGGGGACGTCGGCGACCACTCCCGAGCTCATACGGTCCGCGGGTCCCGCGGCGGAGAACCTGGTCTTCCCGATGCCCAGCTTCGACGCGACGTCGAGCGACCCTCCCGTGCGGTCGTTCGTGACGGCGTTCCGCGCCAGGTTCGGTGAAGACCCGGACGTCTACGCCGCGCACGCCTACGACACCGTGCGCGTCCTCGCGGCCGCGGCCGAGCGCGCGGGCTCGTGGGACGCGGACGAGCTTCGCGCCGCGCTCCTCCATATGGACGCCTACGAGGGCGCGACCGGACGCATGGTGTTCGACCCGAAGGGGGACGTGGTCCAGTACCCGCGCCTCTACGTCGTCCGCGGCGGGCAGGTCGTCGCCTACGATCGCTTCGTCGAGAGCGGCGGAGCGCTGCCCGTTCCGGGGAGGGCAACGACCCCATGACGCCGGTCGCCTCCCGGCCGTTCCTGTCGATCGTGGTGCCCGCCTACAACGAGGAGCGACGCCTGGGGGAATCCCTCGACAAGATCGGCGCGTATCTCGCCGCGGGGGACGTCGACGCGGAGATCGTCGTCGTCGACGACGGCTCGACCGACGGCACCGCGGAGCTGGCGGCGAGAGCGCTGCGCGCGAAGCGCGGCCGGGTCCTCCGCAACGGCGAGAACCGCGGCAAGGGGTTCTCCGTGCGCCATGGCATCACCCAGGCCGCCGGCCGGTTCGTCCTCGTGACCGACGCCGACCTGTCGACGCCGATCGAGGAGCACGGAAAGCTGGCGGCGATCATGCGCGACCGCGATCTGGACGTCGTGATCGGATCGCGGGCCTTGGCGGATTCGGACGTCCAGGTGCGGCAGGGGTGGCTGCGCCAGCTCATGGGCCGCGGATTCAATCGGATCATCCGCGGCCTCACCGGTCTGACGTACCGCGACACCCAGTGCGGCTTCAAGCTCATGGACCGTGACCGGGTGCTTCCCCTCGTGGAAAAGATGCAGATCGATCGGTTCGCGTACGACGTCGAGCTGTTGTTCCTCTGCGAGCGCTTCCGGCTCGCCGTGGCGGAAGTGCCGGTGATCTGGCGGAACGCGGTGGGATCGAAGGTGTCGCTCGTCGGGGATCCCCTCAACATGCTCCTGGACGTGGTGCGCGTGCGCTGGCGGTTCCGGCGGGGGCTCTACAACCCGTCGCGAGGAGATTCCGCCGGCTCATGAGCGGGGGACCCGGATTCCTCGCACCTCTCCTCCACGCCCCCGCCTACGCCGCGCTCGAGCGCGCGCTCCTCCGCACCGGGCCGTCCGTCGCCGTCACCGGTCTGACCGGTCCCGCGCGCGCCGCGGTCGTGGCTCTCCTGCTCGAGCAGACCGGGCGCACGCTGGTCCTCGTCGTTCCCGACGACACCGGCGTCGCAGCCTGGCAGCGCGACCTCGCCGCGTTCGCGACGCTCATCGGGCGCGACCCTCGGCGCGTCGTCCCGTTTCCTGCGCTCGATGCGGACCCGTACGACGACATTCCCCCTCATCCCGAGATCGAGCGCGAGCGGGTTCGAGCGCTGGGTCGCTTGGGGCGCGGCGAGCTGGACCTCCTCCTGGTCCCGGCCCGCGCGACCCTGTCGTGGCTTCCGTCGCCGGACGCCGTCACGGCGAGCGCACGAACGCTCAGGGTCGGCGACACGCTCGCCCCGGACCGCTTCGTCCTCGACAGCCTGCGCGCCGGATACCGCCGAGCCGACACCGTGGCGGCGCCGGGGGAGATCTCCCGACGGGGCGGGATCGTCGACGTGTTCCCTCCGGAATCCGACGAGCCGGTCCGTATCGAGCTCTTCGGCGACACGATCGAGTCGCTGCGGGCGTTCGATCCCGAGCACCAGCGCTCGACGCGGCCGCTCCGCGAGGCCGTCGTCGGGCCGGCCGTCGAGAACCCCGCCACGGACGACGCCGTCCTCCGCCTCGGGGCGTACCTCGAGGCCGGCGCGCGTCGCGCGCGGGAGGAGGACGGTCCGGTGCAGGCCTATCGCGCGAAGCTCGAGGCGCTCCGTGCCGAAGGCCACCTGCCGGCGTTCGAGGCGCTGGCGGCGCTCACGGCCGCGAACCCCGCGACGCTCTTCGAGCACACGGGAGGCGCGACGGTCGCCGTGGACGAGCCCGAGCGCGTCGAGGAGGAGATCCTGCGAGCCGGTCACGAGCTGCGTCTCTCCCACGAGAAGAGCGGCGACCGGGTGCTGCCCCCGCCGGGCATCCTGTTCGTTCCCGAGACGGACGCGATCGCGACCCTGCGATCGAACGCGATCGCGTTTCGGGAGCTGGCCTCGGGGGAACCGGGCACCGCGACTCAGGCGGTCTGGTCGGCCCGGCGGGCGCGCTCGTTCGCCGGACGCGCGGCCGAGTTCGCGGGGGCTCTCGCCGAAAGCTCCCGGCGCAGGGAGCGCGTCGTCTGCGTCCTGCGGACCCCGGGAAGCGCCAAGCGCCTGGCGGAGATCCTCGACGAGTACGAGACCACGGCGACGATCGCCGTCGCCGGCCTGCGCGAGGGGTTCGAGTGTCCGGACGAGAAGCTGGTCGTCTACTCGGAGCGGGAGATCTTCGGCGAGGACAAGCACGCGCGGGACCGGAAGCCCGGCGCGCGAGCGGCGTTTCTCTCCGACTTTCGCGACCTGAAGGTCGGAGACTTCGTCGTCCACGTCGATCACGGCGTTGCCCGGTACGCGGGTCTCGGGCGGCCGAAGGGCGCGAGCCTCAACCGCGACTTCATGGTCCTGGAGTTCCAGGGAGCCGACCGGTTGTTCGTGCCGACCGACAGGCTGGATCTCGTTCAGAAGTACAGCGGGGTCGCCGGCCATCGTCCGGCGCTCGACCGGCTCGGTGGGACCGGGTGGGAGAAGGTCAAGAGCCGCGTGAGGAAGTCCGTCGTGTCGATGGCGAAGGAGCTCCTGGAGCTCTACGCGCGGCGGCGCGCCGCGGCAGGGCACGCGTTCGCGCCCGACGGGGCTTGGCAAGCGGAGCTCGAGGCGGCGTTTCCGTTCGAGCTGACTCCGGACCAGGAGCGCGCCATCCGCGAGGTGAAGGACGATCTCGAACAGCCCAAGCCGATGGACCGGCTCCTGGTCGGCGACGTGGGATTCGGAAAGACGGAAGTGGCGGTCCGCGCGGCGTTCAAGGCGGTCATGGACGGAAAACAGGTCGCCCTCCTCGCCCCGACGACCGTCCTTGCCGCGCAGCACTTCGAGACGATTCGCGAGCGGTTCGCCCCGTTCCCCGTCGTGCTCGAGATGGTCTCCCGCTTCCGGAGTCCTGATGAGACGCGCCGCGCCCTCGAGGCGCTCCTCGCCGGGTCGATCGACATGGTGGTGGGGACGCACCGGCTCCTCTCGAAGGACGTCGCGTTCCGGCGGTTGGGGCTGCTGGTGGTCGACGAGGAGCAGCGCTTCGGCGTCGCCGCGAAGGAGCGCCTGAAGCAGCTCTCGGTCGGCATCGACGTGCTGTCCATGACCGCGACCCCGATCCCGAGAACTCTCCAGATGTCGCTCGCGGGGGTCCGTGATCTGTCGATCATCGAGACCCCGCCTCCGGGCCGCACCGCGATCCAGACGTATCTCGTTCCGTTCCGGAAGAACGTCGTCGCCCAGGCGATCCGGCAGGAGCTTCGCCGCCAGGGCCAGGTCTTCTTCGTGCACAACCGTGTGGAGACCATCCCCGCGCTGGTCCGGGCTCTGGAGGAGCTCGTCCCCGAGGCGCGCATCGTGGTCGCGCACGGTCAGATGCCGGAGCGGGAGCTCGAGCGGGTGATGCTCCGATTCATCCATGACGAGGCGGACGTCCTGGTCACCACGACGTTGATCGAGAACGGACTCGACATCCCTCGCGCGAACACGATTCTCGTCAACCGCGCCGATCGTCTCGGATTGGCGCAGCTCTACCAGCTTCGGGGACGCGTAGGGCGCAGCGTGCAGCACGCGTACGCGTACTTCCTGATCCCCGGGGGCCACACGCTTTCCGAATCCGCACGCCGCCGCCTGAAGGCGCTCCAGGAGTTCAGCGAGCTCGGCTCCGGCTTCCGGCTGGCGGCCGCGGACCTGGAGATCCGCGGGGCCGGCGAGTTCCTCGGATCGCGCCAGCACGGACACATCGCCGCTCTAGGGTTCGACCTCTACTGCCAGATGCTCGAGCGGGCGGTTTCGGAGCTGCGGGGCGAGACGGTCGAGGAGAGACCACCGGTCTCGCTGCACCTGGCGATCGACATCAAGCTGCCCGAGAGCTACATGCCCGACGTCGGCGATCGTCTGACGCTCTACAAGCGTCTTTCGGTCGCGCGGGACGCGGCCGAGGTGGACCGGCTCCAGACGGAATCCGAGGACCGGTGGGGGCACCTTCCGGCGCCGGGTCGCAACCTCTTCGACATGGCCCGGCTCCGACTGGCCGCCGAGCGAGCCGGCGTCAAGAGCGTCGACGTGGTGGAGGCCAAGCTCCAGCTGCGATTTCGCGAGACCGCGCCGGTCGACCCCCAGCGGCTGGTCGAGCTGGTCTCACGGCGCGGCGGAACGATCTCGCCCTCCGGTCTGCTGAGTCTCGCCGCTCCCGACGCGCCGTCGGAGCGGATCGGCACGGTGCGCCGCATCCTCGAAGATGCGGCCGGCGCGTGAGCGGAAAGCCTTGCGCCGCGCCGCCCACCCGATCCACCATGCTCGCCATGGTCGGTCGCCTCGGTCGGCGGGTCGCGTCGGTCCTCGCGATGACGGCGGCCGCGGCGTGCAACCGCGCCGCCCCCGATCTCGGGACGCGGGTCGTCGCCCTGGTCGGGCAGCGGTCTCTGACGGCCGCGGAGCTGCAGGCCTACCTCGACGCGAATCTCGTGCACGACGCGGCCGACGAGTCGCCTGCGCCGGGGGACCTCGCTCGGGTCAAGAGCCGGCTGTTCGATGATTTCCTCGACGGCGAGCTGCTGTTCCAGGAGGCGACGCGCCGGAAGGTCACGGTCTCGGACGAGGAGCTCCAGGATTATCTCGCCGACGGACCTCCCGCCTCACCGGCGGCCACGGCGTCGGCACGACGCGATCTGACGATCCAGAAGCTCCGTGAATCCGTGGTCCGGACGGAGGTCCACGTGAGCGATGCGGAGATCGATTCATGGCTCGCGGCGCACGCCGCTCCCGCCGCGACCCCCGGCTCCCTCCGCACCTTGCGGCTGGCGTCCTACCCCGAGGCCACGCGGGTCCGGCAGGAGATCCTCTCGAGAAAGCTCTCGTTCGCCGAAGCGGAGGGCGCCTACGGCGCCGATTCCATCCCCGACGTCCCGGGGGAGTCCGATCTCGACGCCTTGCCGAACAGCATCGCCGGGGCGGTGCGCGCGCTGAGGCCGGGGGAGGTGAGCGCCCCGCTTCCGTTCGAGTCGAGCGTCCTATTGTTCCTGCTCGAGCCGCCGGACGATCCCGCCGCCTCGGAGGCGCGGCGCCGGGAAGGGGCGCGAAGGGCCATCGCGCTCGATCACGCGCAGGAGGTGGAGAATCGTCTCCTGCGCGACCTGCGCGCGCGGACGCGTATCACGCGGTATCCCGCCGAGCTTCCGTTCGCGTACGTGGCG
>DASRJG010000074.1:0-8556 GCA_035649595.1 Candidatus Polarisedimenticolaceae bacterium
TCCCCGGCTGGGGGCTCACGAACCGCATCCTCATCGACCAGCACTTCCGCCAGCGTGATCGCCTCGGCCGCCTCCTCACGGCGCTCGCGTACAACCCGTTCGCCGTCGGCGTCGGGCTCGACGAGGACACGGCCGCGTTCATCGGCGCCGACAACGTGATCGAGGTCGCCGGGAGCGGGAGCGTGACCGTCGTCGATCCCGGCGACGTCGAGCACACCTCGATCGACGCGGTGAAGAAGGGGGAGCCGGTGTCGATCGTCGGCATCCGCCTCCACGTCCTCGTCGCCGGGGGCTCCTTCGACCTCGACGCGCGGCGCGCGCGGGCCGCCGCGGTGAAGACCCCGTGAAGGTCCTGTCCCGCTCGGTCTATCTCGGTCCCAGCCTCTACGCGAAGTTCCCGGTGATCCGCCTGGTGGTGGATCTCGGACCGCTCGAGGCCTGGCCGACCGCGCGTCTCGGCTCCGACTTCCAGGGGCGGATGCTCGCCGCGCTCCCCGGTCTCGCCGAGCACGGCTGCTCGTACGGGGAGCCGGGCGGCTTCGTCCGGCGGATGCGCGAGGACGAGGGGACCTGGCTCGGCCACGTGCTCGAGCACGTCGCGATCGAGCTGCAGAACGTCGCGGGCACCCCCGTGACCTTCGGAAAGACACGGGCGGCAGGAGATCCGGGGCAGTACGAGGTCGTCTACGAGTACGAGCAGGCGGACGTCGGCACCGAGGCCGGGCGACTCGCGCTGACCGTTCTCCACGCCCTGCTCCCCGCGAGCCTCCGTCCCGAGGGATCCGTGCCGGCGGGGTTCGAGTTCGCGAGCGAGAGGGACGCCTTCATCCGTTTCGCGCAGCGGAGGGCGCTGGGCCCCTCGACCGCCTCCCTCGTCCGCGCCGCCGAGAAGCGCGGGATCCCGTGGCTCCGGCTCAACGAGTACTCGCTGATCCAGCTCGGGCACGGCCGGTTCCAGAAGCGGCTCCAGGCGACCGTCACCAGCGGTACGCGCCACATCGCGGTCGAGATCGCCTCCGACAAGGAGGAGACGAACCGCCTGCTGGCGGACCTCGGGCTCCCGGTCCCCAAGCAGAAGCTCGTCACCTCCGAGGAGGACGCGGTGCGAGCGGCGGAGGGGATCGGCCATCCGGTCGTGGTGAAGCCGTTCGACGCGAACCACGGCCGCGGCGTGTCGATCGGCATGACCGACGGCGAGCAGGTCCGCACGGCCTTCCGCGAGGCGCGCCTCTACAGCCGGAGCGTCGTGATCGAGAGCTTCATCACCGGGCAGGACCACCGGATGCTCGTGGTGGACGGCGCGCTGATCGCCGTCTCCAAGCGCGTGCCCGGGCACGTCGTCGGGGATGGACGCCACACCGTCGAAGAGCTGGTCGCGATCGTCAACGATGACCCGCGGCGCGGGATCGGGCACGAGAAGGTCCTGACCAAGCTCGAGCTGGACGGCCAGGCCGAGCGGCTGCTCGCGCTGCGCGGCTACGGCCGCGGAACGGTCCCCGCGGCGGGGGAGATCGTCTACCTCCGCTCGACCGGAAACCTCTCCACGGGCGGGACGGCGGTGGACGTCACGGACCTCGTGCACCCCGACAACCGGGAGATGGCCCAGCGCGCGGCGAAGGCGATCGGGCTCGACGTGTGCGGCGTGGACTTCCTGACCGAGGACGTCGGCCGGTCGTACCGCGAGGCGGGCGGCGCCATCTGCGAGGTCAACGCGGCGCCGGGGTTCCGCATGCACGTCGCGCCGTCGGAGGGCACGGCGCGCGACGTCGCGGGGCCGGTCATCGACATGCTCTTCCCCCCTGGGACCCCCTCGCGGATCCCGATCGCCGCCATCACCGGGACCAACGGCAAGACGACCACGGCGCGGATGCTCGCGCACGTCTTCAAACTGAACGGGAACGTCGTCGGCCTGGCGACGACCGACGGCGTCTACATCGACGGACACAAGACGGTGGACGGGGACATGACGGGCCCGATCGCCTCCCGCATGGTGCTCCGCGATCCCGCCGTGGACGTCGCGGTCCTCGAGCAGGCGCGCGGGGGGCTGCTCCGCGCGGGGATGGGCTACCGGTGGTGCAACGTCGCGGCCTGCCTCAACGTCACCTCCGACCACCTCGGCCTCCGCGGGATCGGGACCCTCGAGGACCTCGCGAAGGTGAAGCGGGTCCTGATCGAGGTCGCGCGCGACACGGCGGTCCTCAACGCCGACGATCCTCTCTGTCTCAAGATGGGCGGGCACACCGAGGCGGCGTCGCTCTGCTACGTCACCATGAACCCGCGCCACGCGCTGGTCGCCGCGCACATCCGCGCCGGGGGGCGCGCCTGCGTGCTCGAGCAGGGGATCAACGGCGAGATGATCACGCTCTACGAGAAGGGGGCCCACATGCCGCTGCTGTGGACCCACCTGATCCCCGCGACGATCGAGGGGAAGGCCGCGCACAACGTCCAGAACGCGATGTTCGCCGCGGCGATGGCCTACGCGATGGGGGTCAAGCTCGAGAACATCCGTCACGGACTCCGCACGTTCGACACCTCCTTCTTCCAGGCGCCCGGACGGATGAACATCTTCGACGAGCACGGCTTCAAGGTCATCCTCGACTACGCGCACAACCCCGCGGCCGTGGAGGCGATGTGCCGGATGGTCCGCCGGCTGGAGACGAAGGGGCGCAAGATCTGCGTGCTCGCCGCCCCCGGCGACCGCCGGGACGAGGACGTCCGCGAGATCGCGAAGATCGCCGCCGGCACCTTCGACCGCTACGTCTGCCGCCGGGACGACAGCCTTCGCGGCCGCGCTCCCGACGAGATCCCGAACCTCCTCCGCGACGTGCTGCTGGAGCAGGGCGTGGACCCGCGCGCGATCGACGTGATCCCGAGCGAGAGCGAGGCGCTGGACGCGGCGCTCCGGATGTGCGCCCCCGGGGACCTCCTGCTCGCGCTCGGGGACAACATCGTCCGCAGCTGGAAGCAGATCATCTACTTCCGTCCCGACGTCACGACGGCGCGTCCGCCGGCCGAGACGCCGCCGGCGCCCCTCGCCGCGACCGACGAGCCGGCGTACGACGAGACGCAGCCGCTCATGCGCGACGAGCGCGGGGTCTGGCTTCCGATGGAAGCCGAAGACTAACGCATGGCGAAGGTCCGGGATTCACGCCGCGTCCCGGGCGTGAGCCTCTTTGCCAACCGCCCCGGCGCCGTCCTCGACGTCGCTCTCGAAGGGGAGGACCCGGCCGGAGTCGTCGCCGCCTGGACGCGGGAGCTCACCGGGATCCTCCGCGAGGTCGGCTGGGAAGGAGAGACGCCGGTGACGCGTCTGTCGGGGAGCGACCTGAGCCTCTTCGTCACCGCCCCGGCGGATGCGCTGTACGCGGCGACCGAGGTCGCCGAGCTCGCCTTCGAGCGCATGGCGGGAGCGCCGGCGAAGGACACGGGGGACCTGATCCGCGCGATCGCGGAGGAGCGCAGCCCCGCCCTGCTGGCGCTGGCCGCGGCGGCGAAGTCGCGGGGCGTGGCCTTCGTCCCGGACGATCGAGGCGTCTCCCTCGGGCTCGGCCGCGGGAGCGTCGTCTTCCCGCGGGACGGGCTTCCCGAGCCCCGCGACGTTCCGTGGGATCGCGTGCACGACGTCCCGGTCGCGATGGTCACCGGAACGAACGGGAAGACCACGACGGTCCGCCTGCTCGGCACCATCGTCGCCGCCGCGGGGCGCGTCCCCGGCCTGACTACGACCGACGGCCTTCGCGTCGGGGACGAGTCGATCGGGTCCGGGGACTACTCCGGCCCCGAGGGCGCGCGCCGGATCCTTCGCGATCCTCGCGTCGAGGTCGCGGTCCTCGAGACCGCCCGCGGAGGGATGCAGCGGCGCGGCCTCGTCCTCCCCCGCATCGACGCCGCCGCGATCACGAACGTCGCCGAGGACCACATCGGGGAGTTCGGCGTTCGCGGGGTCGAGGACGTCGCGGACGTGAAGTTGCTCGTGGCCCGGGTGGTGAGGCCCGGCGGGACCGTCGTCCTCAACGCGGACGACCCGGTGCTGGCCGCCCGCGGAAAGACGCTCGGCGCGCGGGTCGCGTGGTTCTCGCTCGCCCCGTCCGAGGAGACGCGCGCGCTCTCCCGGATCCCGATCGCCTTCGGCGGGGGCGCTCCGCACAACGTCGCGAACGCGATGGCCGCCTCGCGGCTGGCGGAGGCGCTCGGGGTTCCGCGGGAGGCGATCGACCGCGGTCTCGCGTCGTTCGAGGGGACGACGCGGGAGAACCCGGGACGGGCGAACCTCGTCGACCTCGGCGGCGTCCGCGTCCTGATCGACTACGCGCACAACCCCCACGGCATGCGGGCGCTGGTGATGCTGGCGCGGTCGATCGACGCGAAGCGGCGCCTGATCCTGATCGGGCAGGCGGGCGACCGGGACGACGGCGCGATCCGCGAGCTGGCGCGGGCGGCCTGGGCGCTCGCGCCCGACCGGGTGGTGATCAAGGAGATGGAGGCGTACCTACGCGGCCGCGCGCCGGGGGAGATCCCGCGGCTGATCGAGGACGAGCTCGCGCGCGCGGGCGCGGATGCGTCGAGGATCGAGCGCGCCTCTTCCGAGGTGGAAGGGGTCGAGGCGGCGCTGCGCTGGGGGCGGGAGGGGGACCTCCTCGTCCTCACGGTCCACGCCGAGCGCGGCGAAGTGCTCGAACGGATCAGGCGCGCGCAACGATCGTGATCCGAGTGCTGGTCTCGGGGTCGGCGGCGTCGCTCCAGACGCGCTCCACCTCCCGGAACCCCGCCCGCTCGAAGCGCTCCATCGCCTCCACGACGGGCTGACCCCACTCGCTGATCGTCTCCTGCGCGCGCTCGAAGAGTCCCGGCGCGCCGGCCGGCGCGAACGACGTCACCTTCAAGGTCGACCGGCGCGAGCGCGGCTCGAAGACGATCGAGAGGATCAAGGTCACGCCGCCGCGCTCCTGCACCGACTGCTGGTCCATCTGCGCGAGCCCGTGGCTCGTCATCGCATCCACGAACACGGTCCCGCCGGGGCGCAGGTGCGCGCGCGCGCGGCGGAGCACCGTCTCCCAGACGTCGAGGGTCTCGAAGTGATTGAAGACGTCGGCGACGCTGACGAGCGCGTCGCACGTGAGGCCGAGGTCCATCGCGGTCAGGTCGGCGACGCGCCAGTCCACGGAGCCGGCCGCGTCCTTGGCGCGCGCGCGCTCGATCATGTCGGCCGAGAGGTCCGCCGCCGTGACGCGGAACCCTTCGCGCGCCAGCATCAGCGCGAGGCTCCCGGTCCCGCACCCCGCGTCGAGCACTCTCGCGCCGGGGCCGAGGCCGCGCGCGCGGAGGAGCGCGACGAGCTGCGCTCCGTAGGCGGTGGTGTACCAATCCCAGCCGTGGAGGTCGTAGTGGCGGGCGATGCCCCGGTACGAATCGTCCATGCGCCGATTATCCGTCCATCTGAACCAGGACCTCCGCGGCGTGCCCCGAGAGCCACAGCTCCTCCGGTCCCGGCGCCATCTCCGTGACGTGGAGGGTCGCCTCGCGCGGTTCGGGGATCGCGGCGAGGTCCCGGCGGAGGAGATCGAGGAAGACGGGGGAGGCGAGATCGACGTAGCGCGGCTTGGGCTCGTGCGAGGAGTGGACGAAGACGTGACGGGGGAGGGACCACCGCCGGCGCCAGCGGAGGGTCTCGCGCGCGAAGGCCTCGAGCGTGCTCCCCGGGGCCGGGTGCTCCCCGTGGCGGAAGACCCATCGCTCGCGGAACAGGACCAGGCGCCCGGAGACCACCCGGGGCCACCGCACGACGCCGGGGACGTCGAAGCCGGGGAAGTAGCCGATCGGCTGGAGCCCTTGCTCGCCGATCGCCACCAGGAACGAGATGAACCCGACCGGGTTGACCCCGCTGTTGATGACGGGGATCACCTCGGTCGCCTCGCCGCGTCGCGTGAGCACGAACCGCGCGGAGGCGCTGTCGTACCGGACCACCAGGTCGCGCAGGCCGAGGACGTGCGCCCCCGGGGAGGCGCGGTCGCCGGGGAGCTCGATCTCGTGCGCGAAGATCGACGGCCGGAGTCCCGCGTTCGCCGTCCGTCCGAGGTGGTTGTAGGTGATCTCGGCGACGACGGCCCCGGAGCGCTCGACCACCGACCACGCGCGGCGGAGCTCGTCGATGACCCGGTCCCCCAGCAGGTGCGCGAAGCGCGAGAGGGAGAGCCCGGCGCCCTGGAACAGACCGTTGAGGAAGAGGGTGCCGGCGGCGGTCATCTGGAAGAGGACGCCGCACGCCCATCTCGGGTCGGGGGCATCGGGGATCAGCCGCCCGAGGACCTCGTCGTCGAAGGGGATCGCTTCTCCAGGCGATGCGCTCCGGGCGGCGTCCGCAAGGTGCTCGCGCACGCGCCGCATCGCGTCGCTCGCGCCCTCGGATTCGGGAAACGCCGCGGGGCGGTAGGTGTCGCCCTGCTCGGTCAGCACGCGGTAGACGTCCATCAGCTCGACGTCGCGGTCGGCGTCGAACCGCGCGAGGAACCGGTCCGCCCAGCCGCCGAGGTACCGGTCGGCGGGGTACAGGGTCGCGAACAGGCGCGCGTAGGGGCGCAATCCGGCGCGGAGGTCGTCGAGAACCGCCGCGGGAACGGTGACGCGCGCCGCCGAGGCGGCGTCCACGCGGAACAGCTCGTCGCGGTTGATCGGCCGCACGTGCGGAAGGGACTCGAGGGCCGCCGCGATCGCTCCGAGGCGCGAGACGCCGGTCAGGGCATCGACCTCGCGCTCGATCGCGAGGGCCGGCCCGATCCAGGGAGCCTCGGACCCGGCCTCCGCCGCTCTCGAGGCGACGTAGCGCAGGGGGCGCCGCTCGTTGTACGGGATCTCGATCTCCCCGATCAGGGCCCCGCGCTCGATCGCCTGACGGAGGAACGGCGCGAGCTGCGCCGGCTCGAGGCCGCACCGCGCGGCGACCCGTTCCCGCAGCTCGGGGAGCGAAGCGCCCCGCGCCTCCTCGAGTGCCACCCGGAGGACCGGATGGTCGCGCACCCTGGAGAGCGCCTCGTCGTCCGTCGCGTTCCGCGCGGAGGCGAACCGCCAGAAGAGGAGCGAGCCGTCGTCCTCGCGGAGGGTGGGGTTGGGGCGGGGGAGGACCGCTCGCTCCACCGCGGGGTCGGCGGCGAGCACGCAGGCGATCTTCCTCACCTCGGCGACCGAGAGCAGCCAGTCCAGCCGCTCGATCCGCGGAGCGCCGTCGTGCGCGAGCGTGTCTCCTGCGGCGTTCGCGAGCGCCGTCGCGCAGAAGAGGGAGTTCGGGCTCGTCTTGGTCGCGAACCGCGCCAGGTAGGCGAGGGCCTTCGAGGCGGCATGCCGCTCCCCGTGTCCCCAGGACGCCGCGGGCTTCGTCGCCAGGGCGCGGACCTTCTCCGCGAGGGCGCGTCCGGCGAGCGCGAGCGCCTTCGCGACCAGCGGCTCGCCGCAGGCGGCGGTGACCGCGGCGCGTCCCGCGTCGAGGTCGCGGGCGAAGGCCTCGCTCCAGGCGGCCTCCGCGGCCGCCAGCGCCGCGATCGTGGCGGCATGCGCGTCGAGCCCGGCTGCGATCGCGTCGGGGAGAGGCGCGGGCGTCCAGGGGCGGCGGTTGTGGAGGTCCCTCCGGATCGCGAGGATCGCGAGACGCGCGGGGTTCGCCGGCGACGGCGGTCCCGCCACCGCGTAGAGGAGATCCTCCAGCGAGGCGATCTCGACGGCGGCGCGTTCTTCGAGGTCGCGCAGGGCCTCGGCCGCCGCCTCCGCCCGCGCGCCGCGGAAGGGCTCGAGGGATGCGAACGGGCGCGTCGCGTGGCGGAGGAGGAGGAGCCTGGTCAAGCGCTCGTGTAGAGCCGCCACAGGAAGTAGCGGAGGATCGCTTCCGGCATCGCGTCGATGCCGAGGCGGTTGCAGTGCATGTGGGTGTACGACCAGGCGAGGTTGACGATGTCCTGGGGCAGCCGGCCGCTCCGGTGGAGCGCGAGCACCTCGTCGATCGCCGGCCGGGTCGCCTCGAGACAGGTCGCCGCGATCCGCGCCGGCTCCTCCCCTCCGAGCTGCACGGAGGGGTCGGCGCTCTGCTCGCCGAACAGGAGGTCGCGCAGCCCGGGGGCGAGCGCCTCGTATTTGGCGTCGAGGGCGCGCAGGTCGTCGTCGTTCCAGTCGCCGTCGCGGATCGGCCACGAGTGGGCGAACTCGTAGTAGGCGATCCGCGCCCTCCGGTCGAACCCCATCAAGTCCAGGAACTTCTCGACGTAGACGAGGCTGTACTCGCGCCGGGTCTTGGCGAGGGCGCCCCGCGATTCGGCGTCGATCAGGTCGAGGGCGGCGACGGAGTCGTGGAGGAAGACCTGCTCGGCGAGGATCATCCCGCGCTCGCCTCCGTAGCGCTCCCATTCCCGCTGGTACTCCGCGAACTCGACCTCCTCGAACAGTCCTTCGGCGCGCACGGGGCCGAGCGCGGCGTCGATCCTCGGCCGGACCTCCCGCTCGACCCAGGCCGGCCGCCCGAGCACGCGGAAGCGCAGCTGCCAGTCGGGGATGCTGTAGCGCGCGAAGAAGAGG
>DASRJG010000075.1:0-31842 GCA_035649595.1 Candidatus Polarisedimenticolaceae bacterium
CTCGTGCCTCGTCGAGCACGGCGAGGGTGATCTCCTCGTGCCCGCTCTCCCGCGCGAACTTCTCGACACCGGACTTCGCCATCGGCCGCACGAACTCGGGGATCCCCTGCATCCGCGCCGCGGCCTCGGGGGTCCAGCGCACCCCGGCGGGAGCCTCGACCGGCGCGTCCTCGCGCGCCGCGGAGACCATCCCGGAGAACGGGCATCGCGGCGCGTCGCTCTCGACCGGACCTTCCGGACCGACCCGAACGCCGAGCGACGAGACGAGCTGCGTCTCGAACGGGTTCGTCAGCATCGCCATCTCGTAGCCGCAGGCGGGACAGCTGTACGTCACCGAAATCGAGCCGCGGTCCGGCGGGGTCACGGTCGCGATCTTCATCGGCTGGTCGCAGGGGACGCAGAGGAACTTCATCCGAGGGTCTCCAGGGATTCGACGAGGCGTCCGGCGATCGCGGAGAGCGCGCGCGTCGCAGAGGTATCGGGAAGGTCGTTGAAGTCCAGTCCCCGGTCGCAGGCGAAGGCCAATCCGGGATCGAACGGGACCCGGCCGAGGCAGGGGAGGTCGAGCGCGACCCCGTCGCGCACCTCGGGGAACAGCGGCTTCACCCGGTCGCAATCGGCGCAGTAGTACCCGCTCATGTTCTCCACGTAGCCGAGCACGGGGTTGCGGCGAGGGGCGAGCGCGGCGACGGAGCGCGCGACCACTCCGCGCGAGATCTCCGAGGGGATCGTGACCAGGACGAACGCGGCGCCGTCGCCGAGGAATTCGGCGTACTGGATCGTGCGCTCGGTCCCCGGCGGGAGGTCGAAGAAGAGCACGTCGAGCGGCCCCCACGCGACCGACGCGAGGACCTCGCCGAGCGCCGCGAACTCCCGCGTGGCGCGCCAGGTGTGCGAGTCACCGCGGCTGACCGACGCGAAGTCGAGCGGCTCGGCCTCGCCGAGGAAGCCTCCGACCGAGAACACCCCGACGCCGTCCCGCGAGCGGGGGAGATCGATCCCGTTCGGTCCGGGGAGCGGGACCGCGCCGAGCAGGCCGGTCATCTGCGCCTGCGTCGGCCCGTTGAAGTCGGCGTCCGCGATGGCGACCGACAGCCCGCGGCCGGCGAGGGCCCCGGCGAGCGCCCGGGTCACCGTGCTCTTGCCGACCCCGCCCTTCCCCGAGCCGACCGCGACGCGGTGCCGCACGCCCGAGAGCGCGCGGGCGATCCGCTCCTTCTGGTCGGCGACCTGCTCGAGGATGTTCGAGCCGCCGTCTCCGACGATGTCGTGGTACGACTTCATCGGGGAAGACTAGCACGCCGCCCCTGTGTATTATTTCCTTGCGCGGCGGCTTCGCCGCGCGGCGGATCCGCGCCTTGGGCGGACGCGGGGCCGCGAGGGTTGGGACCCTCGACGCAGTGAGACGCCCCACGAAGGAGGTGATCCATTGAACAGCCATAGTTTCCGTTCGGTGGAGGTGGCGTCCTCGTAGGGAGCTCAGGGCGCCGTGGCGCGTCACGGGTCACCCACACTCGGGGTAACCCAACGCCACCAAGACCGGCAGCTCGATGGGGCCCCGGCCCGCTACGGACCGGGGCCCCTGTTTTCCACGCATGAGACGCACACGCTTGGTCCTGGGATTCGTCGCGGGGGCGATGCTTCTGCTCAGCGCCGGCGCGCACTCCATCCTCGGCTGGAAGAACCTCAGCGGGCAGCTCGCCGCGGCTCAGGCCCCCGCCGATCTCACCCAGGCGCTCGCGATCGGCTGGCAGTTCAGCGGCATCGCGATGCTCGGCTTCGGCCTGACCGTGATCCTGACCTTCCTCCGATTCCGGAAGGACGAGGGGGCGTCGCTGGCGCCCGTCATGGTGATCGCGCTCATCTACCTCGTCTTCGGCGCGTGGGCGCTGGTCGCCACGCGCTTCGACCCGTTCTTCTCGATCTTCATCGTCCCCGGCCTGATGCTCCTCGCCGCGTCATGGCGCAAGACGACCGATCCTATTTGGGACGTGTGACACCGCCTCCCACCAGCGTCTCGACCGCGCTCCGCATCTCCCGGTAATCGCGCCGACCCTGCTCGTCGGGGGCATCCTTCGCGTACGCGCCTCCCCTCTGGACGTGGCGGAGGATCCCGTCGCGATCGATGAGGAGCGACGACGAGGTGTACTCGGCGCCGGGCACGCGGTCGAGCCAGAGGCGGCGGAGCGCTCCCCAGTCGGCGTCGATCGCGACCGGAAAGCGGAAGCCGTACAACGCCGCAACGGCGCGCACCGCCTGAGCATCCACCGGGCGGGGGCGCGGCTTGGGCGTGTAGATCCCGATCACGACGAGCCCGCTCGAGGCGAACTCCGCGTGCAGCTCGTTGAGAGCCGGCGCCGTCGCGCGGCAATACGGGCACTCGGGATCGGTGAAGAACCGGACCAGAACCACCCTGCCGCGCAGCTCGGAGAGCGTCAGCGGCCCCCCCTGCACCCACTCGTCGGCCGTCTTGGGAGGCCAGTCGGGAACCGGCTGGCCGATCAGCGCCTGGATCGATGTCGAGAGAGCCAGGAGCCAGGCCGCGGTCATCTCGGCCGCGGGCGGCCGACCGGCGCCATGCAGACCTTGATCCGGTTGGCGGCCTCTCCCCTCATCGGTGGCTCCCGAAAGGAAAGAGGATACGCCGAGACTACGGGTCGAGCCTGGCGGGGTGGGCGTCCGCGCAGACGGCGAGCTGCTCCCACGCCTTGTTGGCCCAGCGCGCGACCGGATGACCCGGCGAGAGGTCCGTGACGTAGATCGGCGACTCGGGGACGCGCAGCTTCGCCGCCTCGTCCACGAGGGATGCGAGCACGGGGCAGCTCGCCACCTGGACGTCCGCCGTCTTCGCTTCGATCAGCCCGGGAGACGGCCGGCCCACGATCCACCAGAGCTTCGCGGAAGCGGTCTCGCGCGGTGCGGTGATCGTGAAGCTCCACTGCGGCCCGGCCGTCTTCGTGAAGTGCCGCACCGTCACGCTCGGGTCGGCGGAGGATGCGGCGACGGGGGAGAGAAGGAACAGGGTCCACGCAAGCTTGGCGCGCATTTGCGTCCTCGAGGACCCCCGCCGCTTTATACGACGGTCCGCGCGGCCGTGTCTATTTCCTGGAGCGTGTTGCGGATGCCTGGAACGCGGCCGGCCAGCGACCCCATCTCTCCGGATCGAGCGGGTCGCGTCCGGCGAGGGCGAGCTCGAGATGGGGGAAATCGTCGTATCCCCAGAAGATCTCGCCATTTAGCTCCATCGTCGGGACCCCGAAGACCCCCTTCGCGAGGGCCTCGTCGGTCTGCTCGCGAAGCCGGACTTTCGCCTCGGATCGTTGCGCCTGTGCAACGAGGTTGGCGCCGTCGAGCCCGGAGGCATCGAGCACGCGCTGGACGGCCTCGGGTTCGCTGACGTGGATCCCGTGCGCCCACACGGCGCGGAAGAGCGCGTCGATGACCGATCGGCGCCGGCTCTCGTCGCCGGGAAGCGACGCGAGCCGCAGCGCGAGGAGCGGGTTGAAAGGGTGATGGGCCGGCGGATTGAACGGCACGCCGAGCAGCGTCGCCTTGCGCAGGACGTTCTTCCACATCCAGCGCATGAGCACCGGGATCTCGGCGGGGCCGAGGCGCCCGTGCCGCTCGAGGAGCGCCGCGAACAGCACCGGCACCGGCTCGATCGACGCGCCGTGCTTCTCCGCGAGCTTCGGAAGCTGCGTCCATGCGAGATACGCGTTGGGGGAGATGAAGTCGAAGTAGAGGCGGATCGTGGCGCCCGGCATCGAATCCATCGTACTAGGCCTTTCGCGCCTCGGCCCCGAATCCGATCTGCTCGGCCTCGCGCGTCAGGCCTATCGCGAGCAGCCGCCTGGCCTCGATCTCTTCGTCGCCGATGCCCGGGATGACGACCGGGGCCCGCTCACGGTGCGCCAGGTCGCGCAGCAACGTGGCGAGCGCGTCGTCGCTGACGGCGGAGAGCGACCAGACCGCGACGCGGTCGATTTCCTTCGAGTAGAGAGCCGCCGCCTCGAGCCTCTCCATCGAGGCGATCGCCAGCGCGGAGAGCCGCTCCATCCGCTTGACGAGCGTGCCGCGGATCCTCTCCCACGAGCGCGGCGCATCGTCGGCGGGGAGGAGATCGTGCGTGACCTCGTCCGCGGCGGCGACCTGGACGATCCCGCGAGGCGCGGGCTCGGCGAGCGACGGGTCGAGCGTGAAGTCGGCGTAGCGGCGTTCCTCGCGCCAGCCGCAGGCCTCGAACAGCGCTCGAGCCGGCGCGTCGAGAGCATCCACCTCCGCCGCCAGCAGCTTCGGCCCGAGGATCGCGAGCTTCGCCGACAGCGAGGTCAGGAGATGCCGGCCGTGTCCTCGGCGGACGTGATCGGGGCGCACGGCGATCCGGCGGACCAGCGTGTGCGGCGGGCGCTTGCAGCCGATCAGGACGCCGATCGGGTCGCTCCCCTCGAACGCGACCATGCAGCTGCTGCACCAGAGGTCGAGCTCGCGGATGTCGCGCTTGAGGTCGGCGGCCGTGGCCGGCGCGGCGCCCGGCGTGTGGGGAAGGCTGCATGCGTTGAGCGCCTCGACGAGGAGCGGGATGTCGTCGGTGCGGCAGAATCGATAGGCGCTCATCGAGCGCCGGATTGTAGCCTCGCTCAGAACCGGAACATCACCCCGACCTCCGGGGCGACGTCGGGCGCCTTCTCGGTGATGCCGAACCCGCAGTTGAGCTTCAGGAAGGCGCGCCGGCTGAAGAACCACTGCGCCTCGCCGATCAGCGACAGCTCGTCGCTCTCGCCTTCCACCGTCGCGACCAGGCGCCAATGCGGGGAGACGCGCTTCAAGTACTCGACCGCGAACTCGCCCAGGTCGAGCTTCGAATCCTCCCCGTCCCAGGCGATCGCGGCGCGCCCGCCGATCGTTCCCCACCGGTATCCGCGGATCACGCCGAACCCGAGCGCGGCCTCCCAGTCCCGCGTGCCGATCAGCACCTTGTCCTTCTGGAGCGGCGGGGTCAGCTCGAAGAAGCTGAACATCTCCGGGCGGCTCTCCGTCTCGCGGCTCCATCGCCAGCGCAGCTGCATGTCCACATCGCCGAACCCCGACTCCTCGATCCTCGCGGGGACGAGGGAGGGATCGTTCGGGGCCTTGTCGAACGTCGTCTTCGCGTAGACCGCGGTCTCCAGCTCGACCGAGAATCGCTCGGCGAATCCGTACGAAAGGAAGAGCAGGTACTCCTGCTCCACCGTCTCGCCGAGGAAGTCCGCCTCGCCGGGGACCCCGAGCTCGCTCGGCTTGTACTCGAATGCGCTCGTCTTCGTGTACTCGTAGAACGGGTAGACCAGGAGCTCGCCGTCCTCGATGTAGGTCCCGAACAGCGATGTCGGAATGCCGGTCCCGCGGTCCCTCGAGCGGTCGAAGGACGAAGTCTGCCCGGAGGCGAGGACGATCGAGATGGCCGCGCAGACGTAGGGAATCTTCATGCCCCGTGGGACGGCCGGCGGGGGCAGAATCCTTCGCGAAGGATTTCGCCGCGGCGGGGGCTCACATGGGGGTGCGCAGGACAGCGGCCGCCGACGAGCGCGGGCTCGTGGCGAGCATGCTCGCCGGGGACGAGCGCGCCTTCGCGGACTTCTTCGACGGGTACGCTCCGGGTCTGTACCGCTTCGCGCTGACGCGCCTTCGCGGCGACGAGGACGCGGCGGAGGACGTGGCGCAGGCGACGATGGCGGCGGCGATCCGGAAGCTCTCGACCTACCGCGGCGAGGCGACGCTCTTCACATGGCTCTGCACCTTCTGCCGGCACGAGATCGCGGAGTACTGCCGCCGCGCGCGGCGCGACCAGGTGCAAGTCGGCCTGGTCGAGGACGATCCCGCGATCGCCGCGGCGCTCGACTCGCTCGCGGCCGGGTCGGCCGATCAGGAGGCCCTCGTCGCCAGGCACGAGCATGCGCGGCTCGTCCACGTCGTGCTCGACCGGCTGCCTCCGCGGTACGCCTCGGCGCTGGAGTGGAAGTACGTCGACGGCGAGCCGGTCCGCGAGATCGCCGACCGGCTGCAGCTCACGGTGAAGGCCGCGGAGTCCCTGCTGACCCGGGCGCGCGAGGCGTTCCGCGAGGGGTTTTCGATCGTGACGGGGGGGCGAGCATGAGCGGCAGCGACGATCCGATCGGGGCACTGCTCCAGGCGACGGGGCGCCGGCCGGCGATCCCGCGCGAGCGGGAGGCGCGCCTGCGGGAGGCGGCGCGGGCGGAATGGCAGGCCGTGCTCGCTCGGCGGCGGCGGCTGACGATGGTCTGGGCGCTATCCGCCGCGGCCGTCGTCGCGCTGGCGGTGCTCGGGCTTCGAGAGCTCCGCGCGCCGGCGCCGTCGGTCCCGCTCGCCCTGACGCTCGAGAAGGTCGCCGGGACCGCGTGGATCGAAAGCGCGGGGTCGCGCGAGCCCCTCGACGCGCGATCCACGCTCGCCGCAGGCTGCACGCTGCTCACCGAGGCGAGGGGCGGGGTCTCCCTTCGCGACGCGGCGGGCCGCTCGGTGAGACTCGACCGGGAGACCGCGCTCGGAGTCACCGACGCGGCGTCGTACGCCCTGAAGCGAGGCGCGATCTACGTGGACAGCGGGGGAGCGCCGCCCGCCGCGGCGCCGCCGATCCGGATCGAGACGCCGCACGGGACGCTCGAGGACGTCGGGACGCAGTTCCAGGCCCGCCTCGACGGGGGACGGCTGCTCGTCCGTGTTCGCGAGGGTCAGGTCCGGCTCCGCGGCCGGCACCGTCCCGCCACGGCCGCGGCGGGGCGGGTGATCGTCGCCGATGGGACCAAGGTCCTCGTCGCCGACGATCCCCAGGGAAGCGAAGGATGGGATTGGGCCGAGGCGGCGGTCCCCATGATGGCGATCGAGGGCCGCCCCCTCGCCGACTTTCTCGCTTGGGCCGCGCGCGAGCGGGGCGTCCGCGTCCGCTACGCCGGCCCCGACCTCTCCCGGAAAGCGCCGTCGATCGTCCTTCGAGGCTCCGTCGAGGGGATGACCCTCGACCAGGCGGTCGCCTCCGTGATGGCGACCTCGGGCTTGACCTACCGGTGGGAGGCGGGGGAGCTGGTGGTGGGCGAGGCTCCCTGACCCGCTCTCGACGGGGGTTGCCGCAGGACCTGGCCCGCCGCACACTCACAGCGTGAGGCTGGGTCAGGCTGCGGGGACGGTTTCCCAACCGCGCGGCCTCCACGCGGGGGCCATCACCCTGGCCCTCGCCTTGGCCATCCTCCCGGCGAGCGCGCGCCTGCGCGGCCGGCCGCTCGAAGATGTCCTCGACGACCTTCGCGGACGCGGCCTGAGCCTGATCTACAGCTCGGCTGTCGTCGAGCCCTCCATGGTCGTCCTGCGCGAGCCAAAGGAGAAGAAGGATCCCCGGAAGATCCTCGACGAGATCCTGGCGCCCTTGGGCCTCGAAGCGAAGGACGACCGCTCGGGCGCGATCCTGATCGTGCGCGCAGCGGGCGCCGCGCCGAACGGCTCGGCTCCGCATCAGGAGCGCCCGAAATCGGCTTGGGTCGAGGACATCGTGGTCACGCCCGGGCGCCACGAGATCGTCCCGCAGGACGTCACGGCGACCCGCACGCTCGACGGGCGTGACGTGACGATCTCGCCGACCCTCGGGAGCGACCCGGTCCGCGCGGTCTCGCTCCTCCCGGGGATCGCTTCGTCGGACGCCTCGGCGGCCTTCTACCCGCGCGGGGCCGAAGCCAAGGACGTCGCGATGATCCTCGACGGCCTCGAGCTGTACGACCCGTTCCACCTCGACGGCTTCCTGCGCCCGTTCAGCTTCATCGACGGCCGCTCCATCGAATCGGTCAGCGTCACCGCCGGCGGCTTCACCGCCGAGCGTGGCGACCGGAACGGCGGCTTCGTCGAGATGTCCACCGCGGCCGCATCCGACGAGGAGACGATCGACGTCGAGGTCGGCACCCTCAACAGCCGCCTCGCCTACGCGACGCCGACCCCCCTCGGCCCGCTGCTGGTCTCGGGGCGCTACTGGTACCCGGAGGCGGTCTCGGATTCGATCGCCTTCGCCTCCGACGGGCTCCAGCCCGCCCTCGCCGATGTCTACGTGAAGGGCGGCCTGCTCGCCACGCCGACGACCGTCCTCACGGCGCACGCGCTCCTCGCCGCCGACAGGGCGACGCTCCGGGAGCCCGACACCCTCGAGCAGGTCGACGCGAGCAGCCGCACCGGCACCGTGTGGCTCCGCCACGTTCGCGCCTGGTCGAGCGCGATCACGACCGATGCGGTCGTGTCCTACGGCAGCTCCGTCGGCAACCGCGACGGCGTCGCCGACCCGGAGGACCTCGCGGTCACCGTCCGGGACGAGCACAGCGTCAACTTCGCGGGGCTGCGCGCCGACGCCACCTGGGCGATCGATCCGGAGAGCGAGCTGCGCGGCGGCATCGAAGGCCGCATGCTCGGCGCCGAGATGGCCTACGTCTCGGGGACGGAAGGCGCGATGACGGCCCTCGCCGCCGAGCGCTCCGGCGCCTCGCTCGCAGCGTACGCCGCCTACCGCCGCACGCTCGCCCGCCCGCTCACCGCCGAGGCCGGCCTGCGCTGGGACCGGCAGACCTACACCGGCGACCGCCAGTGGAGCCCGCGCCTCAACCTCGCCTGGCGCCCCGGAGACCGCGACGAGGTCCGCCTCGCCGCGGGCCGCTTCGCGCAGTCGGTACGCATCCACGAGCTGCGCCTCGCCGATGGCGAGACCACCTACCGCCCTCCGGAGCTGTCCGAGCAGCTCGGCCTGACCTACGGCCACCGCTTCCAGGCCCCCTGGACGCTCCGCATCGACGCCTACATCCACCGCCTGTCGAACGTCCACCCACGCTACGAGAACCTGTACAAGCCCGTCGAGCTGTTCCCCGAGGCCGAGCCCGACCGCGTCCTCGTCGCCCCCGAGAGCGCCCGCCTGGAAGGGATCGAGCTCGCGGCCGGCGGCGACCCGCGGGCGAGCCTCACCTGGCTGGCCTCCTACACCTGGTCCTCCGCCACAGATCTCGTCGACGGCCGGACCGTCCCCCGGAGCTGGGATCAGCCCCATGCCGGCAAGGTCCTCGTGGCGTACCGCTGGCAGCCCGGCTGGTTCGTCGCCGCCGACGCCACCGTCCACACCGGCTGGCCCACCACACCCGTCACGCTCGTGGCGGGCGAGCCCGTCGCCGGCCCCCGCAACTCCGCCCGCCTCCCCACCTACGCCCGCCTCGACCTCAAGGGGGGCCGCACGATCGAGACGCAGAGGGGCAGCATCCGCCTCGAGCTGTCGGTTCTGAACGCCACCGACCGCGACAACGCCTGCTGCCTGGACGAGGTGCTGCCCACGGGCGTGACGTACGACTCCTGGCTGGGGATCACTCCGGCGATGCAGGTGGTGTGGAGGTTTTGACGACTCCGAGTCGCTCGACGCGCCGTGATACATTCCTCGAAAAGTGTCCATGCGGGTTGAGTTCGAGGAGGTCCTTCAGGACGAGGCGCGTCTCGATGCGCTGAGGCGGACCTCCCTCCTCGACTCGCCGCCCGAAGAAGCGTTCGATCGCCTCACGCGCATGGCGACGACCGTGCTCCGCGTGCCGGTGGCGGTCGTCTCGCTCGTCGATCGAGACCGGCAGTTCTACAAGAGCCACTGCGGGCTCGGCGAGCCGCTGGCGACCTGGCGGCAGAACCCTCTGACCTACTCGTTTTGCAAGTTCGCCGTGGGTCTACGCGAGCCGTTCGTCGTGCCGGACGCCCGGCGCGATCCGCGCGTCGCGCACTACCCGACGATCGTCGAGCTGGGGGTGGCCGCGTACGCGGGGATCCCGCTCATGAGCGCCGACGGCCACGCGCTCGGGACGTTCAGCGTCGTGGACTCCGAGCCTCGCGACTGGACGGAGCACGACCTCGGCGTCCTTCGCGTCCTCGCGACCTGCACCATGTCGGAGATCGAGCTGCGGTGCCTCGCGTCGAGCCTCCAGGGCCTCGTCGAAACGAGAACGGCGGCGCTGAAGGCCTCCGAGGAACGGCATCGGGTCCTGCTCGACGTCAACAACGCCATCGTCACCTGCCTGGACCGGGACTCGCTGTTCGCGGCGATCACCACGGCGCTCGCGCCCGTGATCCCGTTCCACCGTGCCGCGCTCGTCCTTCACGATCCCGTCCAGGACGTCTTGAAGGTCCTCGGCGTGGCGGGCCAGGTTCCGTCCCCTTCCATCATTCCCATCGGGACGGAGTGGCCGCGGCAGGGGAGCCGCGCGGGGTGGGTTCTCGATCATCGTGCGCCGCTCGTCACGGCGGACCTGCACGACGTCGCGTTCACCGAGCATGCCGTGCTCTTGAAAGAAGGCCTCCGCTCGGCGGTGTCGGTGCCGCTGACGACCAAGAGCAGGGTCCTCGGAACGCTCAACGTCGCGAGCCGCGAGCCGGGCCGTTACGGCGAAGCCGAGGCCTCGCTCCTCGCCTCCATCGCGGAGCAGGTGGCGCTCGCCATCGAGAACCTGCTGGCCTACGAGGAGATCGCCGCCCTCAAGGCTCGTCTCGAGGAGGAGAACCTCTACCTGCAGGAGGAGGTCCGGTCGGAGGCCGCGTTCGGCGACGTCATCGGCGAGTCCCCGGCCTTCTTCGGCGTCCTCGCGGGCGTGCGGATGGTCGCGGCGACCGACTCCACGGTCTTGGTCACCGGCGAGACCGGGACCGGGAAGGAAGTCATCGTCCGCGCCATCCATGCGATGAGCCTCCGGAAGGACAAGCTCCTGGTGAAGGTGAACTGCGCCGCTCTCCCGGCGGGGGTGATCGAGAGCGAGCTGTTCGGCCACGAGAAAGGGGCGTTCACGGGCGCGCTCACGCGGAAGATCGGCCGCTTCGAGCTCGCGAACCGAGGGACGCTCTTCCTCGACGAGGTCGGCGATCTACCCCTCGAGCTGCAGGCGAAGCTCCTTCGCGTGCTCCAGGAAGGGGAGTTCGAGCGGGTCGGCGGGACGCAGACGATCAAGGTGGACGTGCGGGTGATCGCGGCCACCAATCGGGACCTGGAGCGCGCGGTCATGGAAGAGCGCTTCCGCGCCGATCTCTACTACCGCCTCAACGTCTTCCCCTTGGTCCTTCCCCCGCTGAGAAAACGCCCGGAGGACATTCCGCGCCTCGCCCGGCACTTTGCGATGCTCTTCGCCTCGAAGATGGGGAAGCCGGTGGGGGCGCTTGGCGCGGACGTGCTCCAGAAGCTGACGGCCTACTCCTGGCCCGGGAACGTGCGCGAGCTGCAGAACGTCATCGAGCGGGCGGTGATCCTCTCCCCGCGGGGCCGCTTCGTGCTCGGCGACGCCCTGTCGTCGGCGGAGCGCGGGGCGCCGCGGTCGCCGGCGCGGAGCCTGCAGGAGCTCGAGCGCCAGCACATCGCCGCAGTGCTCGAGGAGACCGGCTGGCGGGTCAGCGGCGACCGCGGCGCCGCCAGGATTCTGGGCCTCAAGCGAACGACCCTCGAGGCCCGCATGAAGAGGCTCGGCATCCAGCGTCGAACCTGACCCGGCCCGCGCGCCCGGCTCGCGCCCGATGCCATCTTTTCGGCAGCGTGCCAACACGTTGACATCCGTCCGCGCGCCGGCGCCGTAGGCGCCCAACCCCGATCGGCACGCTACCCACCAGTGATTCCAGTCGCTTGCGTCGTCTCGCGCCGACATGAGCGGGACCTGGCACAGCCCGTGCCCTAGGACCCATCCCGATCGAAGTCACGTTTCTCAACCGTTCACTCTCGAAAGGAGACACGCTCATGAACTGGACGACCAAGGCATCAACCCGCACCTCCCTCCTCCTCGCGCTCGTAGGGCTCGCCCTCGGGCCGACGTCGCCGGCCTCGGCGCTGACCGCATCCGACCTCGCTCTCAAGACCAACCCTCTCGCGGTCAAGAAGGCGCTCGCGCCGCAGGTGCGGATCACCTCCCCGCTCGATGGGTCCTTCATCGCGCCCGGCGACTCCCGGATCGGGGCCGGCGATCTCAACGGCACGGGCTTCGCGATCGTCGCGGAGATCGTCACGCGCGACAACGCCAGCGTGACGGTCGACGAGGACACCAACATCCGCAACGCGAGCGCCCTTCCCGGCCCCAATGCGAAGTTCCCGGGGCTGTTCGTCTTCATCGACGAAGACCTGATCACGCCCGCCGGGACGGTCATCCCCGCGAACACCAACCTGGCCACGCTCTTCAACATCGCGGGGACGGACGATACGCCCGGCACGGGCGTGACGACCTGGGTCGGCTGGCACGTGCTCGAGTCGATCCGCCCCCGGGAGGGCGACAGCTTCAACCTCACGGTCGCGGTCGTCGACAACGCCGGCCGCGTCGGGTTCGACCGGGTGCGGCTGAACGTCCTCGAGACCGTGACGGACCGGTTCGGCACGTCGGGGAACGGCCTGACCCAGAACCCCGGCGAAGCGAATCGCGCCGGCGGAGGCACCGCGCCGATTGTGGAGATCATCGCCCCACGCGAGCCGAGCGCGGTGACCTTCGGCCAGGCGCCGCCCAACGGATCGCTCCACTACATCCAGGTCAACGTCATCGACCGGGAAGGGGACGTGGTCGTCGACGAGCTGGGCGCCTCCGACGGCCTGCTCGATCCGGCGAACCCCAACCTGGCCGCGCAGCCGGGCCGCATCGACGACGGCGCGGCCGGCGTCGGCAACCCGAACCGCAACGTTCCGGGGCTCGACTTCCGCTTCAGCGTGCCCTCCGGCGCGGCCGGCGGGAACGCGAACGTCAACGTCGCGCGGGCCTTCAACGTCGCCGGCAGCGAGGTCGTCCTTCTCGAGGACGGCACGCCGGCGGTCCGCACCGTTCTCAATTGGGTCGTGGCGGCCCCGTTCGTCGGGAGCGCGCTCAACGAGCACTTCGTGACCTTCACCGCGAAGGTCACGGACGCGAACGGCAACGAGGGCGTCGCAACCAAGACCTTCCAGCTCACCGACTCCGCGGTGAACGGCGACGCGCTGACGCCGCAGCCCAAGACCGCCCAAGCCCAAGCCCTGACCCGGCACGTCGGCCGCTGACGGCGCCGGCTTCCCAACCTGACTTGCCGGACCGACCCAGGCCCTCGGGCGACCGCACCCCCCACGGCGGCACCCGAGGCCTGGCGTCGGTCGCGGCATTCCGAGGAAGGAGCGACACCATGCTGAGAGCCGTCGTGATCTCACTCGCCGCCCTGGCGCTCTCGCGGACGCCGGCCGCTGCGGGCCCGCCCGAAGCCAACGCCTCGCGCAAGGCCCTATCCGTCTCGGCGAGGACGTGCGGACCTCACGAAGTCATCGTGGGGAACGTCTGCCTGGACGCGTACGAGGCCGGCGTGTGGCGCGTGCCCAACCCCACCACGACGAACGCCGCTCTGGTCATTAAGATCCGGCTGGGCCGAGCGTCCCGCGCCGACCTGACGGCAGGCGGGGCGACGCAGCTCGGCGTCGGAATCGACGACTACGCCCCCTGCGCGGACGACGGCCATGACTGCGCCGACGACATCTACGCGGTGAGCCTGCCGTCGGAGCTTCCCTCGGCGTTCGCCACGTGGTTCCAGGCGCAGGAAGCGTGCGCCAATGCCGGTAAGCGGCTGCCGACGAGCGCGGAATGGCAGATCGGGGCGAGCGGGACGCCGGATCCCGGAACGGACGACGGGGTGACCGACTGCAACATCAGGGGCGCCGACGGCGCGGCCACACCCACCGCCGAGCGCGCGAGCTGCGTTTCCTCGCGCGGCGCCTTCGACATGGTGGGGAACCTGGCCGAGTGGGTGGCGGAGTGGGTCCCGGCCCCGCTGGTCTGCCCCGGCTGGGCCAGCTTCAGCGACGACGCCATGTGCCTCGGCGGCGCGAGCACGACGCAGACCGCTCCCGGTGCCCTGGTGCGCGGCGGCGCGTTCGCCGGCGTGGGCGGCTCGAGCGCCGGTCCGTTCGCCGTCGTCACCTTTCCGCCGTTCCACTCGACGATCTTTGTCGGGTTCCGTTGCGTCCGGTAGTCCGGTCGTGAATCCGAGCTGGGGCGCAGGCTGGTCGCGCGACGTCTACCGCTCCGCCTCCAGCTCCTTCCTCTCCACCCCCATCGCCGTGATCGTCCCGACCTCGTTCAGGCCGCTATGCGGCGTGGCGGCGGCCTGGGAGGCGAGCATCTCCGCCATCATCTTCTTCCCGATCTCGATCCCCTCCTCGACGAGCGCGAGGTCGATGCGCGGGAGCGACCGCTCGGAGGCGAGCGCCTCGATCCGGTCCTGCGTGCGGTTCCGCATGAAGCCCGACGGGACGCGGAGCATCCGCTGCGCCGCGTCGCCGTCCCACTCGAATCGCGAGACCAGCGGCACGTTCTTCGCGTCGCGGGCGATCAGCTTCTTCTCGAGGTCGGCGGGGGTGGCGACCGGCGTCCCGAGTTGGAGGGGCGCCCCGGTCTCGTCCTCGATCACCTTCTTCGCGAACTCGAGCGTGATCACGTCCATCTTCTTCATCCGCGCGCTCTTCTCGACCCGCGCCTTGGTGCGGCGGCGCTGGTAGGCGTCCTTCATGGTCCAGAGCGCCTTCTTCGATTCTTCCGTCCAGCGGAGCTTCCGGCCGTCGTACGTGGTCTCCTCCTGAAGGGCGCCCTCGACCGCCGCGATCCGCTCGATCATCTCCGGGGAGATCGTCTCGAACGTCGTGCCGCCGCAGACGCCGCAGCGCGCAGGCAGGCTCTCGGTCGCGGTCACGCCGCACTTCGTGCACATCGACACCGGCTGCGACTTCGCGCGCTCGAGCGCGACCGCCTCCGCGAGCGCCGCGGTGGCCTCGGAGGTGTACTTCGGCATGAACCGGTCCATCGCCTCGTCGATCACGGCGTTGGTGATCACCGAGTGCCCCTTCTCGATCGCCAGGCGCAGGATGCCGGTCCGCGCGATCCCCTTGACCAGCGGCGGCACGCGCTTCATCCGCTCCTCGGCCTCGGGGGTCCAGCGGATGCTCTCCTCCGCCCGGACGTCGAGCTGCGGGACCTCGAGCCTCGTGGTCAGCAACACGTCGCAGGGGCAGGAACGGAGGAGGTTCTCGGCGTTGGAGCCGAGCCCGGTCTCGGTCGCCGGACTGTGCACGCCGATCCGGCCGATGACGAGGAGCCAGGGCTGGGTCTTCCGGACGTGGTCGAGGATCTTCTGGAAGGCCTTGCCGTCGAGGAGGGTCTTGACGACCTCCACCCCCTCGTCCTTCGCCATCCGCTCGGCGACGTCGAGGTGCGACTGATAGATCTGGGCGAGGCCGGTGTCGATGATCTCCTCGTGGAGCTGGTTCTGCTCCTCGAACCGGAACACCTTCGCGGCCTTCTCTGTGAGCACCCCGACGATCCCGTTGAACACCGAGTAGTGCAAGTACGGGTCGTAGACGCCGATCAGCTCGATCTTCTTGTCGAACCGGCGGGCGAGGTCGATCGCGGTCATCAGCGCGCCGAACGACTGCGGGCTGCCGTCGACCCCGACCAGGATCGTGTCGGTGCCCGTGGCCTTCTCGTCGGGGAGCCGCTTGATCACCCAGATGTCGCGGTTGATCGTCCGGGTCACCCGCTCGCAGACCGAGCCGATCTGGCTGTCGCGCACGCGTCCGATCCCCATCGCGCCCAGCACGATCAGGTCGAAGTCGGCCGACTGGATGTCGCGCACGATCTCGGCGTGGTGCTTGCCGTCCATCATCCGCGGCTCGAAGGCGAGCGAGGATTCCTGGCAGCGCTTGGCCATCCCGTCGAGGTAGCTCTCCGAGATCAGCTTCAGCCCCATCGTGATCAGGCTGTCGTGGATCTTCCGCTGCCGCTCCAGCTCCGTCTCGTCGAGGTACTCTTCGGGGAGCGTGTACTCCATCTGGCGGAACCGGTAGTCGTGCATGCTCGCGGCGTACACGTGGCAGCCGGTCAGCTTCGAGCCGAAGGCGCGGCCGAGGTCGAGCGCCGCGTCCACCGCGCGGTTGGAGTAGTCCGAGTTATCGACCGGTACGTAGATGCTCTGGTACATGGACGGGCTCCTTGCGTGCGCCGCGCGAGCGGCGGACCCCGAAGATGATCAAAAGCTCGACACCCAGGACGAGCAGCCCCGCCTTGATCGCGGGACCGCGCGCGGAGACGATGACCTGGGGCTCGACGTAGAGGCTCGACCATTGGGTCAAGCCGCGCTTGTTCCCTCGCTCGCGGCTCCCGCCGTCCCAGACCGAGAACGCGATCGGGACGAAGCTCCCCGGGTTGAACGGCACGCCGCCGACGCCGGTGAGCCTGCGCTTGAAGATCACCGACCACTCGCCGCGGTCGTACTTGGCGACCGACGTGACGTCCGACGCGTCGGCGGCGGCGACCGCCGCGCTCCCCTTGGCGGTGTACTGGTCCGCCTCGCCGCGGGCGAGATCGACGAACCAGAGATCCACGCCGTTGGTGGCGTCACCGAAGAGGAAGTACGGCTTGCGGGCGCCGGTCGGGAGCGCGAGCGGGACCTGGATCGCGACCGCATCGGAGAACTGCGCGGCGGGCGCGGCGTCCGCGGCGGGCTCGCTCGGGGCCGCCTCGCCCCACTCGTCGGTCGCTCCCTCCGCGGCGGCGATCATCTCCTGCGCATCCTCCTCCTCGATCGGCACCGGCAGGTTGGGGGCGTTCGCGCCGGTCGTCTCCGCGCTCATGTCGTTCCAGCGGACCAGGAACGCGATGTCGGTGCCGTCGTAGATCGCCGAGACGAGGACCGAGACCACGGGGGGATGGAACTCGCGCCCCGGCTCCATGATCTGGCCGACGATCGGGATCCGGGCCGGGGCGATCCCCTCGAACGCCGCGGCCCCCTTCGCGACGTCGATCGGATCGTCCACGTGGTGGGCGTGGATCAGGGTCGCGTACCCCGGGGCGTCGCCGTCGCCGAGCGAGTACATGTAGTCGGTGATCGCCCAGCGCTGCTCGGCGGTCAGGGCGTCGCCGAACGCGGGCATCGGCGTGCCGTTGAGGCCGGTCGTCATTGTGCGGAAGATGTCCTCGCGCGCGGGGCCGCCTCGGAAGGTCCAGCGCTGCGAGAAGTCGGCGGGCTTGAGCGGGTTCCCGAAGTCGTCGGCGAGGGTGCGCGCGGACGGCCCGTCCCCGCGCCCCAGATCGCCGTGGCACTTGATGCAGCCGGTCTCCTCGTACACCTTCCGTCCCGCCGCGGCCGACTCCTTCGTGTAGCTCGGGGGCTTCGGAAGCTCCACGGGCGCGACGTTCAGCTCGGCGTTCGCGAAGTCGGCCGAGAAGGTCTTGACGTAGTAGGCGAGATCGCGGATCTGGTCGTCGGTCAGGTTCGGCCAGGCGGGCATCGAGCTGTACGGCATCCCGAGCTTGATGACGCGCTTCAAGTCGTCGGTCGTCGGCAGCGCGCCGCTCGGTGTCGTCCGGATCTTGAACTTTCCCGAGGTGAAGTTGCGGGGCTTCGGCTTCAGGTGCGGGGCGGCATAGCCGTTCCCGTCCCCCTGGTCGCCGTGACACTGCGAGCAGTAGCGGCCGTAGAGGGTCTGGCCCGACTTCCGCTGGGCCTCCGTGCCGAGGTCGGGGGCGGCGGCGAGCGCGCCCGTCGCGAGCAGAGCGGTCGCGGCGAGGGCGAGCGGGCGCCTCATTTCTCGCCCCCTTCCTTGGCCCGCGGCTTTGTCCCCGTGTGATCGTACAGGAACAGGATCGCGTCCCAGATCTCGTCTTCCGTCAGGAACCGCTCCCACATCGGCATCGCCGAGTCCCACGGTCCGCCCTCGTCGGGAAGCCCCGGCCCGCCCTTGGAGATCCGCCAGAACAGGAACGTCTCGCGCAGCGTCGGGATCGTCCCCGAGTCGGTGAAGTTCGTCGGGATCGGGTTGAGGCCGTGGATGAACATGCCGTTGCCGGCGAGGTCGTCGCCGTGGCAGAAGTGGCAGTTCCGGTAGTAGACCTGGCGCCCCGCCTCGACGTGCTTCCGGAACTCCTCGGGGTTGCTCGTCTCCAGCGCGCGGAACGGGTTCTCCCCCTGGTCGATGTCGATCTTCTTCTCCTTGAAGTCGATGCTGGCGGGGGAGGCGGGGTGGATCGTACGGGAGAAGTACGGCGCCTCGACCGGCTGCGACATCCGGACCCAGACCCCCGCCGCCGTCAGCGCGGGGATCGCGATCGCGACGAGCGCGAGCAGGAGCCGCTGCTTGTCGTCGGTGATGAGGCGGACGATCGGTCCCGAGACCGCCTCGCGGCGCGCGGCGCTCGACGTGACGTAGGTGAAGATCGCGAGGGTGGCGATCCCCATGTACATCATCACGACCGACATCGGGATCGGGACCGTGAACCCGAAGCGGATCAGGACGAAGAACCCGACCCACCAGGCGAGCGCCCACGCGAGCACCCCCGCCCGCCTCCAGGCCATCAGCGCGAAGACGAACGCCACGGCGAGGACGACGAGGATCTTCACGGCTTCACCGCCTGCGACGGCGTCGGGGCCGACTCGGCCGGGACCTTCTCGACCGGCGCCGCGGGGGCGGCCGCCACGGCGGTCGTGCCGCCGCCGTTGTACTTGTGCTTGGTCCCGATCGTCACGGTGGCGGTCCCGCCCTGGGTCTGGAGGAACGCGATCAGGCAGAGGATCTCCTGATCGGTGAGTCCGATCGGCGGCTTGTTGATCGTCGGCATCCCCGGGTTGAAGCCGGGGACGATGAACGCGTCGGGCTCGTAGAGCGTTTGCGCGAAGTAGTCGATGTCGGAGAGCCCGGGCTCACGCGTCTTCGCGCGGGTGTCCACCCCCTCCAGGTCGGGGAAGCGGAAAGGCCCTTCCTTCTTTCCGATCGTGTGGCAGGTCGTGCACAGCCCCTTCCCCTCGAACAGCTCCTTCCCGATCGTCACCATCTCCGCCGTGGTGACGTCCGCCTTGATCTGGGTCTCCTTCGGCGGATAGACCTCCTTCTGCGGCACGAGCTGGCCGACGTAGGTGTAGAAGCCGGTCGTCGCCGCGACGAGCGCGCCGAGCTTCAGGAGGAGGGGGACGCGGAGCTTCACTCGTGCCCCCCTTCGCCCCAGTCCTTCTTGTCGTGGAGGCTCGCGAGCCAGAAGACGAACCCGATCAGCGCGAAGAAGATCAGAACGGTCACCGACACCACCCGCGTGGCGAAGCCGAGCGTCGGGGTGAACGCGTCCACCGAGGTGTCGGGGAGGACGCCGTAGACGTGGTAGTGCTGCCGGAGCCCCGACCGGACGTACCCCATCAGCCCCATCAGCCAGGTGAACGTGACCGCGATGAAGATCAGGACGTACTGCGAGATCGCCGGGATCTTCCCCCAGTGGACCTCGGCCGACATCTTCGCGTTCCGGTACATCGGCACGTCGATCGCGGTGATCGCGATCATCGCGAGCAGGACGGAGCCCACCTGCGGGACCGAGAGCCCGATGCGGACCTTCGCCTCGACGAAGTAGCCGTAGATCCCGAGCCCGATGACGATCGCCGCGGCCGCGCCGAAGATCGCGAGCTGCACGGCGTTCCCGGTCCTGTACCAGGACACCGTCGAGAGCTTTCCGGTGCGGCGGTAGAGGAGGAAGCTCATGTACGTGGTCAGGATGAGGATGTTGACCGCGGTGTTCTTCGCGGACATCACGCCGAGCACGCCGAGCGCCGGATGCGCCGACCCTCCCATCGCGCGGACCTCGGAGACCGTCGCGATGATCGAGTGCGGGGTCGCCCACACCATGAAGCACGCGGCGACGACGATGAGCAGGTACTTGATGTATTTCTGGAAGCCGACGGCCCCCTCGACGCGTCCCATACCCAGCCACAGGTAATAGTTGGCGCCGAGGAAGAGGTTCCCGATCAGGACCGCCTGGATGATGAACAGCCAGGAGAACGTCCCGCCCATCATCGTCAGTCCGAGGGTCTGCGAGTAGGCGTAGATCTCCTTCGCGAGCCAGTAGCCTGCGAAGGGGAGGGGGAGGAAGGCGCTGATCGCGACGAAGTTGCCGACGTATCCCATCCAGTCGTAGTGCGCGCGCTCCTCGTCGCTCCCGGCCTGGAGGAACTTCACCGCCGCGTAAGCCCCCGCCACCGACCCGCCGAAGGCGATGTTCGCGATGAAGCGGTGGACGTTGATCGGCATCCACGTGAAGTTCGTCACCGCGTCCATGACGCTGATGACCGCGCCCGAGTCCGACACGCCGCGCGGGGACATCATGAAGGTCAGCCAGGCGTTGGCGATCAGCATGATCCCGGTCCCGACGAGGTTGAGGCCGAGCCCGAGCAGGAGGTGGACCCGCGGCGAGAACTTCCCCCAGCCGTAGTAGTAGGTGTAGAGGAAGAACGCCTCCGCGAAGAACAGGAGCACGTAGGGGGCGAACGTCGGCGAGAAGACGCTCATCAGGTAGTTGCTGAACTTCGGGTACAGGATCATCAGCATGAAGGTCAGCGCCGCGCCGAAGGTCGCCGTCAGCGAGAACGACACCGACAGCAGCTTGGTGAACTCGTAGGCGAGGCGGTCGTAGCGCACGTCCTTGGTGCGGTACCCGATGAACTCGATGATCAGGGCGAAGATCGGAACGGCGAGCACGAAGGCGGCGAAGAGGAGGTGGAGCTGCGCCACCACCCAGATCGCCACGCGGCTGCCGACGACGGGGAAGGCCCGGTACTGGGCCTCGACGTAGGGCTTCGCCGCGTTCTTCTTCTCCTCGGCGGCGTGCTCGTCGGCGAGACCCTGCTGCCGCGGCGTCGGGTCCGCGGCGCGCGCGCGCGCCGGCTCCTTGTACTCGTGACGGCCGACCATGGTGACGACCACGCGCGCGGCCGCGATCAGCGCGAGGACCGCGAGGACCGCCCCGGCGAGGATCTTGGCGCGGGGGCTCACGGCGTCGTCCGGCGCGCGAGCGCGTCCTGCCGCTCGCGCTGCAAGGCGCGGACGTGGGCGACGATCGCCCAGCGATCCGCGGGGGAGATCGGCCACTTGTAGGCGGGCATCAGCCCGGAGCCGTTCGTGATCACGTCGAAGAGCTGCCCGTCGGTGTAGCCGCGCAGCTTGTCGGTGTGGAACGAGGCGGTCGGCACGTTCCCCCTCTGGAAGAGGATCCCCTTCCCGTCGCCGCGCGGGTCGTGGCAGGGCTGGCAGTAGATCGCGTAGCGCGCCCGCCCGCGCTCCGCGTCCACCGGCCCCGGGATCGACGCGACCGGCTTCCCATCGGCGTCGCGCCCGAGGAAGAACGCGTCGTCCTCGCGCAGCTCGCCGCGCGCGACGGTGCCGGGGACCGGCTGGCGCATCCCGGAGCCGTCGTAGAAGAACGCGCTCTCGGCTTGGGGAAGCAGCTTCGGCTGGTCGTCCATGCTCGGGTTGATGTGGATCGGCGGCTTCGAGGACGTGCAGCCGCGGAGCAGGCCGCACCCCGAGAAGAGCAGCACGAACGCGGCCAGGACTGCGTGCCGCCTCACGCGTGCTCCAGATCGGGATGGGGGTTGCGCAGCTTCGCGAGATAGGTCGTGCGGGGCTTCGAGTTCAGCTCGGCGAGGAGGGCGTAGTTCCGCGGGTCCCCCTTCATCCGGACGATCTGGCTCTGCGGGTTGCGCAGGTCGCCGAACTGGATCGCGTCGGCGGGGCAGGCCTGCTGACAGGCGGTCTTGACGTCGCCGTCGGCGAGCGCCCGCCCGGCCATCTTCGCGTCGAGCTTCGCGGCGTTGATCCGCTGCGTGCAGTAGGTGCACTTCTCCATGACGCCGCGCGAGCGGACCGTGACGTCCGGGTTCTGCGCGAGCTTGAGGATCTCGGGGGTGTCCTTCGTGTAGTTGAAGAAGTTGAACCGGCGCACCTTGTAGGGGCAGTTGTTCGAGCAGTACCGGGTCCCGATGCACCGGTTGTAGACCATGACGTTCAGCCCTTCGTCGTCGTGGACGGTCGCGGCGACGGGGCAGACCTGCTCGCACGGGGCGTTCTCGCACTGCATGCAGGGGATCGGCTGGAACACCATCCGCGGCCGCTCGGGAGCGCCCGAGAAGTAGCGATCGACCCGGATCCAGTGCATCTCGCGCGCCCGGCGCACCTGCTCCTTGCCGACGATCGGGACGTTGTTCTCGCTCTGGCAGGCGACGACGCAGGCGTTGCACCCGACGCAGGAGTTGAGGTCGATGGTCATCGCCCACTGGTGGCCGTGGTCGTAGGACTTCTCCTTCCACATCGACTCGAGCTCGGGGACCTCGACCGCCTCCTCGGCGAACTTCGGGTTCTTCGCGTACTCCTCGAGCGTCGCCTCGCGGAAGACGGGGCGCCCTTCCATGCTCCCGTGCTCCTGCGTGCGGGAGAGGAGCGCGCTCCCCTCGGCGCGGGCGATCGTCCCGCGATCGAACCCGGGGGCCTCCGCGGCGCGCACGGCATAGGCCGAGGCGCCGACGCCGTCGGCGATCCGGCCGGTCCCCTGACGCCCGTAGCCGAGCGTGAGCACGACGGTCCCGTCCGCCTGCCCGGGGACGATCGTCGCCGGGAGGGTGAGGGACCGGCCCCGCACGCCGACCGTGACGAGTTCGCCGTCCGTGACGCCGAGCGACTTCGCCAGCGCGGTCGAGACCAGCGCGGGGTTGTCCCAGGTCAGCTTGGTCACCGGGTCGGGAAGCTCCTGGAGCCAGCCGTCGTTCGCGAACCTGCCGTCGTGCAGGTAGGGGGACGCGCGGAACACGACGTCGATCCCCTCGCCGCCGGTCTCGGATTCCAGAACTCGGGAGATGGCCGCCTGCGCGCCGACGGCGGGGACCTGGCTTCCGGGATGCACGCCGTCGTGCAGCAGCCGGTTCCAGCGCTTCTCGAAGCCGGCTTCGCCGAGGACCGGCTTCCACGTCTCGCTCACCAGGTCGTGTCCGGGCGTGTCCTTCCCCGTCGCGAGAACGCCCAGCACCTCGGTCGCGCCCCGCCCGCCGAACAGCGGCAGGATCAGCGGCTGCACGATCGACGCGGTCCCGTCGATCGCCCGCGCGTCGTCCCAGGTCTCCAGGAAGTGGGCGCGGGGGATCGCCCAGGTGGACGCCCGCGCCGTCTCGTCGTGGTGCGTGGCGAGCGTGATCGTGGTGGCGACCTTCTTCATCGCCCCCGCGAAGTCGAGGTCGGCGGGGGCGTCGTAGACCGGGTTCCCGCCGAGGATCACGAGGGTGGAGACGCTCCCTCCGGCCATCGCGGTCGCCAGTCCCGACAACGACGCCCGCGACGGGAGCGCGGCGTCGGCCGGCTCGTGGTAGGTGACGGTCGCCCCGACGTTCCCCAGCGTCTCGTTCAGCGCGAACACGGCGGCATGGACCGCTGCCGGCTGGCCGTTCCCGGCGATCACGAGCGAGCGCCCGCGGCTCCCGGAGAGGTCCTTCGCCAGCGCGTCGAGCCAGGCCGGCTCGACTCCCGGCACCGAGGCCGGCCGCCCCGCGACCCGGTCACCGAGGGCGGCGACGAGCGCGGGGATCGCGCTGCTGCGCAGGGCGAGGCGATGGTCGGCCATGGCCCCGGTCAGCGTGTAGGCCGACTCCACCGACCAGAGGCGGCTCATCCCGCCCCCGCCGATCCCGCTCCGTCTCCCCGCCGTGTACCCGGCGATCTGGCGGACGTCCTCGGGATCGTTTCCGAGGGGGTCCGCGTCGAGCGCGAGGATCACCGAGGCCTGCTCGAGGTGGAGAACGGGCTGGACGGGAGCGCCGGACGCCGAGCGGACGGCGGCGAGCGCGCTCTCGTCGGACACCGCCTCGTACACCGCGTACCGCGCCTTCGGGAAGCGGGCCCGGAACATCGCGGCGAGCCTCGCGCGGGTCGGCGAGGCGAACGACTCGGTCAGGAGGGCGAGCGAGGCCCCCTCGTCGGCGAGATGGGTCTTCTCCAGCTCCCCCCAGGCCGCGACGAAGTCGGCCCACGACGCCGGCTTCCCGTCCTTGATCACCTGCTTCATCCGGTCGGGGTCGTACAGGCCGAGGATCGCGGCCTGCATCCGGACGCTGGAGCGGCCGAGAGTGGCGGGGTGCAGCTCGTTCCCCTCGATCTTGGTCGGCCGCCCCTCGTGGCTCTCGACCACGAGGCCGTAGGCGCCCCGGCCGAACGGCATCGTGGTCGCGTAGCGGCGGGGGACGCCGGGAACGATCTCCTCGGGCGCCCCGACGTACGGGACGATCTTCTCGACCGGACGGCGGCAGGAGGCCAGCCCCGCGAGCGAGAGCGACGCTCCGAGGAGCATCAGCATCTCCCGCCGCGTCACCCCCTCGGGAAGCTCCGAGGCCCCCTCGGGGAACTCCCGCGTCAGGTGCTCCCGGAACTCCTCGGAGCCCTCGAGCTCCCCGAGCGAACGCCAGTAGGTCTCGTTCATCGGTGGCAGCCCGAGCAGTTGACCGGCGGATCGACGGGGCGCTCCTTGGCGAGCTGCGCCATCAGGGCGGCGGAGTCCCTCGGCGGGGTCCATTTCATGTTGGTCACCTCCGACACCGGCCGCCGGTTCGGCGCCGGGTCGCGGTGACAGTCCAGGCACCAGCTCATCGACAGCGGCTGCATCTGCGTCACGACCTCCATCTCGTCGATCCGGCCGTGGCAGGTGACGCAGCCGATTCCCGCGGCGACGTGGGCGCGGTGGGTGAAGTAGGCGTAGTCGGGGAGCTTGTGGACCCGTATCCAGTGCATCGGCCGTCCCGACGCGGCGCTGTCGCGGATCGGCGCGAGCGACTCCGCGTCCCGCTTCACGAGGCGGTGGCAGTTCATGCAGGCCTGCGTCGGCGGGATGTTCGCCACCGCGGAGACCTCGACCGAGGCGTGGCAGTAGCGGCAGTCGAGCCCCAGCTCGCCGACGTGCAGCTTGTGGCTATAGGGCACGGGCTGGATCGGCCGATAGCCGACGTCCGTGTACTTCGGGGAGCCCCAATACCAGATCCCGGCGGTCGCGGCGACGGGCAGCGCCACCCCCGCGACGGCAGCGAACAGGGGGAGCTTGTTGAACCAGCGCGGGAAAGGTTGAGACAAGCGCGATCACCCCTGCGAGCCGTGGAGGCGGGAGTCTAAGCGGGCCGCCGGAGGAGGGTCAAGGCTCAAAAATGCGCGTTATACTTCGCCGGTTTCGCTCGCCCGCACCCGTCGGAGGAACGTCATGGAACAGGCGCTCACGAGGTGGTTCGCAGGGGTCGAATCCCGCAAGGACCTCTGCTTCGATCTGCTGAGGATCTACCTCGGCATCGGCTTGTTCGTGAAGGGAATCCTCTTCCTGACCGACATGACCGCGCTCAGCGACATCCTGATGAAGTCCGGACGGTTCCAGCCCCTGACGTTCCTGCTGACCCACTACATCCCGCTCGCCCACATCGGGGGCGGCTTCATGATGGCGATCGGCCTCTGGACCCGGACCGCGATCCTGGCGAACATCCCCGTCCTGTTCGGGGCCGTGTTCTTCGTCTACTTCGAGCAGGGGTTGTTCACCCAAAACCAGGGACTGGAGTTCACCGCCCTGGTCCTCTTCCTCCTGATCGTCCTCCTGATCTGGGGACCCGGCGCCTGGTCGGTGGACACCTACCTGAAGAAGGCCGGGCCCCCGGAGTGACCGCGGAGGAGGAGGCCTTCGCCCGCCGCGCGGTCCGCCGCCGCAAGCTTTTCCTCCGGCTCTCGATCGCGGGCCTCGCGATCGCCTTCGGGCTGACCGTCCTCTACTCGATCTTCTGGTGGCGCGATCACGCCTACCCGATCGGTCCTCGCGCGGTGATCGTGCTCCTCGTGCTCCTCAACGCCCGGCAGAACCTGCGGCAGTACCGGTATGCCGGGGTCCTGGCGCGGCTCCTCCCCCCGGCCGCCCCGTGAGCCCGCGATCCCTCCTTCGCAACCCGTACCTCTGGGGCTTCCTGATCGGCATCGTGACCCTGACCGCGATCCGGCCGCTCCTCCGCCACGTCCCCGAGCCCCCGCCCATCCTGTTCGCCCTTCCCGAGTACTCGCTGACCGACCAGGAGGGGAAGCCATTCGGGAGCGCCGAGCTGCGCGGGACGACCTACATCGTCAGCTTCTTCTTCACGAGCTGCCGGTCGATCTGCCCGGCGGTCATGCACGGGATGGGGCGGCTCCAGGACGGCTACGCCCAGCGGAAGATCGAGGGCATCCGGCTCGTGTCGATCAGCGTCGATCCCGAGCACGACACCCCCGACGTGCTTCGCGACTACGCGGAGCGCCTGAAGGTCGATCCCGCGCGCTGGACCCTCCTGACCGGCGATCCTGCGAAGGTGCGTGCGATCGTGGTGGACGGGTTCAAGACCCCGATGGACGCCATCCCCGAATCGGGCGCCACGCCGATGGACATCGCCCACACGGGGAAGCTCGCCCTGGTGGACGGCAAGGGGAACGTCCGCGGCTTCTACGGCACCGACGACATGGGGCTGGACGAGGCGTTCAACCGGGCGCAGCACGTCGCCCGGGAAGCGCGCGGAGGGTAGAGTACGCGCTCCACGGGGGCGGGCATGTCATCGTCGGATCGGGTCGGGCTGCTGCTGATCAATCTCGGCACGCCCGCGAGCCCCAAGCCCTCCGATGTTCGCCGTTATCTCCGCGAGTTCCTCTCCGATCCCCGAGTGCTCGACATGCCGGCCTGGAGGCGGAAGCTCTTGCTCGAGCTGCTCATCCTTCCTTTCCGTCCCCGGAGGTCGGGGGAGGCGTACGAGAAGATCTGGACGGAGCGGGGATCTCCGCTCCTGTTCCACTCCCGCGATCTCGTCGCGAAGGTTCAGCAGCGGCTCGGCTCGCGCGTGGTCGTGGACCTGGCGATGCGGTACGGCGAGCCGTCGATCGCGGGCGCGCTCGCTCGATTCAAGCGCGAGGCGGTCGACCGGATCGTCGTCTTCCCGCTCTACCCTCAGTACAGCTCCGCCGCGACGGGGTCGTCGATCGAGAAGGTGTTCGATTGCGCGTCGCGGCTGTGGGCGACGCCGTACCTTCAGGTCGTGCCGCCGTTCTTCGACCATCCGGCGTTCATCGACGCCTGCGCACGCGTGGCGCGCCCCGTGATCGACGGAGGCGCTGCCGAGCGCGTCCTGTTCAGCTTTCACGGCCTTCCGGAGCGGCACTGCACGAAGACCGACGACACGGGAGCGCATTGCCTGAAGCGTCCGGACTGCTGCGACCGGATCGTCGAGGCGAACCGGAACTGCTACCGCGCGCAGTGCTTCGCGACCGCGCGCTCGCTCGCCGACGCGCTCGGGATCCCGACCGAGGCGCGGATCGTCTGCTTCCAGTCGCGTCTCGGGCGGACCCCGTGGATCCGTCCGTACACGGACGAGGTGATCGTCGAGCTGGCGCGCGCGGGGGTCCGCGAGATCGCGGTCGCGAGCTCGGCCTTCGTCGCGGACTGCCTGGAGACGCTGGAGGAGCTGGGGATCCGCGGCGCTGAGAGCTTTCGCGCGGCGGGGGGCGGGATGCTCCGTTTGATCCCGGCGGTCAACTCGGACGATGCGTGGGCGGACGCGGTCGTGACGCTCGCGCGGGAGAGCTCGGCGTGGCTGGCGTGAGGGTCGCGATCGTCGGCGGCGGGATCACCGGCCTCGCGGCCGCGCATCGGCTGTTGGAGCAGGGGGTCGAGCGGAGCGCGATCGTCGTGCTCGAATCCGACGACCGGCTCGGCGGGCAGATCCGGACCGAGCGTCACGGCGACCTGCTGCTCGAGGCGGGTCCCGACACGCTCGTCGCGCAGAAGCCGGCCGCGGTCGCGTTGTGCGAGCGGCTGGGTCTCGGCGGGGATCTGGAGACGGCGGCAGGCGGCGGCACCGAGATCCTCCTCGACGGACGGCTGGTCCCCGTTCCGCAAGGCTTCCTGATGATGGCGCCCACGAGCAGGCGCGCGGTGCTCGGGTCGCCGCTGTTCACCTGGAAGGGGAAGCTGCGGATGCTCGCGGAGCCTTGGGTGAAGCCGCGGCCGGCGGCGCTCGAGGACGAGAGCCTGGCGTCGTTCGTGACCCGCCGCTTCGGGCGTGAGGCGCTCGACCGGGTCGCCGAGCCGGTGGTCGCGAGCCTCTTCACCGCCGATGCGGAGCGGCTGAGCTTGCGGATGACGATGCCGCGCTTCCTCGATCTCGAGGCGGAGCAGGGGAGCGTGACGCCGGCGTTGAGGCGCGGGGTGCGCCGGCCGTTCGGCCACGGGACCGGTCGCGGCGGGTTCGTCAGCGTGCGCGGCGGGCTCGAGCGGATCGTCGAGGCTCTGGCCGAGCGTCTCGAGGGATGCATTCGAACCCGGTCGCGCGTGGTGCGGGTCTCACGGTCGGGGGACGGGCCGTGGACGCTCACCCTCGCCGGCGGCGAGACGATCGCGGCCGATGCGCTGCTGCTCGCCTGCCCGGCGTTCGCCGCGGCGCGCGCCCTCTCCGAGCACGATCCCGCGCTCGCCGAGGATCTTTCTGTCCTCCGCTACGCTCCTTGCGCGACCGTGAACCTGGTCTATCGCCGTGAGGCGGTCCGGGGGGCGCTCGCGTCGCTCGGCTTCTTCGTGCCGCGCGTCGAGGGCGCGCCGATCCTCGCCTGCAGCTACGTCAGCGAGAAGTTCTCCGGGCGCGCCCCGCGCGAGCTCGTCGTTCTGCGCGTCTTCCTCGGCGGGGCGACGCGCCCCGGGATCGTCGAGGGGGACGACGACGCGCTGATCCGCGTCGCGCACGACGCCCTCCGTCCCGTGCTCGCGATCGAAGGCGAGCCCGTGCTCGCCCGCGTCCACCGCTTCCCGCGTGCCATGCCGCAGTTCGACGTCGGCGCCGTCGCCTGGGTCGAGCGCGTGCGCGCACGCGCGGCGTCGCACGCGGGGCTCGAGATCGCGGGGAGCGTGATGGGTGCGGTAGGGCTTCCCGACTGCATCCGGTCGGGGGAGGAGGCGGCCACGCGTCTGGCCTCGCGGATGGCCGCCCTCCCGGCTATTGCAGCTTCACCGTGATGCTCGGATTGTCGAGCCCCGTCGTCCACTGCTGGAAGATGAAGAAGAAGGTCGGGTCGCCGAAGAAGTAGCGCAGCTCGTCCACGTCGTGGATCACGCGGGTCCACGCGTCGTCCGGCGTCGCCTCCGGGCAGCCTTCCAGGATCCCCCAACCCTCCGGGAGCGTCGCGGAGTCCGACGGGACCGTGAACGCGTACGAGCGCCAGCCCTGTCCCGGCTCGGGGGCGAACTCCGTGCCGAGGAGGTACGCGGTGCAGTCGTCGAACGGATCCTCGGGCGTGTCGGGGTCGCTGATGAGCAGGACCGAGAGCGGCCGCTCGGCGGCGCTGAAGTCCACCCGGATCGTCTCGAGATCGACGCCGAGGCCGATCACCTGGCGCGACGCGTAGTTCCCCGTGAACTGCGACCCCGAGCCGGTGGTCGTGCGCGGCTGCGGGGCGAAGGTGTCGTTGTTGCGCGATTCGATGTAGGCCCCCTTGTTGCCGCCGTTTCTGAAGTGGAACTCGGCGCCTCCCACGGTCCAGCCCCCTTCGTTCGAGTCCTTGCTGAAGTCCTCGGTGAAGGTCTGCGTGAGGCGGGGCTTGCGCGCTTCCAGCAGATCGCGGCTGTTGCCGCCGGTGGAGAGTCTCGGGGCGGGGCCGGCGAGTGCCGCCGTGGTCATGGTGAGTGCGAACGTGATGATGACGCTTCGGCGCATGATGATCTCCTCAGGGTGCGACGGTCCCCGGATCGTCGGCGTGGGTCGCGTACCACGCGAACCAGAACGCGTAGATTCCTAGGATCGGGGTCGCCCCGAAAGGACTTACGACCTCCGGCCGTGTCTCGCCACCGGGAACGGCGAGGGGCGTCACCTTCCACGCTCCGGGCGTCCCCGTGACGAGGACGCGGGACTTCCAGGGGAGCGGGCCCGTCGGGGGGAGCGGGTCCACCGGGAAGCGCAGATCCTCGGCGCCGAGATACGACCCGTAGACGTCCTGGCCGTACTTCTCCTCTTCCCCCGGGATCGGCGCGAGGACCGTCGTCTCCGGGTGGGCGGCGCGCCAATCGTCCCACCGGCACAGCGCGAGCGGGACCCATGCGAGCGTCCGTCCCGCGCCGGCCGCGGGCCCCGTGATCGCGCGAGACTGAAGCTGGCTCCACAGGCTCTCGCCGCGATGTCCGGGTCTGCGGTCGTACATCAGCAGGCCCGACTGGTAGAGGAGGCCGCTGACGCCCAGCTCGAGCGTCTCGCCTCCGGCGCGGCGATCGAAGACCGCGAGCCCGCCCGAGAGCGGGTTGCAGGTCACCGCGATCGGCGTGCCGCCGACCGTGTCGTTGACGACCTCGTGCCAGACGAGGACGCGCAGCGGATAGGCGCGCGCCGCGCCGCCTGCGACGACTCCCGCGACCTTGTCGGAGGGGACGAGATACCGCCCGCGCCCCGCGCGCGCGGCATCGGCCGCCGGCGCGTCGAAGATCGCCGGATCGGTCAGCGCCGGGAGCGCGTCGGCGACCATCCCGCTCGACACGATCCGCGCCGGCGGCGCGAGCGAAGGCTCGAGCGTGAAGCCGTAGCTCGCGGCCGTGCGGCCGTCCCCGCGCGGACGCTCGCGCCCGGGCCGAAGCAGGGGCGCCAGGTTCCAGACCGTGCCGGCGGTGGTCAGCGCGATCGCGAGGAACAGGATCCAGCCGCCGCTCCGCCAGGTCAGACGCTTCTCGCGGAGCGGCGTGGACATCCGGAGGCGACGCTAGCACAATGCGCGGCCCATGAAAGGACGGCTTCTCTCGATCGGGTTCGGCACCGCGGTCGCGATGTGGGGGATCGGCTACCTCGCGCGCCTCCCTGTCGTCCTCGCCCCTCCCGCGGTCGTGCTCGTGCTCCTCCTGCTCGCGCAGCTCGGCGGAGGATTCATCGCGGGACGCTTCGGTCCGGGCGGCGCTCGCGACGGGGCCGGTGCCGGCGCGCTGACCGGGCTCCTCAACCTCCTCGTGCTCGGGAGCTTCCTGTCGGCGCACGACCGCACGAATGCGCTCGTGCCGAGCGCCCTCGTCTGGCTTCCCGGGTCGATCGCGGTGTCGATCGCGCTCGGCGGGCTCGGCGGTCTGCTCGGGGCACGCGGTCGCGATCCGAGACGGGCCGAGCCCGACTGGACCGCCGCGCTCGCGCGCGTGGCCGTTGCCGCGACGTTCCTCCTGCTGGTCGCGGGAGGGCTCGTCACCAGCAACCAGGCCGGGCTCGCGGTCGCCGACTGGCCCAGCTCCTACGGCTACAACATGTTCCTCTACCCGTTCGCGCGGATGACCGGGGGGATCTACTACGAGCACGCGCACCGCCTCCTCGGAGCGCTGGTCGGCCTGACCACCGTCGCGCTCGCGGCCCACCTGACCTTCGCCGAGACGCGCGGGTGGGTGAAGCGGATGGCGTATGCCGCGGTCGTCCTCGTGATCGCGCAGGGGATCCTCGGCGGGCTCCGCGTCACCGAGAAGAACGTCGCGCTCGCGGTGGTCCACGGCGTGACCGCGCAGGTCTTCTTCTCACTGCTCGTCGCGCTCGCGGTCCTCTGCTCGCGCGGCTGGCGGGACTCGCGTGAAGGCTTCGACCCCGCGGCGACCGCCGCCGACCGGCGCTGGACCGGCCTCGCGATCGGCGCCCTGCTCGTCCAGATCGTTCTCGGCGCGCTGCAGCGTCATCTCGCGATCGTTCTGATGCTGCACATCGGCTTCGCCTTCGTCGCGGGGTGGCTCGCGATCTCCGCCGGCGTGCGGGCCTGGGGGCGGCACGAGGGGGACCGGCGGATCGGTCGCGCCGGCCTCACGGTCGTCTACGTCACCGGAGCGCAGCTCGCGCTCGGCTTTGGCGCCTGGATCGCCCGGAGCGCAGCGGCGAGCGGGGCGCTCTCCCCCGAATGGAAGATCGTCCTCACGACCGCGCACCAGGGGACCGGGGCGCTCTTGCTCGCGTCCGCGGTGCGGCTGCGCGCGTGGCTCGGGAGCGGTCGGCCTC
>DASRJG010000076.1:0-5416 GCA_035649595.1 Candidatus Polarisedimenticolaceae bacterium
GGCACGGCCGACCACGGGACCGCGAGCGCGGCGAAGAGCAGGCCCAGCGCCGGCGCGCGCCGCTTCGTCATGAGCGCGGCGCCCCCCGCCATCGCCTGGAAGCCCGCGATCGCGGCATACGCGACGTTCCCGCTCGCGATCGCGAACGACGCGGTGATCAGCGGCGGCGCGGCCGCGGTCGCCGCCAGGACACCCCGCGAGGGAAGCGCGGCGACCGCGAGCGCCGCGAGCGCGCTCGAGGCGAGCGCCGCGGGCATCAGGAAGCGCCAGGGGAACTGGACGTAGACCAGCGGCCGGATCGCGTTCCAGAGGGGCCGGCTCGCGGTGAGCGTCATCGCGAGGGAGAGCGCGGCGGCCGCGAGCCCCCACCACGCGAGCGGACGGGAGGCCCCCCGCGCGCGGCGCCATCCCAGAGCCACCAGCGCGATCGCCGCGACGTGCGCCGGACCGATCTGGAACGACATGTCGTCGTGCGCTCCGGGGAAGGACCCGTGGTACCCCCAGAGCGGGGAGAGCCACTGCCACCAGGCGACGAAGTGCTCCCGGAAGTCGAACGCGAGGATCCCGCGCGCCGTGTCGATCGCGACCAGCGGGCGCTCGACGAGCGCCGGCACCACGTGGAACGCCGCGACCGCGACGGCGAGCGAGCCCCCGAAGAGGAGGCGCCAAACCGCGGGGCCCCGTGGGCGCGGGAGGACGGCGAGCGCGTAGAGCGCCGCCGCCGGGACCATGATCAGCGCGGTGACCGAGTGAGCGAGCGCGAGCCCGGCCCCGGCCAGCGCGAGCGTCGCCACCCCGCGCGGGGCCCCGGCCGCGGCCCTGCGGATCCCCAGGAGGACGAGCGGGGCGAAGACGTAGGCGAGGGCCGCCGGCGGGTCCCCCTTGACGTGGAGCTCGACGACGTGGATCGGAGCGGCGACGTAGGCAGCCGCTCCCACGGCGGCCGCATCGCTCGGGAGATGCTCCTCGAGCCAGCGCAGCATCGTCCACCCGGAGAGGGGGAGGGTCGCGAGCACGAGGAGCTTCATCGACGCGATGAAGCCGAGGCCCGTCGCGTGCACGAGCGAGACGCCGTAGAACGCGAGCGGGTGGTAGTAGAGGAAGACCGGAAGCCCCCGGCCGCCGAACAGATCGGGGAGCCACCGCACGGGGAGCTCGCCGTCCCGGAGCGCGCGGTCGAACTGCGCCGCGTTGTAGAGCGCGTAGTGGCCGTCGTGCGTGTCGTAGGTCCAGGGGAGGAGGAGGGGCCAGCCGACCGCGAGCGAGACGACGAGGAGGAGCGGCGCGATCCAGCGGGGGCGCGCGGCCTGCGACCTGTTAGTCTCCACGCGCTCGCATGCTACCGCAGGCGCCGAAGCTCCCCTTCCCCCTCGTCGCGGCGATCCTCCTCCTCGCCGCGATCCCGGGATTGATCGAGCAGTCGCGCGACGTGGACGTCCTGCTCTACACGGCTGCCGCCGCCCGCGCCAACGCGGAGGGGTCGCTCCCGTACGCCGCCGCGTGGATCGAGAAGGGGCCGCTCGCCATGGGGCTGTACCAGGCGATCGACGCGCTCTTCGGAAGATATTGCTTCCCGGCGATCGCGCTCGTCTGGGTCGCCCTCGCGCTCTCGGGGACGTGGCTCGCGCGCGCTCTCGCCCGCGAGGCCGGCGCGGATTGGGGCGCGGGCTGGGGGGCGCTCGGCTTCGCCGTGGGGATCGGAGCGGTGGGCGGGACGCTCAACACCGAGGTCCCCGCGCTCGTGCTCGCCGCCTCCGCCCTGCTCGTCTGGTGCCGCGGGCTCAGGGGACGCGCGCGGGGGCGCCGCGCGGGGCTCCTCAGCGGGCTCCTGATCGGCGCCGCCTTCCTCTGCCGGCAGAACGCGCTCGCGCTCGTTCCGGTCCTCGTCGGCCTCGAGATGTGGCTCGTTGCGCGAGGTCTTCGGGAGCGTCGGGAGGCCCTCGTCGCGGCCGGTCTCATCGCGGCGGGGGGGATCGCCCCTTTTCTCGCAACGGCGGTCGCGTACCGAGCGGCGGGGGCGTGGGAGCCGTTCGCGCTCTGCTTCTGGAGCTACAACGCCGACGTCTACGTCGCGGCGACGCGGATCGACGCACCGCGCCTCGCGCGCATCCCCTGGGACCTCGCGGCGTCGTTCCTCTGGCCGGTCCGGACGACGGCGGCGCTCGGGCTCGTCGGCGCGGCCGGCGTGCTCGCCGCCGCGCGGGGTGCGCGAGCGGCGTCGCGGGAGTCGGCGGCCGGGGTCGCGATCGCCGCGGCCGCGGCGGGGTCGCTCGTCGCGATGATCCCGGGCCTGCGCTTCTTCACGCACTACGCGGCGATGGCCCTCCCGTTCCTCGCGGCGCTCGCCGCCCTCGGGTTGGAGGCCTTGGCCCGCCGCGCCGGGGCCCGCGCCGGGCTCGTCCTCGTCCTCACCGCCTTCTCGCTGGGGCTGGAGCTCGCCCCGGCGGGTTGGCGGGATGCGGGCGGACGGCTGATCGCCTGGTGGGAGCGCGGGGCCTACCGGCGCCTTCGGGATCCGATCGAATGGCCGGGGCGCGACGAGGGGATGGTCGAGGCGGCGCGGCTCATCCGCGATCGAGGCGCGGTGGAGGACCGCGTGTTCGTCTGGGGGATGCGCCCGCACGTCGCGGTGTACGCCGACCGGCTCGCGGCCACCCGGTTCGTCACCTGCACGTTCCTGACCGGGCTGGTGCCCTGGGAGCGCGTCGGCCCCGCCGAGGAGACCGCGCGGTGGATCGTCCCGGGGTCGTGGGATCTGCTCGCCGCCGACCTCGCGCGCGAGCGTCCCGCGTGGATCGTGGATGCCTCGCACGATCACCTGTTCGGCGACGGGGCGTACCCTCCGGAGCGGTTCGCGCCGCTGGCGTCGATCCTCGCCCGCGACTACCGGCGGGTCCTCGCCACCGGCGAGCGCGACCGCCTGATCGTCTGGCAGCGGGTGAGATAGTACGGCCGTGCGCCCCCGCCTGGCGGTGATCCTGTCGGTCGTCCTGATCGCGCTCGTCGGCGCGCGCGCCAGTTTCGGTCCGGAGGAGCGGATCGCGTTCCTGTTCTACGACGACGCCTACTACTACCTCGGTGTCGCGCGCCACCTGGCGGCGGGGGACGGGAGCACCTTCGACGGCCTGCACGCCACCAACGGCTACCATCCGCTCTGGTGCGCGGCGCTCGTCCCGGTGGTGGCCGCGGTCCGCGACCCCGGACACGCCGTGCGGGCCGTCGGGGCGATCTGGTTCCTCCTCGCCGCCGCCGTTCCCGCCGTCGCGTGGTGGGCGCTCCGGCGCCGGTTCGGGGACGGGACCGCGGCGATCGCCTCCGCGCTCGTCGCGCTCCAGCCCTGGATCGCCCTCTCCCTCGCGCGCCCCAACGGGCTGGAGACGCCGCTGTACGCGCTTCTGATCCTGGCCGCGATCGGAGCGGCGGACCGGATCCTGCTCGCTGCGCCGCCGCCGTCGGTCGCGAGGTGCGCGGCGCTCGGCGCTCTCCTGGGGATCTGCGTGCTCGCGCGGCTGGACGGGGGTTTCCTCGCCGCGGCGGTCGCGATCGTGGCGATGGTCGCGGGGGGACGCGCGTGGGGATGGCGCGGCGCGCTCGCGCGCGTCGCGGCGCTCGCGATCGCGGCGAGCGCGATCGCCGGCCCGAGCCTGGTCTGGAACGAGATCCGATTCGGAAGCCCGCTCCCGATCAGCGGCCGTGCGATCGCGCTGGAGGCGGCGCGCGAGCGGGCCGAGCTGGGCGGCGCGACCTCCGCGCGCACGGCGGCGCGCCGCATCCGGTACGCGGCCGCGGAGATCCCCGCGTCGATCGTCCGCCGCGCGCTGCTCGGCGTTCCACGAGCGGGGAGGATCGCATCGGGGGGCGCGGCGGGGCTCGCCGCGCTCGCGGTCGTCGTGGCCTCGGCGATCGCGGTCGGGATCCGCGCGCGCAAGCTTCGCCCCGTCGCACCGGGGGACCCCGCCGCGATCCTCACCCTGTTCGCGGCACTCCACTACGCCGCCTACGCGGCCTGGCTGTGGACGCCGGGAGAGGACTCGTACCGCATCTATTACTTCTTCCCCGAGCTGCTCGCGATCGGGGTGCTCGCCTCCGTCGGCCTCGCGCGGCTGAAGCCAAGGCTCGCCCCGCTCGGGCTCGCGCTCCTCGCCGGGCATCTCGTCGTCGAGAGCGAGCGCTCCCTCGACCGGCTGAACGCGAAGCCGGGATCGGTCGCCGACCGGTTCATCTACGGTTGGATCAAGGCGAACGTCCCTCCCGGGACCGTGCTCGGCGCGCGGGACGCGGGGAAGCTCGGCTGGTTCTCCGGATGCCCCGTGATCAACCTCGACGGCCTGATCAACGACGATCGTTTTCTCGCCGTGCTGGCCGGGGGGACCGAGGGAGCCTACGTGTGCGACTCGCCGATCCGTTTCCTCTTCATCGACAGGCCGTATCTGGGAGAATTCCTCGCGGGCCTCGAGCGGACGGCGGGCTGCGGTTTCCGGGACCTGGATCCCACGACCGTCGACTGGGCGGTCCTCGAGGTCGAGAGGGGGGCGCGGTGAGCGGGGAGCCGATCCGCTGGATCTACCCGATCGTCGGAGGCGCGATCGCCGAAGGGGTCACCATCGCGCTGACCGCGCTCGTGGTCGTGCTCTCCGGTCACGGAGCGATGGGGGGAGATCCCGTCGCGCAGCGGATCGGGGCGGTGATGGAGGCGAGCGTCGGATCGCTCGCCTGCTACGTGATGGGGTGGTGGGCGGCGCGCCGGGCCGGGGCGCGATTCCAGGCGCACGGAGGGCTGGTCGGGACAATGGCTGCGGTCCTCACCGCGCTCGGCGCGATCTACGGTCCGCTGGGGGAGTCGGCGTACTACGTGGTCGCCGTGCTGATGAAGATCCTCGCGGGGAGCGCGGGGGGACGCATGGCGGAGCGGATGGCGGCGCGCGACCGCTAGCTAGCGGGCGCGCCCGGGGACGGCGCGCTCCCCCGACTCGAGGTACTCGGCGTCCTGGTTCACGCGCCAGGGATCGCGCACCGTCCTCCCCGCGAGGATGTTCTCGACGGCGATCATGGCGGTCATCATCGCGTGGTCCTGGTTGTTGTACTTGTGCATGCCGTTCCTGCCGGCGAGGTGGAGGCCGGGGTAGCGCTCCTCGATCTCGCGGCGGACCACCGCGACGTGGTCCGCGTACCCCTCGTCGTAGACCGGATAGGCCTTCCGCTGGCGGATGACGAAGCCGTCGCGCACGTCCCCCGGCCGTGCGAGGCCGAGCTGCGCCAGCTCGCGCGAGGCGAGCGCGATCAGCTCCTCGTCCGGCGTGGTCCACAGGCCGTCCCCCTCGAAGCAGAAGTACTCGAGCCCGTACCCCGCGAGGGCCGGATCGGGGACCATCTCGGGGGACCACGACTTGAAGTTCTGCACCCGGCCGACCCGCAC
>DASRJG010000077.1:0-4206 GCA_035649595.1 Candidatus Polarisedimenticolaceae bacterium
GCCGTAGCGCGGCACGCCGAGGAGCTTGGGGCGCGAGCGCCCGATCGTTCGGGCGGCGGCCTCCCAGGCGGCGGAGGCGCCGGGGATCCCCGTCAACGACGCGACGCGCCGGCGCAGCGCGGGCACCTCGTGGAAGCTCGCGTACCCGCCGAACAGCTCGTCCCCGCCGAGCCCGGAGAGCACCACCTTGAAACCGGCATCGCGCGCGACGCGCGACACGACGTAGGTGTTGAACCCGTCCACGCTCGGCTGGTCCATCGCGGCCACAACCTCAGGCCAGAGGCCCCGGAGGTCCGCGGCGGTCAGGAGGCGCTCGACGTGCCGCGTCCCCAAGCGCTTCGCCGTGTCCGCGGCGATGGGCCCCTCGTCGGACGGGGTTCCGACGAAGTCCTCGAACCGCATCGTGATCGTCGTGAGCCCCTCGCCCGCCTCGCGGCGCGCGAGCGCGGCGATGATCCCGGAGTCGATCCCCGCGGAGAGGAAGACGCCGACGGGGACGTCCGCGACCAGGTGCGCGCGGACGGTGGACGCGAGCGCCTCCCGGATCGAGCCGCAGGGCACGGCATCGAGCGCGCGGACGTCGCGGTACGGCTCGGGCTCGCCGACGGTCCCGTCGCGCACGGTGAGCGTGCACCCCGACGGGAGCGCGCGGATATCGGGACGCAGCGTTCGGGGCTCCGGGACGCTGCCCCACAACAGGAACGCGGCCACCGCGGCCGGGTCGATGCCCCCCGCGACGCGGCGCCCCGCCTCGAGCGCCTTCACCTGGGAGGCGAACTGGAGCCAACCGTCCTGCCGCGCGACGTAGAGAGGCTTGATGCCGTACGGGTCGCGGGCGAGCACGAGGCGCCGCTCGAGGGCGTCCCAGATCGCGAGCGCGAACATCCCGCGCAGCTTGCCGAACGCGGCGGTCCCCTCCCGCTCGAACAGAGCGAGGATCACCTCGCTGTCGCTCGCCGAGCGGAACGCGACTCCCTCGCGGAGCAGCGCGTCCCGCAGATCCTTGTAGTTGTAGATCTCGCCGTTGAACACCATCCGGTAGCGCCCGTTCGCGTGGGCCATCGGCTGCGCGCCGGTCGGCGAGAGATCGATGATCGCGAGGCGGCGGTGCCCGAGGCCGCAGCTTCCGTCCTCGGCGGCCCAGATCCCTTCCCCGTCGGGGCCGCGCTTCGCCATCGCCTCGCTCGTGCGGCGGAGCACGGCCACGTCGACCGGCGGCGCGCTCGACGACAGTCGGACGATCCCGTTGATACCGCACATCAGGAACGAACCCCCGCCGCGACCACCTCAAGGTAGAAGTCCCGCATCCGGCGCGCAACCGCCGGCCAGCGGAACTCCTCGATCATCCACCGGCGCCCCCGCTCGCCGCGCGCCGCGAGGACCTCGTCCGGCGACGACAGGACCTCGTCCAGCGCGGACGCCAGCGCCTCGTCGGTCGGATCCACCCACCAGCCGGAGTCGTGAGATCGAAGACCCGCCCAGGGGGTCCCCGTGGAGGCGACGACCGGGAGGCCGTGGGACAAGGCTTCCGCGACGACGTTTCCGAAGTTCTCCGTGCGGGACGGGAAGACGAGACAGGCGGCGCGGGCGAAGAGGTCGCGCTTCGCCTCCCCGAAGACCGCGTCCTCGAGCACGACGCTCCCGTCGAGACGCGCGTCGGCGATCGCGCGCACGACCTCGGCGCGGTGGCCCCCGTCATCCGGCCCCGCGATCAGGAGCCTCGCGTCCGGATGCCGCGGCGCGACGGCGCGCCACGCCCGGACGAGCGTGAGCACGTTCTTCTTCGGATGGATCCGGCCGAGGAACAGGATCGTCCGCGGCCCGCGCGGGCCGGGGCGCGCGGAGGGGAGGTCGGGGACGACGACGCCGTTGGGGACGATCCCGATGCGCGCGGAGGGAACGAGCGCTCGGACGTAGCCCGCCTCCAGCTCCGAGGTCGCGTGGACCCAGGCGTGCGCGAGCGCGCGGCGCGCGCCGAGCGCGAGGAACACCCTCTTCTTGCGCCGGCTGAAGGCGAGCGCCGCCGGGTCGAGGCTTCCGCGCGGGGAGATCACGAAGGGGCGTCGCGCGCGACGCGACGCGGCGGCCGTCGCGAAGAGGGTCCACGAGACGGCGTTGGTCGTGTGGACGAGGTCCGCCGCCCGCGCCTCGTCGCGCATCGACCGCCACGCCTGCCACGACAGGTCCTCGGTGCCGGCGAACCGGCGGCCGTAGAAGACGGGCACCCCCTCGTGCTCGGTCCAGCGCCCGGTAGGAACGTCCAGCCGCCGCGGCCCGTCGTAGTCGGTCGTGACGACGCGGACGTCGACCCCGTCCTCGCGGAGCGCGCGGGAGAGGGCGTGCACTTGCTGGGGCGGGCCCGTCGCGAACGTCGTGGGCGGGTAGCACTGGACGACGTGGAGGATCCTCACGACGGCACAGCTTAGCCCACGTCCGCGTCCGCTCGTCTTGGCGGCCCGGGGAGGCGCGTGTTAGAAGGACCGGCGTGAGGAGCGCCACCGACGTCGTCGCACGGGCCTTCGACGATCATCGCCGCGTGATGGACGAGCTGGCCCGCGTCGCCGTCCCTTCGATCGTGGAGGCCGGCGAGCGGATCGCCGCCGCGCTGCGCGCGGGGGGCAAGCTGCTCGCCTTCGGCAACGGCGGGAGCGCCGCCGACGCCCAGCACCTCGCGGCGGAGATCGTCGGCCGCTTCCGCCGGGAGCGGGCCGGGCTCCCCGCGATCGCCCTGACGACCGACACCTCGATCCTCACCGCCGTGGCGAACGACTACGGCTTCGACGAGGTGTTCGCGCGGCAGGTGCGCGCGCTCGGCGCCCCCGGCGACGTGGTGCTCGCGCTCTCGACGAGCGGCGCGTCCGCGAACGTCCTGCGCGCGCTCGACGCGGCGGCCGAGATCGGGGCGTTCCGCATCGGGCTCGCCGGCCGAGGGGGAGGCCCGATGCGCGCGCGGTGCGACCTCGCGCTGATCGTCCCGGGCGACGACACCGCCCGGATCCAGGAGGCGCACATCACGATCGTGCACGCGCTCTGCGAGCTGATCGACGACGCGCTGGGGCCGTGACGCAGGCCGCTGACCCGTTCGCCGAGGCCCTGGCGTCCGCGCGGGGGGCGCGTATCGCGGTCGTCGGCGACGTGATGCTCGACGTCTACGTCTGGGGGGACGTCCGGAGGATCTCGCCGGACGCGCCGGTGCCGGTCGTCGACGTCCGCAGACGCTCGCACGGCTGCGGCGGCGCCGCGAACGTCGCGGTCAACCTCGCCGTCGCGGGGGCGCGCGTCGCGCTGGTCGGCGCGACCGGAGCCGATCACGAGCGGGACCTCGTGCTCGCCCTGCTGGCCGAGCACGGGATCGCCGCCGACGGATTGATCGCGGACCCCGCGCGGCGCACGACGACCAAGACCCGCGTCCTCGCGCGCGGCCAGCAGCTGGTCCGCCTCGATCACGAGGACCGCGCGCCGCTCGGCGGCCCTCCGCGCGCGGCCCTCGACGCGGCGCTGGACGCCGCGCTCGGCGATGCCCGGGCGGTCGTCGTCTCCGACTACGCGAAGGGAGTCGTGGATCGGGAGACCGTCGCCCGCGCCGTCGCCGGGGCGCGGCGCCGGTCGCCCGCGATCCCGGTGATCGTCGATCCGAAGTCGGCCGACTTCGGGATCTACGCGGGCTGCACGGCGATCACGCCGAACCGTGCGGAGGCGGAGGCGGCCTCGGGGCGCAGGATCGAGTCGGACGAGGACGTCGCCGCCGCAGCGGCGCGGCTCCATGAGGCCGCCGATGCGTCCCTCGTGCTCCTGACGCGCGGCGAGCGGGGCCTCTCGCTCTCGCGGCGCGACGGGGCGGTCACGCACGTCGCCGCCGGTGCGCGGGAGGTGTTCGACGTCACCGGCGCCGGCGACACGGTGCTCGCCTACTTCACCCTCGGGCTCGCGGGCGGCGCCACCCCCGAGAACGCCGCCGCGCTCGCGAACGCGGCCGCCGGCGTCGCGGTGGGGAAGGTGGGCGCCGGGCCGGTCCGCCCGCACGAGGCGCTCGCGGCGCTGGGAGCGGCGGGGGGCGGACCCTCGAAGATCCTGGACGCGCGGCAAGCGGTCGCGCGCGCGGCGCACGAGCGCTCGCTCGGGAAGCGGATCGTGTTCACGAACGGATGCTTCGACCTCCTGCACGCCGGGCACGTGCAGCTCCTCGAGCAGGCGCGCGCGCTCGGC
>DASRJG010000078.1:0-28879 GCA_035649595.1 Candidatus Polarisedimenticolaceae bacterium
TCGCTGCGATCAACGCCCGCCCGGGGGGCGGATCGAAGGAGATGGCCTCCCCGGAGCGCGTCTGGGACACGTTCGTCCGGGCGCTGCGAGCCGGCGACCGCTCGGGCGCCGTCCGATGCCTCGGCCCCGGCTCGACCTCCGGGATGGAGGCGCTCTCCCCCGAGGAGCTCCAGGCGAGGGGGAACGCCTACTCCGCGCTCGTGCTCAAGAACAACGTCGGGCCGCAGCGGGTCGCCGGCGCCGCCCGCCGAAATGGGCGCGTCACGTGGATCTTTTTCGAGAGGGCACCGGGGGGCGAGTGGCGGATCGCCTCCATGTGACTGGGGCATTTGCGCGGGGCGGGATCGCGGGCTAGCCTCAGACGCCACAAAGGAGGCATCTATGAAGAGAGTCGTCTTGCTGTCCGTCCTCGCGCTCGCTCTCGCCTTCGGTTCCGCTTTCGCCGGCGCCGGCAAAACCCATGACGTCACGGCGGAGGTCGTCTCGGTCGACGTAGCCGCCAAGACGATCACGATCAAGGGCGCCGATGGTGAGGCCAAGACGGCCCCGGTGATCGGAAAGGCCGTCGACATGCTCTCGAGCCTGAAGGCGGGGGACAGTGTCACGCTCACCTGCAAGGACAACGACAAGGGAGAGCACGAGGGGGTCACGGCGATCAAGCACATCAAGGTCGCCGCGAAGTAGCGTCCGTCTCTTCCACAGCATGGAAGGGCGCCGCGCGAGCGGCGCCCTTCGTCTTTCTAGGCAAAGGCGACCAGCACCGCGAACAGCACCAGCCAGACCGCATCCAGGAAGTGCCAGTACATGGCGGCGTAGGTGATCCCGGCGTGGGCCCCGCTTCCGTAGCGCCCGCGCAGCGACCGGCCGGTCACCACGGCGAGGAGGAGCACCCCGCCGACGACGTGGGCGGCGTGCAGGCCGGTCAGCATGAAGAAGGTGAACGCGTACAGGTTCGGCGCCCCCGCGACGCGAAGCCGCAGGAACCCCCACCAGTTCCAGCACTGGATGACCAGGAACGACGCCCCCAGCGCGAGGGTGGCGGCCAGCCATCGCGTCGCCGCCGTCCGCCCGCCGAGGCGGATCGACCGGAGGGCCCGGTGGACGGTAACGCTCGCCCCGAGCAGGGCGATCGTGCCCGCCCAGAGCCCCCCCGGCAGCCGCGGCATCCCGGGGGGAGGCCAGGTCCGCGCCTCGAGGCGGACGACCAGATACCCCGCGATCGCCGCCGCGAACAGCACGGCGAGCGTCGCCAGGAACAGCCACATTCCGAGCACACCCGCGCCCGGCACGACCCCCTCGCGCGACCGGCGGGGATCCCCCGCCCCGCTCACTTCGGGTTGGTCTTGATCGACGGGCCGTAGCCGGGGATCTGCTGGGGTCGGTACGCGACCGTGTCCTGGAGGGCGATCACGATGAAGAGCATCAGGAACGCCAGCGACGTGATCACGATCACCGCGTTGAACGGCTTGTCGTACTTCAGGTGCATGAAGAACAGGAGCACCAGCGAGGCCTTGAACACCGCGACGCCGAGGGCGATCCAGAGGTTGAACCGGCCGAAGTCGTGGCGCGAGACCTCGACGGTGACGTAGGTCATCACGAGCAGGGTCGCGAGCACCCCGACGAGGACGCGGAGCGGAACCACGTGACCGACTCGTGCCTGCGCGTGGGGCGTCATCGCGTCCACCTCAGCCGATCAGGTACAGCAGGGGGAAGAGGAAGATCCAGATCAGGTCCACGAGGTGCCAGTACAGCCCGACGAAGTCCACGGGGGTGAAGTAGTCGGGGCCGAAGTGTCCGCGGAGGGAGCGGACCAGGATCCAGCCGATGGCGATCATCCCGACCAGGACGTGGATGCCGTGGAGCCCCGTCATCAGGAAGTAGATGCTGAAGAAGATCTGCACGTTGCTCGGGCGCCGGGTCGGTCCCTCCCGTAGCGAGAGGTCGGCCGATGCGGGCGGGACGGTTCCCGCCGGTCCCTCGGCCGAGGGGGGGATCGTCGTCCGGTCGGCCCCGCCCCCCGCGAGCGGCGCGATCGGCTTCTCCGGCGCCGCCGCCTCGATCCCTTCGTCGTGAGGCGCGAAGTGCGCCCCGGGGAGCAGCCCGTGCTTCCACTTCTGCTGGTACTCCACGTACTTGATCCCCATGAAGCCGGCTCCGCCGAGCAGCGTCAGGACGAGGAGCAGGACGAGGAGCTTGCGCTGGCCGAGCTGGCTCGCGCGCACGGCCCAGGCCATCGTCAGCGAGCTGCACAGCAGGATCACCGTGTTCGTGCCGCCGAGCGTCTTGTCGAGATAGTGGTGCGCGTAGACGAAGATCTCCGGGTGGTTCGCGCGGTAGATCGCGTACGCGCAGAAGAGCCCCCCGAAGAGGAGGATCTCGGTCGCCAGAAACAGCCAGATCCCGAGCTTCCCCGCGTCGAACTGCTGCTCGGCGGTCTCGAAGTGGTGCTGGAGGTAGGGCGGGTGCTCCGCGTGGCTCATGACGCCCCGGCCCCCTCGTAGCTCCGGCTCGCGAAACCGCCCTTCGCCGGATCGTAGACGAGCTTCCCGTAGTCGTACGGGTCCTCCGCGACCGGCGTCTCGGAGAAGTTGTCGTGGGGGGGCGGCGACGGCGTGTGCCACTCGAGAGAGTTCCCCCCCCACGGGTTCATCGGGGCCCGCTTCCCGCGGACGAGGGAGAGGATCAGGTAGTAGGCGATCAGGAAGAACCCGGCCGCCATCACGTAGGAGCCGATCGTCGAGATCTGGTGGTAGAGATCGAACTGCGGGACGTAGTCGTAGTAGCGCCGCGGCATGCCGTGGCTTCCCATGACGAACTGCGTGAAGAAGGTCGTGTTGAAGCCGACGAAGATCAGCGCGGCGGCGATCCGCCCGAGCCTCTCGTCGAACATCACGCCGAACATCTTCGGCCACCAGTGGTGCAGCCCCGCGAGCAGCGCGACGACCGTGCCGCCGAACATCACGTAGTGGAAGTGGGCCACGACGAAGTAGGTGTCGTGGAGGTGGACGTCCACCGCCAGCGCGCCGAGGTGGAGCCCGGTGAGCCCGCCGATGCCGAAGGTGACGAGGAACATCAGCCCGTAGATCATCGCGGTGCTGAGGCGGATGTCCCCCTTGTAGAGGGTCGCGAGCCAGTTGAACACCTTGATCGCGGAGGGGATCGCGACGGAGAAGGTGAGGACCGAGAAGATCGCGTTCGCCATCCCCGACTGGCCGGAGACGAACATGTGGTGCCCCCAGACCAGGAAGCCGAGCACCGCGATGGCGATCGAGGAGAGCGCGATGAACCGGTAGCCGAAGATGTGCTTGCGCGCGTGGACCGAGATCACCTCGCTGATGATCCCCATCGCCGGCAGGATCATGATGTAGACGGCGGGGTGCGAGTAGAACCAGAAGAAGTGCTGGTACAGGACGGGGTCGCCGCCGAGCGCCGGGTCGAAGATCCCGACCTTCAGCGCGCGCTCGGCGATGAGGAGGAGGAGCGTGATCGCGAGCACCGGGGTCGCGAGCACCTGGATCATCGCCGTGCCGTAGAGCGACCAGAGGAACAGCGGCATCTTGAACCAGGTCATGCCGACCGGCCGCAGCTTGTGGATGGTCACGATGAAGTTCATGCCGGTGAAGATCGAGGAGAAGCCCAGGATGAACGCGCCGAACGTCGTCGCGATGACGTTGGTGTTCGTCGTCGTGGAGTAGGGCGTGTAGAAGGTCCACCCCGTGTCCACTCCCCCGGCGACCACGGCGCCGATCGCGAAGAGCGCCCCTACCACCCAGAGCCAGAAGCTCATCAGGTTGAGGCGCGGGAAGGCGACGTCCTTGGCCCCGAGCATCAGCGGCAGGACGAAGTTCCCCAGCGCCGCCGGGATCCCCGGGATGATGAACAGGAACACCATCGCGGCCCCGTGGAGCGTGAACATCTTGTTGTAGGCGTCGGCCCCCATGATCGTCGGCCCGCGCGCGATCAGCTCGGTCCGCACCAGGAGCGCCGCCACCCCGCCGAGCAGGAACGCCGTCAGGATCGCGACCAGGTACATCACGCCGATCCGCTTGTGATCGAGGGTCAGCGCCCAGGAGGCGAACCCCCGCGTGTGCGTCAGGTAGTTGTCGCCCAGGCGCGGCGAGACGCGCGCTCCGGTCGCGGTGCCTTCGGCGGTTCCCATGCTCTCTCTCCCGCTAGTCGAGCTTCTTGAGGTACTCGATCAGCGCGGTGATCTCCTTGTCCTTCAATCGTCCCTGGAACGTCGGCATGACCGGCTCGTAGCCGGCGACGATCTTCGCCTGCGGGTCCACGATCGACTCGCGGACGTAGTTCTCGTCCACGGTCGCGCTCCCCCCGCCCCGGAGCGGCTGCGCGTGCCCCCAGATCCCCTTGAACGTGGGGCCGATCCCGGAGGTCCCGTCGATCGAGTGGCACTGCTTGCAACCGCGCTGGTTGTACAGCTTCTCCCCGCCTTCCCAGAGCTTCTCCGGCGGGAGCTTGTCGATGAAGTTCCCGGCGTCGGCCAGCCAGCGCTCGAACTCCGGCCGCGAGCGATGGACGATCACCTTCGCCAGCATCGCCGAGTGGCTCGTGCCGCAGTACTCGGCGCAGAAGATCTGGTGCTCTCCCGCCTCCGGCGCCTGGAACCACTGCTTCTCGTAGCGCCCCGGCACCGCGTCGCGCTTGATCCGGAACTCGGGGACGTAGAGGCTGTGGATCACGTCCTGCGAGGTCATGACCAGGCGGACCGGCTCTCCGGGCGGGACGTGGAGGTTCTCGTCCACGACTCCGTTCGGGTAGGTGAACAGCCACTTCCACTTCTGCCCGAGGACCTGGACCTCGTAGGCGTTCTTCGGCGGCGTCGCCAGGTCGAGGAACCCCTCGAACCCTTCCCAGAAGATCCAGACGACGATCAGCACGGGGATCACCGTCCAGGTGACCTCCAGGCGCTGGTTGTGATCCGGCGACGGCTGCGCGGCGTGCCCCGGTCGCGCGCGGTACTTCCAGAGGAAGACGGCGAGCATCGCCGTGATCAGGACGAAGAACGTGATCCCGATCCAGGTGACCGCGTTGAAGACGAAATCGACGCTCCCCGCCGTCGTCGAGGCTTGTCGCGGCAGCCAGAAGCCGGCGAGCGATCCGTACGACATCGGCACCCTACCCGTCCGATCGGCCGCGCTCGCGCAGCCAGAATCCGCCCACGATCGTCCCGAGGACCAGGACCGTCAGCGCGCCCGCGGCGCGCATCACCCGGAGCGCGGCGAGGGCGTAGCTCCCGCGCGCCGGGTCGTAGTGATAGCAGTAGATGATGAAGCGGTCCCACGCGGAGCCGATCGCCCCACGAGAGGCCTCCACGAGCGAGAGCGAGAGCGTCCGCGGATCGAATCGCACACCGTACAGGTAGCGCGACACGCGGCCGTCGGGCGTCACCACCACGATCGCCGCGGCGTGGCCGTATTGATCGGCCCCCTCGTCGTACCGGTACGCGAACCCCACCGCCCGGGTCAGCGCGTCGATGCTGGCCGCCGGGCCGGTCAGGAAGTGCCAGCCCGCCTCGGCGCCGGGCCGGCCGAGATCCTCGAGGTAGGAGCGCCGCTTCTCGAGCGCGAGGGTCGCCGTCTCGCGCGGGTCGATGCTGACCGTCGCGACGGAGAACTCCTCCCCGGGGGTCCACTCGAGCCCGCGCAGCGCCTCGACGAGACCGTTCAGCTCGAGCGTGCACAGCATCGGGCAGCGGTAGTAGTTCAGCGTGAGCACGAGCGGGCGGCCGGCGCGGAGGTAGGCCCCGAGCGTCGTCTCCCTCCCCGCCTCGTCGGTGAACGGGAGCGCGAGGGGGAGCCGTGCGTCGAGCTTCTCCTCCACCCCGACGCCGGCGAGCGCGCGCGGCACGGGATCCGTCCGGTCCTGCGCGGGCGCCGCCACGATCGCCGCCGCCGAGAGCGCGGCGCAGGCGAAGGCCCTCCCCGCTCGCGTCATGGCTTCGGCCCCGCGGCGGGAACGACCGGCGCGGCCGGGTCGGGGTCGGCCGCCATCAGCTCCATCGCCCGCTCGATCGGGATCGCGATCACGCCGCGCTCGCGATCCACCCAGCGCATCTCGGCGAGCCGCGCGCGCTGGGCGGCCCGCAGCGAGCGAAGCTCCTCGGGGACCTGGGACACGACCTTCTTCTCCAGCTCGGCGCGCTGGGCGCTCTCGTAGAGCCCCTGCACGGCGTACACGATCACCACGAGCAGGATCGTCCCCACGACGCCCACCATCGCGGTGGTGCGCACGTCCGGCTCCGATCGCTCCACGTGGGTCTCCATCTAAGTGTTCTCGAAGCCGAGCGACTCCGGCAACCGCGGATCGTGCTCGGGCAGCAGGGCGTGCGCGCCGAGCCGCCGCGCCGCCGCCGCGAAGAACAGCCCGCCGATGCCGAGCGCGATCGCGAGGTCGAGGAACGAGAGCCCGATCGACCCCGGGCTCTTCTCGGGCATGACCATCCACCACACGTCCGCCCACTGCATCGCGAGCATCCACACCGCACCCGCGACCAGCACCCCCTTGCGCCGCTTCGTCGCGCGGGACATCAGCGCGAAGAACGGCAGGAGGAAATGGCCGAGGAGGAGGAGGAGGCTCCACGCCGTCCACGACCCGGTCTGCCGCGCGGCGTACCAGACGGTCTCCTCCGGGAGGTTCGCGTACCACATGAGCATGTACTGGGAGAAGCCGATGTACGCCCAGAAGATCGTGAACGCGAACATCAGCTTGCCGAGGTCGTGGTAGTGCTCGATCGTGATCGCCCGGCGCAGAGCGCCGGCGCGCTGCACCACGCTCGCCGCGACGATCATGAGCGCGAACGACCCGACGACGCAGCCGGAGAAGAAGTAGACGCCGAAGATCGTGCTGTACCAGCGCGGCGTGAGCGACATCAGGTAATCGAACGCGAAGAAGGTCACGGTGAAGGCGAACAGGATGAGCGCCGCCGTGCTCGCCGTCTCGAGCGCGACGGTCGTGCGGGGGTCGCGCGTGGCGTCCTGCTCGGTGGACTTCCGGTGGAACCAGATCGCGAGCACCGACCAGACCAGCACGTAGCAGACGGTCCGCGCCAGGAAGAACGGCACGTTGAGCCACGCCGTCTTCGCCTCGAGCATGTGATCGGCGGCGACCGCCGCGTGATCCGTCCACGGGTAGAGCCGATCCAGCCCCAGGAGGATCGGCGCTCCGAGCAGCGTCATCGGCACGAGGACGTTCGGGGCGAACCCTTCCGCGATCCGGCGGACCGCGACGCTCCACCCGGCGCGCGTGACGTGCTGGATCAGGACGAAGAACAGCATGCCGAGCGCGAGCGAGAGGAAGTAGACCCAGCTGACCAGGTACGAGGCGAGGAACCGGCTCCAGCCGGCCGAGCCGAGCCCGGCGATCCCGGCGCCGGCGGCGAGCCCGAGCACGCCGATCGCGAGGCCCCCGCGGGCCCAACGCGCGCCGGTCTCCCGGAGCGAGGTCCGATCGTCGCCGAGCGTCGCCGCGCCCCGGACGCTCACGGGGCCTCCTCGCGGAGCGCGCCGCGCTCTTCCGCCGAGAGGCTCGCGACGCCCGCGCGGGCGGAGCGCTGGAGCGCCCGCGCGTAGGCGGCGATCGCCCACCGGTCGGCGACGGGGATCTGCGCTCCGTACGAAGGCATCGTACGGATCCCGTTGGTGATCGTGTTGAAGATGTGCCCGACAGGCCGGGCCAGGACGGTGGGGTCGTGCAGCGACGTCGGCGGAACCCAGGTCCCCTCCTGGAGGCGCTCGGCGCGCACGGCGACGATCCCGTCGCCGTAGCCGGCGAGCCCGTGGCACGGCGCGCAGTAGATGTCGAACCGCTCGCGTCCGCGCGCGAGCAGGGGGGCGTCCACGCGCATGGGGAAGCGCTCGACGTAGCGGCCGTCGCGCGTCCCGCGGACGAGCGCCTCGTCCTCGTCGAGCCGGCCCCGCGAGATCGTCCCGGCGACCGGCGGCCGCTCCTCGCGCAGGTCGGCGAAGAGCGGGTTCGCCTGCTGGCTCTTGAAGCGGGGCTGGTTGTCCATCCCCTGGATGAGGTGGATCCGGGGAAGCGGGCTCAGCGCGTGCCGCGCGCGGTAGACGCAGGCGAACGGGAGCAGCGAAAGAGCCGCCACGGCGAGGAGCGGGACCTTGAGCCGCCGGATCACGCGTCCCCCTCCACGCGGACGACGCGCGACGCCCCCAGCGCCCGGAGCGCCGCCTCGGTGGCCTCGAGGTCGAACTTCGGGTCCGCGGCCTCGACGGCGATGAAGAACGCGTCGGTGGTCGCCCGGAGGAACTCTCGGCTCGCGAAGAGCGGATGGCGGAACCGCGGCAGCCCGTTCGCCACCATCATCGCTCCGAACGCCGTGAGCGAGGCGAGGAGGATCGTCAGCTCGAACGCGACGGGGATCGACGCGGGGAGGCTGTTGAAGGGCTTGCCGCTGACGATGAGCGGGTACGCGACCGCGTTCATCCACCACTGCATCAGCAGCCCGCCCCCGCAGCCGCAGATCCCGGCGCCGAGGACGAGCCACGGCAGCCGCGTCGGCCGGATCCCCATGGCGGCGTCGAGCCCGTGCACCGGGAAGGGGGTGTGGGCGTCCCACCGCGTGTAGCCGCCGTCCCGCAGCCGCTCCGCCGCGGACACGAGCTCCGCCGGCCCCGCGAACTCGGCGAGCAGCCCCCAGGTCATCGGTGCGCCTCGCCGTGCGGCGCCGGCATGATCGCCTTGACCTCGGCCATGGCGATCATCGGGAGGAAGCGCAGGAAGAGGAGGAAGAGCGTGAAGAACAGCCCGAAGGACCCCATGAGGGTCAGGACCTCGACCCAGGTCGGGGTGTACGAGTTCCAGCTCGAGGGGAGGAAGTCGCGCGAGAGCGTGGTGACGATGATCACGAACCGCTCGAACCACATCCCGATGTTCACGAACACCGCGACGGCGAAGATCACCCACGGGTTCGAGCGCGCGCGGCGCGACCAGAACACCTGCGGCGTCGCGACGTTGCAGAACACCATCGTCCAGTAGGCCCAGGCGTACGGGCCGAAGGCGCGGTTGATGAAGACGAACCCCTCGACCGGGTTCCCGCTGTACCAGGCGATGAAGAACTCGATCGCGTAGGCGTAGCCGACCATCATCCCGGTCGCGAGGACGATCTTGCACATGTTCTCGAGGTGGCGCGGGGTGATGACGTCCTTGACCCCGAACCACTGGCGGCACGGGACGGCGAGCATCAGGACCATCGCGAACCCGCCGAAGATCGCCCCCGCCACGAAGTACGGCGGGAAGATCGTCGCGTGCCAGCCGGGGAGCATCGACGTCGCGAAGTCGAAGCTGACCACCGAGTGGACGGACAGCACGAGCGGCGTCGCGAGGGCGGCGAGCAGCAGGTACGCCCGCTCGTAGCGGTGCCAGTGCCGGTTCGACCCGCGCCACCCCATCGCGAGCAGGCCGTACGCGATCCGGCGGGCCTTCGTGGTCGCGCGGTCGCGGATCGTCGCGATGTCCGGGATCAGCCCCATGTACCAGAACACCAGCGACACCGTGAAGTAGGTGCCGACCGCGAAGAAGTCCCAGAGGAGGGGGCTCCGGAAGTTCGGCCACATGCTCATCTGGTTCGGCAGCGGCGCGATCCAGTACTCGAACCAGATCCGGCCGACGTGGATCCCGGGGAACAGCAGGGCGCAGATCACGGCGAAGATCGTCATCGCCTCGGCGAAGCGGTTGATGCCGGTCCGCCACTGCTGCCGGAACAGGTACAGGATCGCGGAGATCAGCGTCCCCGCGTGGCCGATCCCGACCCAGAAGACGAAGTTGGTGATGTCGAACCCCCACGACACCGGCTTGTTCAGCCCCCAGACGCCGACGCCCGTGGTGATCAGGTAGAGGACCATCAGGCCGAGGATGCCGGTGAAGGAGGCGGCGATCGTGAAGGCGAGCGTCCAGGCGCGCGGGGGCTTCCGCACCTCGACGATCCGGCAGACCTTCTCCGTGACGCTCGCGTAGTCGTTCCCCGCGAGGACGAGCGGCGCGCGCCGCGCCGGATCCGACGACGTGTTGTCGCGCGACGGGCGCTCGAGCGTCGCGACGGCCATCGCCTACGCCTCTCCCCGCGCCGGGTTCGTCAGCCGCGCCAGGTAGCGCGTGCGCGGCTTCGTGTTGACCTCCTCGAGCACGCCGTAGCAGCGGGGGTCGTCGTGAGCCGCCCTCACGCGGGACTCCGGATCGTTCAGGTCGCCGAAGACGATCGCCTCGGTCGGGCAGACCTGCGCGCACGCCGGGACGATCTCGCCGTCCCGTATCGCGCGCGCCTCGTTCTTGGCGGCGATCTTCACGGCCTCGATCCGCTGGAGGCAGTAGGTGCACTTCTCCATGACGCCCCGCGAGCGGACCGTGACCTCGGGGTTCATCACCATCATCTCGACCGCGGTCGCGTGCTTGTGATTGTTGAACCAGTTGAAGCGCCGGACCTTGTAGGGGCAGTTGTTCGAGCAGTACCGCGTCCCGACGCAGCGGTTGTAGACCATGACGTTGAGGCCTTCGTGGTCGTGCACGGTCGCCGCGACGGGGCACACCTGCTCGCAGGGCGCGGTCTCGCAGTGGTGGCAGGCCATCGGCTGGAAGGCGAGCCGCGGCGCGGCGGGGTCCCCGGCGAAGTAGCGGTCCACGCGGATCCAGTGCATCTCGCGCCCGCGGCGGACCTCCGCCGGCCCGACGACCGGGATGTTGTTCTCCGCCTGGCAGGCGATCGTACACGCGTGGCAGCCGGTGCACGCGGTGAGATCGATGGCGAGCCCCCACTTGTGTCCCGGGTACGCGTGCGGCGTCCACAGCGGCGCGTCCGGCGGGATCTCCACCCGCTCGCGGGCGAACGCGCGGTTCTCGAGGAACTCCTCGAGCGTGCCGGTGCGGACGAGCTCCTCCGCTCGGATCGCCTGCTCCCGCTTCCCGAGCGTGTCCACGATGTGGTGGTCCTGGGTGCTCGCGAGCGCGTCCGTCCCGGGCCGCCGCGCGACGCGCGCCTCGGCGCGCCAGAGGGAGTCGCTGGACCGAAGGGCGTAGGCGTCCACGCCGACCGCGTCCCCGACGCGCCCCGCGCGCCGCCGTCCCCATCCCAGGTCCAGCCCGATCGAGCCCTTCGCCTGGCCGGGGAGGAGGAACGCCGGCACGGTCAGCTCGCGCCCGTCCGCCTCGATCGCGACCCGGTCGCCGTTCCGCTTCACGCCGAGCGCCTTCGCGTCCTCGGGATGGAGCAGCGCCGCGTTGTCCCACGTGAGCTTGGTCACCGGATCGGGGAGCTCGGCGAGCCAGCCGAGGTTGGCGTAGCGCCCGTCGTGGAGGCTCGCGCTCCGCGAGAAGGTCAGCTCGTACGTGCCGGCCCGCGGAAGCTCCGCGTCGGCGAGCGCGGCGATCGGGGCCGCGGCGCCGGGGGAGAGCTCGGGAGCGACGGCCACGAAGCGCGTGCCCTCCGCCACGCCGTCGTGGACGATCCGCCGCCAGGCGCGCTCGAAGTCCGGGGACGGGAGCCGGGCCTGCCAGGTCGCGCGGACGAGGTCATATCCGGGGGTCGTCTTCCCGTCGGCGACGAGCGCGATCAGCTCGATCGCGGACATCCCGTCGTAGAGCGGCCGGATCAGCGGCTGCACGATCCCCGCGGTGCCGTCCCACCCGCGCGCGTCCCCCCAGGACTCGAGGTAGTGCGCCTGCGGCACGTGCCAGTCGCAGACCTCCGAGGTCTCGTCGTCGTAGAGGCCGAGCCTGATCGCCGTCTTGACGTGGGACAGCTTCCCGGCGAGGTCGAGGTCGCGAGGAGCGTCGTAGGCGGGATTGCCGCCGAGAACGACGACGGTGTCGACGACGCCCGCGTTGAGGTCGCCGGCGAGGCGCGCGATCGCCTCCCGATGGGACGGCCGCGCCGGCTCCGGGTCCTCCGAGTACCAGACCGTGACGCCGGCGTTGGCGAGGCCGTGGTTCAGCAGGTGCGCGAGCGCGTGCGCGGCCGCCGGCTGGCGCGGGCCGACGACGACGGCGCTCCGCCCCGGAGCCCCCGCGAGGTCGCGCGCGAGCGCCGCGATGCGCGGGTCGTCGAAGGAGTGGGACGAGAACCTCTCGAGCGCCGCGCGCGTCTCGGGGGGGAGCCCGGGGAGGGCTCCGGCGCGCGCGAGGACCGCGGCGACGCGCCCGAGGACCACGGGGACCAGCACGGAGGGGACGGCGATGCGGTGATCGGCGGAGCCGCCCGTGAGCGAGTACCCCGCCTCGACGGCCCAGAGACGGTTCATCACGTCGTCCGGCGCCCGCCGCCGGCGCGCCCACGCGCGGGCGTTCGCGAGCGCCGCCGGGTCGTCGAACAGCAGGTCCGCGTCGAACGCGGCGATCACGTCGGCGCGCTCGAGCGCCAGGTGCGTGCGCAGCGGCCGGCCGAACGCGAGCGTCGCGCCCTCGCGCGCGGCGTCCCGGGAGAGCGGGTCCCACTCGACCCAGACGGCGCCGGGGAACCGGCGCGCGAACCGCTCGCGGATCGCGAGGAGCGCGAGGGACGAGCTGGGCTCCGCGAGCACGCGCAGGCCGGCGCCCTTCGACGCGTCGAGCGACGCGAAGTGCGTCCGCGCCCACGTCGTGAACGCTTCGACCGTGCGCGGCGCGGGCTCCCCCGACCCCTCGCGCTGCACCACCCCCTGGCTCCGGTCCGGGTCGTAGAGCTGGAGGACGGTCGCCTGCGCGCACGGATCGGTCGCGCCGAGGCTCTGCGGATGGGACGGGTTTCCCTCGATCTTGATCGGCCGGCCGTCGTAGCTCGTGACGAGGAGTCCCGTCGCCGCGCCGCCGACGTCGAGCGAGGTCGCGTACTGGAGCGTGCTCCCCGGGACGTACCCCTCGGGACGGTGGGCGAACGGCACGATCAGCTCGGAGGGCCAGCGCCGGCAGGCGGTCATGCCCGCGAGGGCGACCGAGGCGCCCATCAGCTTGAGGAAGTCCCGGCGCGAGGAGGCGAGCATCTCGTCGGCATGGGCGGGGAACTCCCGGGACACGAGCTCGCGAAGCGTAGGATCGCCGGCGAGGTCGTCGAGGCTCCGCCAGAGCTCTACCGGTGGCACGTGCTGCAGTCCTCCGAGGGGGCGAGCTTGAGGCGCTCCCGGATCGTCTTCCCGAAGGCGGTGCGATCGACCCCCTTCGGCGGCTCCCAGTCCATCTGCGTCGCCGCCTCGGGCGGTCGCAGGTGCGCGTCGGGATTCCGGTGGCAGTCGAGGCACCAGCCCATCGAGAGCTTCTTCGCCTGGTAGACGACGTCCATCGCGTCGATGCGGCCGTGACACTCGACGCACCCGACGCCGCGCCGGACGTGCGCGCTGTGGTTGAAGTAGACGTAGTCCGGGAGGTCGTGGACGCGCACCCACGGGATCGGCATCCCCGTCGCGCTGCTCTCGCGGACCGCGGCGAGCTTCGGCGAGGTGCCGCGGATGTTGGTGTGGCAGTTCATGCACGTCTGCGTCGGGGGGACCGCCGCGTGCGCCGCGACCTCGACGGTGTTGTGGCAGTAGCGGCAGTCGATCCCCAGCTCACCCGCGTGGAGCGCGTGCGAGTAGGCGACGGGCTGCTGCGGGGCGTAGCCGACGTCCGTGGTCGCCGGCGACCCGCCGTACCAGACGAGGGCGACGAGGTAGATGGGGAGTCCGACGCCGGCGGCCGCAATGAAGGGCTTGAGCTCGTCCACCCACGCGGGGAAGACGAACACCGTGTTCGGACCCTGTTGCGTCACGGGCCCCGCACTATATCGAGACCCGATCCGCGGCTGCAAGCCGCGGCGCGCCGCGGGCGGCCGGCCCCGCGAGAGTGGAGGCCGGGCCGCCGCGCCGTTCTAGCTCACGAGCGGAACTTGATGCCGCACCCGATCGACTTGGTCTCCTTCACCGGCACCTCCTTGCCGCTGACGACCGCGTCGAGCGCGTTCTTCAGGTAGGCGTGGGTCACCTTCTCCGGCTCCTGGCCGTTGTCGTCCACCGCGCCGTGATAGACCAGCTTCCCCTCCGCGTCGAAGAGGAACACCTCCGGCGTGCGCGTCGCGCCGAACGCCCGGGCGACGTCGGAGGTCGCGTCCACCACGTAGGGGAACTGCATCCCGCGCTGCTTCGCGCGCTCCTGCATCTTCTCGTAGGAGTCGTCCGCGGCGACGGCCGGATCGTTCGCGTTGACCGCGACGACGCCGATCCCCTTCGCGGCGTAGGTGTTGCCGAGCTCGACGATGCGCGTTTCCCACATCTTCGCGAACGGGCAATGATTGCAGGTGAAGACGACGAGCGTGCCGGCCGGCTTCTTGACGTCGGCGAGCGCGAGATCCTTCCCGTCCACGCTCTTCATCTTGACGTCGCCCATCGGGATGGCCGCTCCCATCGGGAGCACGCCCCCGGCCACGGCGAGCGTGGCGGCGAGCGCCGAGGCGGGAATCGCGAGCAGCAGGGTCCTTCGGGTCATGGGGTCTCCTTCTTCGGTGCGAGCGCTTCGAGCACTCGTTTCTTGATGACGGGATAGCTGGCCTTGCCTTCCCAGAGCCGGACGAGCTTCCCCCCGCCGTCGTAGACGAGCGTCACGGGGATCGCGCCGGACCACTTGGGCTCGAGCCCATCCACGAACGCCTCGTCGTTCCCGGCGCGCATGAACGTGGGGAAATCGACCCCCTGGCTCGTGAGGAACTCCGTCGCCTCCGGCTCCATCCCGGGAAAGTCGACGGAGACGAGGACGAGGCGCACGCCCTTGGGGGCGAGCTCGCGCGCGACGTGGAGCAGGTCGGGGAACTCCTCGCGGCACGGCGAGCACCAGGTGGCCCAGACGTTGACCACCGTCCCCGACGCCCCGGGCTTGCGGACCTCCTCGAGCACGCGCGTGGCCTCGACGGCGGTCGGCGTCGGCGCGGCGTCCGCCTTCGCGGCGACGGCGGCGGCGAGCGCGAGTCCGGCGAGTGCGATCATGATCCGCGCAGCATGGCCCATGTCCCCCGTTCTCGCAAACGGCGTGGGCGGCGCGACGCGGCTATGATCGACCCATGACGAACCTACGCCGCATCGGAACCGTCGCCGCAGCGCTCGCCTTCTCGGTCGCGCCCGCGCTCGCGCGCCTCGACGTGACCCTCGACGCCGACACGCTCAACGATCTCCTGGCGAACATGGCCCCCGACCACGCCGAGGTCGCCCTCACGGCGGGGAAGAAGCTGACCATTCAGATGAAGGACATGAAGGTCACCGGCTTCGACCCCACCGCCGGCCCCAACGGCGGGCTCGCGACCTCGCTGCGCCTCATCGTGCCCGACCTCTCGATCGACACCCCCGTCGCGCCCCACCTGACGCTCGACCTCAAGGAGGCGGCGGGGGGGAAGAAGACCTGCTTCCTGCGCTTCGATCGTGTGATGCTCAACCTTCCGCTCACCGGCTCGGTGGACATCGCGGCGCTGCTGCCGCCTCTCCCGCTGATGCCCGACGCCGGCTGGGTCGTGAATTCCGCGCGAGGGCGGGTCCTCGTCAAGGCGAACCTGATCGACGCCAAGACCGGCGCGAAGAACATCCGGCTGGGGTTCGACCTCGAGCTCAGCCCCGCGCCCTGACCGCGACTCTCACCCGCTGGATCGCGTTGTTGCCGTAGCCGAGCCGGTTCCACGGGGCGACCTCCGGCTGCACGTTTCCGGCGGCGTCGGTCGCCCGCGCCAGGACCTCGAGCTCGCTTCCGGCCGCGATCCCGCGGGCGCTCCACGGAGTGGCCGCCCAACGGGACGAAGGCGGCGCCAACGTGGCGTCGCTCCAGGTCCCCCCCGCGTCGAGGCTGACCTCCACGCGCGCGATCCGGCCGCTCCCCGACCAGGCGCAGCCGAAGATCTCGATCGGCCCCGGGGGCACGGTCGCCCCGTCCGACGGCCGGGCGATCGCGGCGCGCACCCGCATCCGCGTCACCGGCAGGTCGCCGCCGCCGTTCCGGTAGACATAGCTTTCGCCCTGGAACCACCCGTGGAACGGCTCGGTCAGCGCCTCGATGCCGACGAGCCACTTCACCGACGCCACGCCGTACCAGCCGGGGACCACCAGCCGGACGGGCGCTCCGTGCTCCGGCGCGAGCGGCGCGCCGTTCATCCGCCAGGCGAGGAGCGTGTCCGGATCGAGGGCGTCGGAGAGAGGAAGGCTTCGCTGGAAGCGCTCGCTCCGGCCGGTCGCGACCGCGCCCGCGTCCGCGCCCGTGAAGAGGATCTCGACCGTCTCGGGGCGCACGCCGGCGCCCGCGAGGAGGTCCCGAAGCGCCGCCCCCTCGAAGGTCGCCGTCCCGGTCCCGCCGAGCCGCCACGGCGCGCCGCTCACCTCCGGGCGCAGGAGCGTCCGGCCGTTCCCGGCGCACTCGATCGTGGCCCGGAGCGTTCGGCGAGGGAGGGCCTCGAGAGCGGCGAGGTCGAGCGTGCCGGGCGCGTCCACCCCGCCTCCCATGGTCAGGCGGAAGGAGCGGGCGTCGATCGCCGGCACGGCGAAGTGGGAGCGGACGAAGAAGTCGCCGACCGCGACGTCCGTCCCGTCGAGCCGCGCCGCGGGGGTCTCGGCGTTGTAAGGATCCCCAAGGATCTCGATTCGGCCCGGCATCGGGGTGTCATACCGGGGGATCGGGCCCAGGTCCAGTTCTATTCCGGTTCCGGGGGGGTTTTGCGTCATTCCCCCGCGCTTCCGGTGGCGTTTGCTAACCTGCGGCGGGAGCTTTCATCGACGTGAGCGACCTGTTCCGCACGCTCGATCGCCTGTTCCGTGAGCGGATCCTCGTGCTCGACGGGGCGATGGGGACGATGATCCAGTCCTACGGGCTGGGGGAGGCGGACTTCCGCGGGACGGCGTTCGCCGACCACCCCCGCGACCTCAAGGGGTGCAACGACCTCCTCTCGATCACCCGTCCGGAAGTCGTCGCGGAGATCCATCGGAAGTACCTCGACGCCGGCGCGGACGTCATCGAGACGAACACCTTCAACGCGCAGGCGGTCTCGCTCGCCGATTACGGCCTCGAATCCCGCGCGTACGAGCTGAACAAGTCCGCGGCCGAGATCGCGGTGCGCGCGGCGCGCGAGGCGACCGCCCGGCGGCCGGAGAAGCCGAGGTTCGTCGCGGGCGCGCTCGGCCCGACCAACCGGACCGCCTCGCTCTCCCCCGACGTCGAGAACCCCGCCTATCGCGCGATCGCCTTCGACGACCTGGTCGCGGCGTACTACGACCAGGCGCGCGGCCTGCTCGACGGCGGCGTGGACCTCCTCCTCCCCGAGACGACCTTCGACACGCTGAACCTCAAGGCGGCGCTGTTCGCGATCCAGACGCTGTTCGCGGAGCGGGGCGCGGCCGTGCCGGTCATCGCGTCGCTGACGATCACGGACCAGAGCGGGCGGACGCTCTCCGGGCAGACGCTCGAGGCCGCCTGGATCTCGATCGCGCACGCTCCGCTGATCGCGACCGGGCTGAACTGCGCGCTGGGCGCGACGCAGATGGCGCCGTTCCTCGAGGACCTCCAGCGCACGGCCCCTCTCCCGATCTCCTGCTACCCGAACGCCGGCCTCCCGAACGAGTTCGGGGCCTACGACGAGACCCCGGCCCAGATGGCCGCGACCCTCCGCGAGTTCGCGCGGGAAGGGTGGGTCAACGTCGTCGGCGGATGCTGCGGCACCACGCCGCGCTTCATCGAGGCGATCGCCGAGGCGGTGGACGGGCTCCCGCCCCATCGCCCCGTGGAGCCGACCGCGTTCACGCAGCTCTCCGGCCTCGAGCCGCTGACGATCCGTCCCGACTCGAACTTCATCGTCATCGGGGAGCGCACCAACGTCACCGGCTCCAAGCGCTTCTCCCGCCTCGTCGCGTCGGGGAGCTACGAGGCCGCGCTCGACGTGGCGCGGGACCAGGTCGCGGGGGGCGCGAACATCATCGACGTCAACATGGACGAGGGGATGCTCGACTCGGAGCGCGCCATGACGACCTTCCTCCACCTCGTCGCCTCCGAGCCCGAGATCGCCAAGCTCCCGATCATGGTGGACAGCTCGAAGTGGAGCGTGCTCGAGGCCGGGCTGAAGTGCCTCCAGGGGAAGAGCGTCGTCAACTCGATCTCGCTCAAGGAGGGGGAGGAGGCGTTCCGGCGCCAGGCGCGGACCATCCGGCGTCACGGCGCCGCGGTCGTGGTGATGGCGTTCGACGAGGAGGGACAGGCCGTCACCGTCGACCGGAAGGTCGCGATCGCCAAGCGCGCCTACGGGATCCTGACCGGAGAGATCGGCTTCCCCGCGCAGGACATCGTCTTCGACCCCAACATCCTCACCGTCGGGACGGGGATCGAGGAGCACGACACCTACGCGGTCGCCTTCATCGAGGCGGTGCGCCGCATCAAGGCCGAGTGCCCCGGGGTGAAGATCTCCGGCGGGGTGAGCAACATCTCGTTCTCGTTCCGGGGGAACGACGCCGTCCGCGAGGCGATGCACGCCGCCTTCCTCTATCACGCGATCCGCGCGGGGCTCGACATGGGGATCGTCAACGCGGGCCAGCTCGCGGTCTACGACGAGATCCCCAAGGACCTCCTGGAGCACGTCGAGGACGTGCTGCTCGCGCGGCGCCCCGATGCGACGGAGCGGCTCCTTACGCTCGCGGCGACGATCTCCGGCGGCGCTCGGGGCCAGGAGCGGGATACGGCCTGGCGGGACGCCCCCGTCGAGCGCCGGCTCGAGCACGCGCTGGTCCACGGGATCGTGGACCACATCGTGGACGACGCGGAGGAGGCGCGCGTCCGCTACGGCCGTCCGCTCGCCGTGATCGAGGGGCCGCTGATGGCCGGCATGAACGTGGTCGGCGACCTGTTCGCCGCCGGCAAGATGTTCCTTCCGCAGGTCGTCAAGAGCGCGCGGGTCATGAAGAAGGCGGTCGCGTATCTCCAGCCGTTCATGGAGGAGGAGAAGCGGCGGACCGGCGAGTCGATCGCCCGGGCGAAGGTTCTCATGGCGACGGTCAAGGGGGACGTCCACGACATCGGCAAGAACATCGTGGGGGTCGTGCTCGCCTGCAACAACTACGAGATCATCGACCTCGGCGTGATGGTGCCGGCCGAGACGATCCTGCGCACCGCGCGCGAGCAGGGGGTCCAGGTCATCGGCCTCTCGGGGCTGATCACCCCCTCGCTCGACGAGATGGTCCACGTCGCCCGGGAGATGAAGCGCCAGGGGTTCACGACGCCGCTGCTCATCGGCGGCGCGACGACGTCGAAGAAGCACACCGCCGTGAGGATCGCGCCGGAGTACCCGGGCGCGGTCGTCCACGTCGTGGACGCCTCCCGGGCGGTGGACGTGGTGTCGAACCTGACGAGCCCGGGACTGCGCGATCCGTTCCTGGCGAACGTCCGCGCCGAGGACGCGAAGCTCCGCGCCGCGTTCGCGGCGCGCGAGGTCGCGCCGCTGACGCCCTACGCCGCCGCGCGCGCGCGCCGCCCCGCCCTCTCGTACACGGAGGCGGAGACGCCGCCTCCCGGGTTCGTCGGCACGCGCCCGCTGGCGGCCTTCCCGCTCGACGAGCTGCTCCCGTACGTCGACTGGACCCCCTTCTTCCACGCCTGGGAGCTGAAGGGGACCTACCCGCGGATCCTCGAGCATCCCGAGCAGGGTCGCGCGGCCCGCGAGCTGTTCGAGGCGGCGCAGGCGCTGCTCTTGCGGATCGTGGACAAGCGTCTCCTCCACGCGTTCGGGGTGTACGGCTTCTTCCCCGCCAACGCGGACGGGGACGACGTCGTGATCTGGGAGGACGCCTCGCGCGAGCGCGAGCGCCTGCGCTTCCACTTCCTGCGTCAGCAGACGGCGAAGTCCGAGGGGGCGCCGCTCCTCTCCCTGTCGGACTTCATCGCGCCGGTCTCCTCCCCCCGGCCAGATCATCTCGGCGCGTTCGCGGTCACCACCGGGATCGGGCTCGACGCGCTGGTCCGGAAGTTCGAGTCCGATCACGACGACTACGGCGCGATCCTGGCGAAGGCGCTGGCCGACCGCCTCGCCGAGGCGTTCGCGGAATGCCTCCACTACCGCGCGCGCGTGGAGTGGGGGTTCGGGCGGGAGGAGCGCCCGACGCTGGACGATCTCGTGCACGAGCGGTACCGCGGGATCCGTCCGGCGCCGGGGTATCCCGCCTGCCCCGATCACTCGGAGAAGGCGACCCTCTGGCGGCTGCTCGACGCGGAGCTCGCCGCGTCGATCCGGCTGACCGAGAGCTACGCGATGCACCCCGCCGCCTCGGTGAGCGGCTTCTACTTCGCGCACCCGGAGAGCCGCTACTTCTCGGTGGGGAAGATCGGGCGCGATCAGGTCGAGGACTACGCCCGCCGCCGCGGGGAGACGGTCGAGGAGGCGGAGCGCTGGCTGCGCCCCAACCTCGCCTACGATCCCGAGCCGCCCCCCTTGAAGTAGCGCTTCGGGTCCCAGCGCAGCCATTCGGGATCGTCGGGCGAGGCCGGAGCGTCGCGCGGCGGCTCTTCCGGCGGCGGCTCCAGCCACACCGCCCCCCCCTCGATCCGGACCGGCCAAACCCTCACGCGGGCCCACGGACGCACCGGGCACGTGCCGGTCGTCCGGTCGTAGCGCCACTCGTGCCAGGAGCACTGGATCTCGTCACCGAGCAGGCGGCCGTCGGCGAGCGAAGCCCCCATGTGCGGACAGGTGTCGTCCACCGCGGTCCACGCGCGGCCGTCCCAGAACACCGCGACCGGGGCCCCGCCGACCTCGACCCGGCGCCCGCGCCCCCGGGTCCACTCCGAGACGGCGCCGACGCGGACCCAGCGGTCCGGCTCAGTCACGGATGCGCAGCGGCTCCTTCGGGGCGGACTTCGCGTAGGAGGAGCGCTCGACGATCCGGGCGGACCAGGCCGCGATCAGCGGATAGCGCTTGTCGGGAAGGAGCCCGAGGAGCTTGAGCGAGGCGGTGAGGGGCGGCGCGAGCGCGACGTCGGCCAGCGAGAACAGGTCGCCGCCGAAGTAGCTGCGCCCCGCGAGCTCCGACTCGAGTCGCGCCAGGTGCTCGTGCAGCTTCGCGCGGGAGGACTCGAGGAGCTTCCGGTCGATCGCGTCGGGGGCCTTGCGGATCAGGAGGGGCGGCGCGTACTCGAACTGGGCCGCGCGGAACTCCCGGAGCGCCACCTGGAGGTACTGGTCGGTCGTGTCCTCGATCATCCGGATGCGCGCCCGCTCGTAGGGGTCTGCGGGGAGCATCGCCGGGTCGGGGTAGGCGTCCTCCAGGTACTCGTTGATCACGGTGGACTCGTAGATCGCGCGGCCGTCTTCGAGCTCGAGGACGGGGGTCAGCCGGTACGGGTTGAGCCTCGCGAAGGACGGGTCGTCGGTCTTGTTCGCGGGGACCACGAGCCGGTGGGGCACGCCCTTTTCCTCCAGGACCATCCTCACCTTCCACCCGAACGGCGATCGGTCGAGATGATGGAGCGTCAGCATGCGGTCCTCCCGTGATCGCGGATTATACGACGCGGCGCGGTTCAGCGGGCGAGCGTGATCAGCCCGTAGGTCAGCGCGCCGACGAGCGCGGACATCGGGATCGTGAGCACCCACGCCCAGACCACGCGCGTGGCGATCCCCCACCGCACCGCGGAGAAGCGCTGCACCGTGCCGACGCCGACGATCGCGCCGGTGATCGTGTGCGTGGTGCTGACCGGGACGCCCAGGTGCGCCGAGGTGAAGAGCGTCACCGCGGCGGCGGTCTCGGCGCACGCGCCCCCCCACGGCTTCAGGCGCGTCAGCCTCATCCCCATCGTCTTCACGATCCGCCACCCGCCCGTCAGCGTCCCGAGCGCGATGGCGAGGTGGCAGACGAGCACGATCCAGAACGGGAAGGTGATCGTTCCCCCCTCGAACCCCTGCTGCTGCGCCTTCCAGACGGTCGCGTAGAGGAGCGCCGCGATGATCCCCATCGTCTTCTGCGCGTCGTTGGTGCCGTGCCCGAGCGAGAACGCGGCCGCGGACCCGAACTGGATGATCCGGAAGTACCGGTCCACGCGCGCGTACGGCGTCCGTTGGAAGGCACGGATGACCACGACCGCGAGCATGAGAGCGAGCGCGAAGCCGATGAAGGGGGCGATGACGATGAACTCGACCGTCATCATGAACTTCCCGGTGTGGAGGACGCCGTTCCAGGTCCCGGCGTAGGCCATCGCCGCCCCGCCGAACCCGCCGAGCAGCGCGTGCGAGGAGCTGGTCGGGAGCCCGACGTACCAGGTCACGAGGTCCCAGACGATCGCGCCGACGAGCCCGGCGAGGATGACGTTCTCGGTCACGAACTCCGGGTGGACCATCTTGGCGACGGTGTTCGCCACCGCGACGCCGAAGACCCAGGCGGCGGCGAAGTTGAAGAACGCCGCCCACAGGACGGCCGGGCCCGGGCGCAGGACCCGCGTGCCGACGATCGTCGCGATGGAGTTCGCGGCGTCGTGGAAGCCGTTGATGAAGTCGAACGCGAGCGCGGCGAGGAAGATCAGCGCGACGTAGGGGTTCGCGAAGATCGTCGCGAGATCGTGGAGGAAGCCGTGGCTCAAGACGCTAGGTGTACTTGACGAGAACGGCCTCGATGATGTTGGCCACGTCCTCGCACTTGTCGGTCGCGACCTCGAGGTGCTCGTACAGATCCTTCCACTTGATGACCTCGAGCGGGTCCTTCGGGGCGCCGTTGAACAGGTCGTTCAGCGCGTCGCGCATCACCTGGTCGGCGTCGTTCTCGAGCTGGTTGATCTTCGCGCACTGCCGGATGATCGCCTCCGACTTGCTGAGATCGCGCAGGAGCGCGACGCCGATCGCGGTCTCCTCCGTCCCCCGGACGATGATCCGCCCCAGCTCGATCGCGTGGTGGGTCGGCGTGCCGATCTTGAACGTCACGAGGCGCTTGGCGACCGCGTCCACGTAGTCGAGCACGTCGTCGAGACGGCTCGTCAGCTCGTAGATGTCCTCGCGGTCGAGCGGCGTGATGAAGCTCTTGTTGAGGCGCTCCATCAGGCGGTGGACCAGCTCGTCCCCCTCGTGCTCGACGTCGTGGATGCGCTTGGATGCGAGGTACATGTCGTCGATCGAGCCCTTCGACTCGAGGCACTCCTGGAGCATCTTCGCTCCGCGGACGACGGTGTTCGACTGCTGCTCGAGCAGGTCGAAGAACTGCAGTTCACGCGGAATCAGGCGCATCGGCTTCCCCCTGCTCGACCGTGCGGCGTTCTATCATAAACTCGCCGTCGTGAGCGCGACTTTCACGCGGACCGCGCTGACGCGCGAGGCGATCGTGGTCGGCTGCGGGGTCTCGGGGCTCACGTCCGCGCTCCGCCTCCTCGAATCGGGCTTCACGGTGCGCGTCGTCGCCCGCGAGCGATCGCCCCACACGACGTCGGACGTGGCCGCCGCGGTCTGGTACCCGTTCCGCTGCGGCCCGCCGGAAAGGGCGCTCGGGTGGTGCCGCCGCGCGTTCCGCGTGCTGCGCGAGCTCGCGCGCGACCCCGCGACCGGCGTGACCATGGTCGAGGGGATCGATCTCTCCGCCGGGGGCGCCGACGGGAGCCCCTGGTGGCGGGACGCGGTGGACGCCTGGCGCCCCGCCGAGCCGGAGGAGCTCCCGAGGGGGTACGCGGCGGGCTCGGTGTTCACGGCCCCCGTCGTCGCGATGCCCGTCTTCCTCAAATGGCTGGAGGTGCGCGTGGCCGCGCTCGGGGGCACGATCGAGACGCGGACCGTGACGAGCCTCGACGCGCTCCTGCTCGAGGCCTCCGCGGTCGTCAACTGCACCGGCCTCGCCGCTCGCGAGCTGGTCCGGGACGACGACCTGCACCCGATCCGGGGCCAGATCGTGCGGGTCGCGCCCGGGCACGCGCGCCGCTTCGTGCAGGCCGGGGGGGAGCCGGACCCGCTGACCTACGTCATCCCCCGCCCCGACTGCACCGTCCTCGGCGGCACGGAGGAGGCGGGGCGCTTCGACCTCGACATCGAGCCGGCGACGGCGGACGCGATCGTGGCGCGATGCACGCGCGTCGTCCCCGAGCTCGCGGGGGCCGAGGTGCTCTCCCACGCCGTCGGGCTGCGCCCCGGCCGCTCCGAGGTCCGGCTCGAGACCGTGCGCCGGCCGGGGGGGGTGATCCTCCACAACTACGGCCACGGCGGCGGGGGGGTCACGCTGTCGTTCGGCTGCGCGGAGGAGGTCGCACGCCGCGCCGCCTCGGAGATCCCGCCCCTCTGAGGGCCTCGCTCTTTACACCCGGCGGCGGGGCTGCTCCAATCTCGCCCATGCCGCAGGCCGCCCGGACCGACGAGAGCCTCCTCACCCTCTACCGAGCGATCCTCCTTCCCCGGATGATCGAGGAGAAGATGCTGAACCTGCTCCGGCAGGGGAAGCTCTCCAAGTGGTTCTCCGGGATCGGCCAGGAGGCGATCGCGGTCGGCGTGGCGACCGCCCTCGAGCCGGACGACACCATCCTCCCCATGCATCGCAACCTCGGGGTGTTCACCTCGCGCGGCGTCGATCTCCCGCGGCTCTTCCGCCAGCTCCTCGGCAAGGACGGCGGGTTCACCAAGGGGCGCGACCGCACCTTCCACTTCGGATCGATCCCGCATCGCATCGTCGGGATGATCAGCCACCTCGGGGCCATGCTGCCGGTCGCCGACGGGCTCGCGCTGGCGGCGCAGCTCCGCGGCGAGCGGCGGGTCGTCGCCGCATTCACCGGGGACGGGGCGACGAGCGAGGGGGACTTCCACGAAGCCGTCAACCTGGCGGCCGTCTGGAAGCTGCCGGTGCTCTTCATCGTCGAGAACAACCAGTACGGGCTCTCCACACCGGTCTCGGAGCAGTACGCCTGCAAGGACATCGCCGACAAGGGCGTCGGGTACGGGATCGAAGGGCGCGTCGTGGACGGGAACGACCTGATCGCGGTGCGCGAGGCGGTGATCGCCGCGGCCGATCGCGCGCGCGGAGGAGGCGGACCGACGCTGCTCGAGTTCAAGACGTTCCGCATGCGGGGGCACGAGGAGGCGTCCGGCACCGCGTACGTGCCGAAGGAGCTGTTCGAGGAGTGGGCGGCGCGGGACCCGGTCGCGCGCTTCGAGCGGCACGTCGTGGAGCGCGGGGCGCTCGACGCGGCCGGATCCTCGGCGATCCGGGCCGAACTGCGCGCGATGATCGACCGGATCGTGGACGAGGCCCTCGCCGCGCCCGATCCGTCGTCGAGCGAGGAGGCGGAGCTGGCCGACGTGCTGGCGCCCTCCCGCGCGGTCGCGAGCGAGCCGCCGGCCGAGACGATCGCGGCGTCGCCGGAGATCCGCTACGTGGACGCGGTGCGGGACGGCCTCCACGAGGCGATGGCCGATCCGAGGGTCGTCCTCCTCGGTCAGGACATCGCGGAGTACGGCGGCGTGTTCAAGTGCACGGAGGGGTTCGCGGCGGAGTTCGGCAAGGACCGCGTGCGCAACACGCCGATCATCGAGTCCGGGGCCGTCGGCGCGGCGATGGGGCTCGCCCTCGACGGGTTCGTCCCGATGCTCGAGATGCAGTTCGGCGACTTCATCACCTGCGGCTTCAACCAGATCGTGAACAACCTGGCGAAGACGCACTACCGCTGGGGAGCGCCGGTCCCGGTCGTCCTACGGGTCCCGGTCGGCGGGGGGGTCGGGGCCGGGCCGTTCCACTCCCAGAACATGGAGGCCTGGTTCACCCACGTCGCCGGGCTCAAGGTCCTCGCCCCCGCGACGCCGTACGACGCGAAGGGGCTGCTCCTCGCCGCGTTCGACGACGGGAACCCGGTGCTCTTCCTCGAGCACAAGGGGCTCTACCGGTCGGCGCGGGGCCGGGTGCCGGCGGGGCGGTACACGATTCCGATCGGGCGCGCCCGCGTCGCCCGAGAGGGCCGGGATGCCACGGTGGTCACCTACGGCGTCGGCGTCGTCTGGGCACTCGAGGCGGCCGAGCGGCTCGCCGGCGAGGGGCTCTCGGTCGAGGTGATCGACCTGCGGACGCTGGCGCCCTGGGACGTCCCGTGCGCCGCCGCCTCCGTGCGCAAGACCTCGAAAGCGCTCGTCCTCCACGAGGCGCCGCTGACGGGGGGGTTCGGCGGCGAGATCGCCGCGACCCTCGGCCGCGAGTGCTTCCACGACCTCGACGCCCCGATCGAGCGCCTCGGCGGGCTCGACACCCCGGTCCCCTTCAGCCGGGGGCTCGAGGAGACCTTCATGCCGAGAGCGCGCCTCGTCGGCGCGCTCCGGCATTTGATCTCGAGCTAGTTCCCTTCCGGCGCCCGGCGCAGCCCGACGCGCCGGTTCTGCGCGCGCCCCTCGGCGGTCTTGTTGTCGGCGATCGGCTCGGACTCGCCGTACCCCTTCGCGGTCAGCTGCTTGGGATCGACCCCCTTCGAGATCAGGTAGTCCATCACCGACTTCGCGCGGGCCTGCGAGAGCTTCATGTTGAACGCGTCCGAGCCGACGCTGTCGGTGTGTCCCGCGACCTGGATCTTGACGTCGGAGAAGTCCTTGAGCGAAGCGGCGGCCTTGTCCAGCGTCACGGCCGATTCCGGCTTCAGCTTCGCGCTGCCGGTCTCGAAGTAGACGCGCTCGAGCACCAGCTCCTTCTTCGGCTCGGGGATGAAGGCGGGCGGAGGCGGCGGTGGCGGCGGGCAGCCCTTCGCGTCCACCGTCAGCCCCTTGGCGGTGTCGGGGCACTGATCCAGACCGTCGCACACACGGTCCCCGTCGGTGTCCATCGGGCAGCCGCGGCTGTCCACCCGGCACCCCTTCGGCGTGTTCGGGCACTGGTCCACCCCGTCGCAGACGCTGTCGGCGTCGGCGTCGGCGGGGCACCCGTCGGCGTTGACTGTGCATCCCTTCGGCGTGTTCGGGCACTTGTCCTGTCCGTCCACGACGCCGTCGCCGTCCGTGTCCACCGGGCATCCGCGGGCGTCCACGGGCCAACCCTTGGGCGTGTCGGGGCACTGGTCGATGCCGTCGAAGACGCCGTCCCCGTCGGCATCGGACGGACAGCCCTTCTCGTCCACCTTCGCGCCCCGCGGCGTGTCCGGGCACTTGTCCTTCTTGTCGTAGACGCCGTCGCCGTCCGAATCGACCGGCGCCGTCCCGATCCCCCAGGTCCATCCCGCCATCAGCTTGATCGCGGTGAAGTCCTGGCTCCCGAGGTTGTCGGCGTCGGCGATCGTCTGATCCCCGCGAAGCTCGAAGCGCAGCGCCCCCGGCTGCCACCCGCGGCGGAGGCCGATCCCGGCCGACGCGAAGCCGCGCCCGTCGCTGTCGCCGATGTCCGGCTTGAACTGCATCGCCCCGATCCCGACGTTGAGGAAGAACTGCCAGTTGGAATTCGGGTTGAAGTAGAACTCCGGCCCCAGCCGGAGCGCGTACTCCGCGACGTCGCCGAAGAGCGCGGTGTCCCCGGAGTACGGCACCCAGGTGCCGTCCACGAAGCCGCTGATCCGCGGGGTGAAGTGCCATGCGAACCGGCCCCCCAAGAGCGGATTCACGTGGGAATCGTTGTCGGAGCCCACCAGCGCCTCGTCGCCGAGCCCGACGCCGGCGAGGATCCCGATCTCCCCCGGCTTCTCGTCGTCGGAGGTCGCGAGGGCGGGCGGTGCGGCGGTTGCGATCACGAGCGCGAGCGTGCAGAGCATCCACGTCGAACGGCGCATGGGGGCCTCCTCGTTGCTTCGGCGCATCCTAACTCAGGCGGCTCTCACTTCGGACGTGCAGGCAGGGCAACGGGTCGCTTTGAGAGGGATCTGCGAAAAACAGTAAGGGCACTCTTTGGTCGTCGGAGCGGCCGGGGCTTCTTTCTTGAGGCGGTTGATCTGTCGGACCAACAGGAAGATCACGAACGCGATGATGACGAAGTCGATGACGGTATTGATGAATACGCCATAGTTGATCGTCGGCGCTCCCGCGCTCTTGGCCGCCTCCAGCGACGCGTAGGACTTCCCGTCGAGGGCGACGAAGAGACTCGAGAAGTCGAGGTTCCCCATCAGCTTCCCGATCGGCGGCATCAGGATGTCGCCGACGAGCGAGCTGACGATCTTTCCGAACCCAGCCCCGATGATCACCCCGATCGCCATGTCGAGGACGTTCCCCTTCATCGCGAACTCTTTGAACTCCTTGAGCATGCCCCCTCCTGATGCGCCCGCGAGGCTCGGCGCGGGCGGAGTCTAACAGGACCGCGTCAGCTCCAATGGATCGCGTGCGCGACGAGCAGGAGCACCAGGCCCGCGGCGAGCCAGAGGATCTGGAGCGGGAGCATGAACCTCGCCCAGCGCGTCCACGGGATCCCCGCGAGGTCCAGCGCCGCCATGAAGTAGCCGGACGTCGGCGTGAAGATGTTCGAGAAGCCGTCGCCGAATTGATACGCGAGCACGCTCGTCTGTCGCGTGACGCCGACGAGGTCGGCCAGCGGCGCGAGGATCGGCAGCGACAGGGCGGCCTGGCCGCTCCCCGACGGTACGACATAGGAGAGGGCGACCTGGACCGCATAGATCCCCGCGATCGTCGCCTGCGCGGGGAGGCGGGTGACGACCCCGGCCATGGCGTGGAGGATCGTGTCGGTGACGTGGGCGTCGTCGAAGATCACGAGGACGCCCCGCGCCAGGCCGACGACGAGCGCCGCCGACGCGATCCCCGACGCCCCCTCGACGAACGTCGCCGCGGTGCGGTTGGCTCCGAGGCCTCCCAGCAGTCCGGCGGCGACGGTGACCGCGACGAACAACCCCGATAGCTCGACGAGTCCCCAGCCGAGCCGCATCGCCCCGGCGACCAGCGCGCCGAGCGCGACCCCCATCAGCACGAGGACGCCGACCTGCCGACCGGTCGGGCGCCCGATCGGCGCGGGGGTGTCCTCCACGGCGGCGGGCGCGGATC
>DASRJG010000079.1:0-4942 GCA_035649595.1 Candidatus Polarisedimenticolaceae bacterium
TTCCACCCGTTCGAGGCGACGCTCGCCGCGCTCTCGGCGAAGAGGGTCCCGGCGCCGGCGTTCGCGGCCCGCCAGGAGGACCTCGCGGCGGAGCTCGCGCTGGGGACGCACCGCCGCGGGCCGCTGCCGCGCGCGATCGTCGCGAAGCTGCTCCGCGCGCTCGCCGGGTCCGCCGAGGTCACGCTCGACGGTCTCCCCGTGCGCACGTCCCCGGCGCCGGTCGGTGCGAGGATCGCGGTGGAGGATCAGGGGGACGGCTTCCGCGTCGCGATCGAGGACGACCCTTCCGTCACGGAGGTCTTCCGGAACGGGATCGCCCTCTGCGGCGACCTGCTGCGCCCCGCGAGCGAGCCGAGGCTCACCGGCCGCGAGACGCACGAGCTGGGGGCGGGGCGCCACTTCGGCCCCGCGTCGCTCAACGAGCTGGTGGCCGAGCTGCTCCCCGCGCTCCGCGGGAGGATCCCGGTGGACGTGCGCACGACGCGCCTCCCCGGGACCGAGCGTCTGCCGCCGCGCGCGTCGATCGAGACGCGGCGGGAAGGCGAGACGCTCCACGCGCTCGCGACCCTCGTGTACGGGGATCCGCCGCAGGCGCGCGTGGACGGCGGCCGCCTCGTGCACCTGCGAGGAGCGGTTCCCCTCCGCGACGAGCGGGCGGAGCAGCGGGAGCTGCGCAAGCTCGCGGCGAGGCTCGGTCTAGCGCCCGGCGTGCCCACCGCCGTCTCCGGGTCGGAGGCGGTCGCGCTCGCCGCGAAGCTCACCGCCTGGCCGGGCGAGGTGCGCGGCCACGGGCGCGAGCACTTCACGCTCGCCGCTCCGCTCGCGCCGCGCATCGCGGTCGCGGAAGACGGGGGGGTGGACATCGCCTTCGCGAGCGAGCCCGGAGGCGGCCGGGCACCGCGCTCCGCGAGCCCCCGCTCGGTGATCGAAGCCTTCCGGGCGGGGGAATCGCTCGTGCCGCTCGAGGGGGGCGGGTACGCGCCGCTCCCGCTCGACTGGCTCTCCCGATTCGGCGCGCGGATCGCCGACCTCCTCGCGGCGCGGGAGGCGTCGGGGGAGATCGGCCGTGCCCTCCTCCCGGACGTCGCGCGCCTGTGCCGGGAGCTGGACCAGCCCCCGCCGGCGAGCCTCGCCTCGCTCCGTCCCTTGCTCGAAGGGTTCGAGGGGCTTCCCGAAGCCGCGCTGCCGGCCGACCTCTCGGCGGAGCTGCGACCGTATCAGCGCAAGGGGGTCGCCTGGCTCTCGTTCCTCCGCGAGGCCCGCCTCGGGGCGCTGCTCGCGGACGACATGGGTCTCGGCAAGACCGTCCAGGTTCTGTGCGCGCTCCGCGGGCGAACGCTCGTCGTCGCCCCGACGAGCGTGATCCACAACTGGTCGGACGAGATCGCGCGCTTCCGTCCGGGCCTCTCGACCTGCATCTATCACGGACCGCGGCGCGCGCTCGATCCGGGCGCCGACGTCACCGTCACGAGCTATGCGCTCCTCCGTCTCGACGGGGAGACCCTCGGCGCGCGAGAGTGGGACACGCTCGTCCTCGACGAAGCCCAGACGATCAAGAACCCGGAGAGCCAGGTCGCGCAGGCCGCGTTCGGGCTCCGCGCGGGATGGCGCGTCGCGCTCTCCGGCACGCCGGTCGAGAACCGCCTCGACGAGCTCTGGAGCCAGATGCACGTCCTCAACCCCGGCCTCCTCGGCGGGCGGCGCGATTTCCAGGAGCGGGTGGCGCGGCCGATCGCCGACGGCGTCGAGGGAGCCGCCGCGCGGCTCCGCGAGCGGATCCGGCCCTTCGTCCTCAGGCGGCTCAAGCGGGACGTCGCCCCGGAGCTGCCGCCCCGGATCGAGGCGACCCTCTACTGCACCCTCGGGGACGAGGAGCGGCGGGTGTACGACGCGGTCCGCGCGGCGACGCTCACCGAGGTCGTCGCCAAGCTCCGCGAAGGGGGGAGCGTTCTCGCCGCGCTGGAGGCGCTGCTGCGGCTGCGACAGGCGGCCTGCCACCCCGGACTGGTCCCCGGGCAGCACGCGGAGTCCTCGTCGAAGGTGGAGCGCCTGCGCGAGAGCCTCGAGACCGTGATCGCGGAAGGGCACAAGGCCCTCGTCTTCTCGCAGTGGACCTCGCTGCTCGACCGGATCGAGCCGCACCTCGCCTCGGCGTCGATCCCGTTCGCGAGGCTCGACGGCGGCACCGCCGACCGCGCCGGACTGGTCGCCGGCTTCCAGGCGCCGTCCGGGCCGCCGGTCCTCCTGATCTCGCTGAAGGCGGGGGGAACCGGGCTGAACCTCACCGCCGCCGATCACGTCTTCCTGATGGACCCGTGGTGGAACCCCGCCGTCGAGGACCAGGCGGCGGACCGCGCGCACCGGATCGGGCAGGACCGCACGGTGATGGTCTACCGGCTGGTGGCCGAGGGGACGATCGAGGAGCGCATCGTCGCGCTCCAAGCCGCCAAGCGCGAGATCGCGGACGCCGCGCTCGGCGACGCGGAGCGGGCGGCGGGGCTGACGCGCGAAGATCTCCTCGCGCTGCTCGCGTAGACGGCCCGGTCCCGGCCTCCGTACAGATACCGAAAGGAGAACCCCATGCCGCATGCGTCGATCCGATCGGCGGCCGTGCTCGTCTCGCTGACCCTCGCCGCCGGTGCCGCCGCCCAGACCTCCGCTCCCAACGTGAAGCTCTCCATCGAGGTCGGCCGCACCGAGACGGGGAAGACCTCCTTGCCGAGCCGGTACGAGATGATCGTGCCGATGAACGGCAGCACCCAGCTCAACAGCGGCGTGAGGCTCCCGGTCCCCGCCGGATGGGGCGTGCCGGGCGCGCCGTCGCGCGGCGACACGGCCGGCGGGATCGTCGCCTACAGCTTCTGGACGGTCGGGCTCGCCGCGAAGCTGAGCGTCTACCCGAAGGCGCAGGGGCGGCTCGAGGTCCAGGGCTCGATCGACGCCAGCGTCCTCAAGGGATGGAGGACCGGAAACCCCGACGTCCCGCTCATCGGGGTCATCTCCGAGAACATCGACGTCACCATCGAGCCGGGGAAGCGCGTCCGCTTCATGAGCGTCTCCGAGCCCGAGCTGGGGAGCCTCTACCTCGAGCTCGCCGCGAGCCCGATCGATTAGGGTCGTCTAGCGCCCGCGATGCGGATCGGGGGCGAACCCGTCGTCCGAGAAGCCGCGCGCGCGCTCGCGGCGCGCGAGATCCGCGTCCTCGCCGCAGCGCGGGAGCACGCCCAGCCGGACGAGAGCGTCCCGGTACTCGTAGCGCACGCTCAGCACCGATGAGGGCGCGGTTTCCGCGTCGAACGCCACGGCGACCACGCGATGCTCGACCTCGCGGCCGATCCCGGTCGCCGCGAGGTCGTCCGCGCGCGCGGAGGGGGCGGCGCTCTTCTCGCGGCGCGCGTCGCTCTCCTTCTCCTTCGCGATCGGCGCGGGACGCGGTCGCTCCCGGAAGAACGCGGCGCTCACGACCCCCAGGTCCCTCGTGCGGCCGAGCCAGGCGCCATAGGAGTCGGGCTCGGAGGTGAACACGAAGCGGCGTGCGGTCCCCGAGCTCGTCTGCCAGCCGTCGATGACCGTGCTCTCCCAGGGTCCGAGGATCCACTTCCGGGCCTCGGCCGCCGCGGTGTGCCGGGCGTCGATCGTGTTCAGCCCGTCCACCGCGAGGGCGACGGCGACGCGCTCGCCGGTCCGGTTGGAGAGCCGGATGGCGTATTCGCGCCCGCGGAGCGCCTCGACGTAGGTCGCTGCGCTCGTCTCGTAGCGGGAGAGCGGCCGGCCGTCGACGAGCAGCTCCATCGAGTAGGCGCCGGCGTCACGGGACCGGGCGGGGGAGGCGAGAAGGGCGAAGGCGAGCAGCGCCAGGGCCGGGCGAACGATGCGTGTGGGCGTCATGGTCGGGTCCTCCGGGGCGCGTTCTCTCGACGGCCTCGGAGGTTGAGACCGGGGTCAGCCGCGGAAGTTCCCCCCGAGCAGCCGCCGGGCCACGTCCCCTTCCTCGTGCCGGAAGGCCGACCCCAACTCCTCGGCGCGCATGCGGGCGAGCCGTGTGAGGTGGAACCGGAGCGGTCCGGCGAAGGTGAACGCCGACGTCACCCGGAGATCGCCGTCGCTCTCGGCGTCGGGGAAGTGCTCGTCGAGCGTGCGCTTGCGGTAAGCGAACCACTCGGGATCGATCTCCCCCCGCCCGAGCTTCGCCTCGAGCATCGTCATCAGCCGGGTGCGGTCCACGATCTCGGGATGGTGGTTGACGGCGAACACGCGCGGGATCGTCCCTCCGGCGTCCCTGGCCACTTCCATCATCGTCATCGCCTCGCCGGGCGGGCCGCCGACCCCGAGCGTCTCGACGCCGACAACGCGCACGCGGCGGGCCGCCGTCTCGTTCGGGATCAGGTCGTAGATCCGGCTGTCCAACACGCGGAGGCGGCCTCCCGGGGGGAGCGTCGCCGCGAACGCCGCGAACAACGGGTGCTCCCGCGCCGCCTCGGTGAGCAGGTTCTCGCGCACACCCTCGCTCTTCCCCCCCTTCTCGGGGCCGCGCGGCGCAGGCCGCGCCACGTCGAGCCACCGGCACATCAGCCCGAACGTGTGGCACACGCCGAGGAGCGCGGCGTCCTCGCGACCGGCCACGGCGTCGAAGAGACGGAAGAGCGGCGCTTCCCACGCGGGGTCCTCGGTGACCCCTTGGGCCCCGGCGTCCCGTCCGTCGTTGCGCCGCGGATCCAGATGGCCGGGGCCGCCGGTGCCGACGTACAGCCCGTACCGGGTGTCGTCGGCCGCCGGGACCTGGAGCGCCCGGCGAACGTCGAACGAGAGGGCGCGGATCCGGATGCGGCTCTCTGCGAGCGCGTCCGACAGCGCGCGCGCCGCCTCGCGCATCGTGGCGACCACCGCGTCGTGCCCGACGTTCGGCCAGCCGTGGTTCATGTCGAGGACCGCGACGTCGACG
>DASRJG010000080.1:0-3186 GCA_035649595.1 Candidatus Polarisedimenticolaceae bacterium
ACGAAGAGCGTCGAGATGAACACGACGCACAGCATGTCGACGGGGGCGATCCGCGACAGGAGGTCGGTCGGCGTCCCGATGTATTGCGTCTGGAGCGTGAGGACCGCGAGCAGGAATCCGACGCCGAGCGCGAGCGCGCGATTGATCGCTGTGTCGAGCGGAGCCGCGGCGGTTCCAAGCCGGACCCCGGGCTCCGCATACACCGAGAGCGCCTGCCCCGAGCTTGTCGAGGGGGCCGCCGCCGTCATGACCCCTCCAACGCCATGGTCGATCCGCTCGCGCGCGCGCGGGTCAGCGCCCAGGCCACGACCGCCCCCGTCGCGACGATTTCGACGATCGACGCGACCCCGAGGGCCTGCGCGGCGCCGGCCAGCCCGTTCGCCGGGATGAGCAGGACGCACAGGACGAAGAGAAGCCCCGCCGTGCCGCCGTACAGCCAGGGCTGGATCTTGAAGCAACGCGCCGACGTCATCGCGTAGTCGAGAACGGTCTGCAGATTCGCGGCGCACACCGCGGCCATGATCAGGACCAGCACGCCGCTCTCCGCCGCGTAGGGCCCGCCGTAGCAGAAGGCCAGCAGCGGCTGTCCGGCGACGGCGGCGACTCCCAGGCCGAAGACGCCGATCCCCAGCGCGGTCAGCAGCATCGCCCCGAGCAGCCGCGCGAACCGCTCGTCCTCGCCTCGCGCGTAGTGCGACGCCAATCGGACCGTCGCCGCCTCGCCGAGCGCGCTGACGACGCGGTTGCTCGCCGCGTGGAAGTAGGCGAGCGCAAGGAAGAGACCCAGCGCCCCTTCGCCGAGGTGCTTCGCAATCACCAGGCTGGGGATGCTCGCCTTGAGGGACGTCAGCAACGCGACCACTCCCAGGGGCAACGCCAAGGCCGCCAGCGCCGCGTACCGGCGGGCGAACGACCCCGTCGCGGGACCGCCGACGGACGCCCCCTGGAGCCGCGCGACGCGGGGCCAATCGTAGAAAAAGAAGACGGCCAAGCCACCCGCGGCGATTCCGAGCACGGCCCAGAAGACGCGGCCCGTGGCCGCGTACCCGATCGCGAGACCGGCCGTCGTCAGCGGCCCGCGCACCAGGAGCGACCGGGCCACGAAATCGATCCGGCCATGCCTCTGGAACAGCCCGTGGACGATGTCCGACGTCGCCTCGATCGCCTTCGCGACGCCCATCGCCAGGACCACGAGCGCGGTCTCCGCCCGGTATCCCGCCGACGCCACGACGAGCGCCGTCAGGCCCATCGCCGCGACGTTCGTCACGAGCCGCAGGCCGAGATAGTCCCCGAACCGGGTGTCGACCTGCGCGTCCGTGGCGAGCACGCGCCGGAGCCCGAGGCTCGTGAAGAGGACGATGGGCGCCGTCGTCGCGAGCGCCAGACCGAACTGCCCCACGTGCTCGGGCGACCCCCACCGGGCGAGGACGACGATCATGACCCACTGGCAGAGCATGTAGCTCACGTACCCGGACATGAGCCACGCGAAGCCGCGGCGCACCGACACGGTTGGGGGTCCTTCGCCGTTCATGGCGACACGGTCCTTTCCGTGCGTCCGATCATCGCCTCGAAATCCTCCTTCAGCCGGGCCAGCGCGGGGTCGCTGTCGGAGTCGACCGGCCCCAGGCGGTCCAGGCACAGCCGGACCGCGGGATCGGGAGTGCCCGGGTCGCCGTTCTTCAGGCGGAAGACCTTGGGATGGGAGGTCGGGACGACCGTCTCCGAATTGAGGTAGAGCTCCTCGAAGAGCTTCTCCCCCGGCCGCACGCCCGTGAACTTGATCTTCACGTCCTTCCCGGGTTTGAGCCCGGAGAGGCGGATGAAGTCCTCGGCGAGGTCGACGATCTTCACGGGGGCGCCCATGTCCAGCTCGAACACGTCCCCGCCCTCGCCCTGGACCGCCGCCTGCAGCACGAGCTGGACCGCCTCGGGGATCGTCATGAAGAAGCGGCGCATCTCGGGATGCGTGACCGTCAGCGGCTCGCCCCGCGCCAGCTGGCCGCGGAAAATGCCGAGGACGCTCCCGTTCGATCCGAGGACGTTGCCGAAGCGGACCGCGGCGAACCGCGTGGATCCGCCTTCCCCGTTCAGGCTCTGGATGACGAGCTCCGCCGCGCGCTTCGTGGACCCCATGACGCTCGACGGATTCACCGCCTTGTCGGTGGAGATCATGACGAAGAGTCCCGCGCCCGAGAGCGTCGCCTGCTCCGCGACCGTCCGGGTGCCGCCGACGTTGACGCGGATCGCCTCGCGCGGATGGTCCTCGCAGACCGGCACGTGCTTGAGCGCCGCCGCGTGGAAGACGACGTCGGGCGCGTGCTCGCCGAAGACCGACCGGACGCGGACGGCGTCGGTGACGTCGCCGAGTTCCGGAAAGACCGCGCCGCGGTTCTCGCCGGTCCGGAGCTCCAGCATGAGGTCGGCGAGCGGAGTTTCCGCCCAGTCCAGGGCGACGAGGCGCGCGGGCGCGTAGCGCAGGATCTGCCGGCACAGCTCCGATCCGATGCTCCCCGCGGCTCCGGTGACGAGGACGCTCTTTCCGCGCAGGATCGACTCGATGCGCCCTTCGTCCAACCGGACGGGCTCGCGCCGGAGGAGATCCTCGATGGCCACGTCCTTGAGCTGGGGCAGCAGCGGCGCCGTCGGGGAGAGGCGATGGAGCGAGGGGAGGACCTTGACCGACAGGCCCGCCTCCATTAGCGGACGCACCATCGCGCGGAGCACAATCCCGGTCGCGCTCGGGACGGCGATGAGCGCCTGCTTCACGCCGTGGTCGCGGGCGATCTGCCGGATGTCGTCGACGCCCCCGAGGACCGGCAGGCCTCTCAGCAGGCCGCCGCGCTTGTCGGGATCGTCGTCGATGAAGCCGACGATCCTGAGGGCTGCCGGCGCGGTTCGCTCGATTTCGCGGAGCAGCGAGTCTCCGGAATCGCCCGCTCCCACGATGACCGCGCGCACCGCGGTCGGCTCGGTCCGCTGCCGGATTTCGCGCACGGACCGCAGGAGCAGGTACAGACCGCACACGCCGGCCTGGGTCAGGATCGCCTGCATGAGCAGGACGCCGCGGGGCACGGTGCCCCGCGACAGGAACAGCACGCTGAGCACGAACAGCGTCGCGCTGGCCACCGCCACGCCGCGCAGGATGAGATAGGCGTCCCGAACGCCCGCGTAGGGCCACAGGATGCA
>DASRJG010000081.1:0-25750 GCA_035649595.1 Candidatus Polarisedimenticolaceae bacterium
ATCCCGCGGTCCTGTAGCCGAGGTAGCGGACCCGTCCGCCGTCGAACGCGAGCCAGACGGGGTTGAACTCCGCCGTGGCGGGCGGATCGATGTAGTACTCCCGCCGGTCGCGGGCGCAACGGACGACGAGGGCTCCGGGCGCGGGGCGCTCCTCCTCCCGCGCGTAGGGGCCGAAGCGCGCGACCAGCGCGTCGGCGAGCGCGTCGTCGAGCCCCTCGAGCCGGATACGGACCACGTCGAGCGCGAGCTCGACGGCGCGCGTCCCCGCGGCCTCGCGCGGCGGCGCGAAGTACTCGAAGGGGAGCGGCTCGCCGGTCCGCTCCGGGAAGGTGCCGCCCTTCGCCGTTCGCCGCGTACCGCTCATCGCGCGCTCACGCGAGCACGCCCTTGGTCTCCAGGTAGCGGATCCGGTCGCGGTGCGAGGCGGCGGTCTCGAAGTCGAGCCGCTGCGCGGCGGCCCGCATCGCGCGGTCCAGGCGAGCGATCTCGGCGACGAGCGCCTCGCGGTCCTCGAAGATCTCCTCCGCATCGTCCTCGCCGAGAGGAACGGTGGAGTAGTCCGAGGAGACGGGCGACGACATCAGCTCGTCGATCGCCCGGTGGATGCTCTCCGGCGTGATGCCGTGCGTCCGGTTGTAGTCTTCCTGGAGCGCGCGCCGGCGGGCCGTCTCCTCGATCGCGACGCGCATCGCCTGGGTCGTCTTGTCCGCGTAGAGGATCGCCTTGCCGTTGACGTTCCTCGCCGCGCGACCGATCGTCTGGATCAGCGAGCCCTCCGAGCGCAGGTAGCCCTCCTTGTCCGCGTCGAGGATCGCGACGAGCGAGACCTCCGGAAGGTCCAGCCCCTCGCGGAGAAGGTTGACGCCGACCAGGACGTCGAACTCCCCTTTGCGGAGGTCCCGGAGGATCCTCACGCGCTCGAGCGTCTGCACGTCGGAGTGGAGGTACTCGACCCGCACGCCGACCTCGCGATAGTACTCGGTCAGATCCTCGGCCATGCGCTTGGTCAGGGTCGTGACGAGAACGCGCTCCCCTTCGGCGGTCCTCGCGCGGATCTCGGCGAGGAGGTCGTCCACCTGCCCGTCGATCGGCTTCACCACGACCTGCGGGTCGAGCAGCCCCGTGGGCCGGACGACCTGCTCCACGATCTCGCCCCCGGTGAGCGACAGCTCGTACGGCGCGGGGGTGGCCGAGACGTAGATCGTCTGCCCTCGCCGCGCCTCGAACTCCTCGAACGTCAGCGGCCGGTTGTCGATGGCGGAGGGAAGCCGGAAGCCGAACTCGACGAGCGTCGTCTTGCGCGACCGGTCGCCGTGGGACATCCCGCGCACCTGGGGAAGCGTGGCATGGCTCTCGTCCACCACGAGCACCGTGTCCGGCGGCAGGTAGTCCATCAGGGTCGGGGGCGCCTCGCCCGGGCGGCGGCCGGTCAGGTGCCGGGAATAGTTCTCGATCCCGTTGCAGAACCCCAGCTCGCGCATCATCTCCAGATCGAACTGCGTCCGCTGGTGCAGCCGCTGGGCCTCCAGGAGCTTTCCCGCCCGCTCCAGCTCGGCGAGCCGCTCCGTCAGCTCCCGTTGGATCCCCCCCATCGCCTCGAGCATGGTCTCGCGAGGCGTGACGTAGTGGGAGTTCGGGTAGACCGGGTGCCTCTCCAGCGTCTCGCTCACCGTCCCGCGGACCGTGTCGATCCGCGAGATCGTCTCGATCTGGTCCCCCCAGAACTCGACCCGAAGGGCGTCCTCGGCGTACGACGGCCAGATCTCGAGGACGTCGCCGCGCACGCGGAACGCGCCCCGCTCGAGATCGGTCGGCACGCGGCGGTACTGGATCTCCACCAGCTTCCGCAGCGCCGCGTCCCGGTCGATCGTCATCCCCCGCGACAGCATCAGCATCATGCCGTGGTAGGCCTCGGGCGACCCGAGACCGTAGATGCACGAGACGCTCGCCACGATCAGCGCGTCGCGCCGCTCGAACAGCGCGCGCGTCGCGGCGTGGCGCATCCGGTCGATCTCCTCGTTGATGGACGCGTCCTTCTCGATGTACGTGTCGGACTGCGGGACGTACGCCTCCGGCTGGTAGTAGTCGTAGTACGAGACGAAGTACTCGACGGCGTTGGCGGGGAAGAGGCGCTTGAACTCCTGGTAGAGCTGGGCGGCGAGCGTCTTGTTGTGCGCGAGGACCAGCGCCGGCCTCTGCGACGCCGCGACGACGCTCGCGATCGTGAAGGTCTTCCCCGAGCCCGTGACGCCCAGCAGCACCTGGTCGCGGCGCCCCCCGGCCAGCCCGCCGGTCAGGCGCTCGATCGCGCGCGGCTGATCGCCGGTGGGCTTGAACGACGAGACGATCTCGAACGGAGGCATGCGCGCATTGTAGGGAGTCGGCCGCGGCGGGTCCAAGCGCAGAGCGCACCCGACGCCGCGAACCCGAGCAGCACGGGCGTCAGCTCCAGCGTATGCCGGAAGTAGGTCGCGCCGATCGGGAGGACCGGCAGGACCGCGAGCGGGACCGCGAGCGCCGCCGCCGCCGCGGGGCGCGCCGCGAGGGCGAGAGCGAGCCCCGCGACGGCGAGCGGCACGAGGACGACGTCGAGCGCCCGGGCGAGGTTCCGCGCCAGCAGCCAGGAGCGATAGAGGTAGCCTTGGACGAACTCGGACGGGTGGGCCGCCGCGTGCGAGAGAGGGCTCCCGATCTCCCGCGCGAGCGCCGGGACCTCGTCCTGCGGAAGCGGACGGTTCCCGGACCGCCACTGGTGGACCCCGTTGAGGTAGACCCACCGCGTCTTGCCGGAGATTCCCCACTCTCCGCCGAGCGCGTGGAGGTACAGCGGAACCACGGCGACCAGCCCGGCGAGGATCGCCGCCCCTCCCGCGAGCCGTCGGGCGGGGACGCCGCGGCGCACGAGCGCGATCGCTCCGACCGGCGCGACGAAGATCCACTCCGGGCGCGTGAGGAACAGGAACCCGAGGATCGAGCCGGAGAGCTCGGCGCGGGCGCGCAGGAGCGCGAGCGAGAGCCACGCGGCGAGGAGCGCCGCCGTGGCTTCCGGCTCCAGGTACGCGCCCCGGAGCGCCAGGTGGGGCTCGAGCGCGACGGCGGCGGCCGCGGCGATCCCCTCGCGCGGGCCCAGGGCCGCCGCGAACGCGGCGCCGCACGCGGGGGCGAGGAGCGCGGAGAGAATCAGGGCGACGATCCGCGACGCGATCTCGGGATCCACGGGCATGGCACGGATCGCGACGGCGAGCAGCGCGGGGACCAGCGGCTGGATGTGCGTCTCCGCCCTGCCTTCGGCGACGTACCCCTCGCCGCGGGCCATCGACGTCGCGAGGTCGAGGTGGTTCCGCTGGTCGAGGTCGAGCGGAGGGGGATGCGCGATCGCAATCCCGGTCCGGACGGCCAACGCGAGCAGGAACGCGGCGACGAGCGTACCGCGGCTCAACGGGCCTCGCCGAGCACGATCTCCTCCGGCAGCGGCCAGAGGTTGTAGGCGCTCGCCATCGAGAATCCGTAGGCGCCGGCGTCCAGGAAGGCGAGGAGGTCCCCCTCCTCGGCCCGGGGGAGCGCGCGTCCGGAGGCGAAGACGTCGGTGGACTCGCAGATGTTCCCGACGACCTCGACCCATTCCACCGGCGCCTCCGGCGCGCTGACGTTCACGATGGCGTGATAGGCGCCGTAGAGCGCGGGGCGGAGCAGATGGTTCATCCCCGTGTCCACGCCCACGAAGACGTGCCCGCCGCTGGTCTTCCGGCAGGTCACGCGCGCGAGCAGGCACCCCGCCGGCCCGGCGATGAAGCGTCCCGGCTCGAACCAGGCGGACGGGCGGCCTCCGCTCTCGCCCGCGAACCGGCGGAGCCGAGCGTCCAGCGCCTCCCCGTACGCGGCGAGATCGAGCTCCCTCTCCTCCTCCCGGTACGGGATTCCGAAGCCCCCGCCGAAGTCGATCGCCTCGAGCCCCGCGACGCGCGCCGCCGCGGCGAGGAGCGCGTCGGCCGCCGCGAGCAGGGGCGCCGGCTCCAGGATCCCCGACCCCATGTGGGCGTGGAGACCGACGACCGTGACGCCGTGGGCGCGGCAAGCCTCGAGCGCAGGCAGGAGGTCCTCGAGCGGGATCCCGAACTTGCTCTGCGCGCCGCCGGTGACGACGTGGCGGTGATGCCCCTCCCCCACGCCGGGGTTCATCCTCAGGAGCACGCGGGCGCGCCGCGTCGCGCGCCCCAGCCTCTCCGCGTCGGAGATCGAGCCCAGCGCCAGCGCGCACCCGCGCTCGACGAGCGCGGCGAGCTCGTCGGTCTTCGCGTTGGTCGCGGAGACCAGGACGCGCTCGGCGGGGTGACCGCAGGCGATCGCCCGCTCCGCCTCGCCGGGGGAGGCGGCCTCGACGCCGACGCCGCTCGCGGCGAGACGCCGGAGGATCGACGGATGCGCGTTGGCCTTGCACGCGTACAGGAGCCGTCCCGGGTCCAGCGGAAGATGCTCGCGCAGCCGCGCGACGCGTGCGTCGATCGCCTCGAGGTCGTAGACGTAGAGCGGCGTGCCGTGGCGCCCCGCCAGATCCAGCAGGGTCGCGCGCGGGATCGGCGGCTCCCGGCGGACCGGCTCGCGCGCCGTGCCGCCGAAGAGCGACGCCGGAAGCGGACCCCGGAAGAACGTCTCGTGGAGCGCGCGCACCGCGCCGTCGACCTCGTCCCCGGCGAGCACGAGGCCGAGGTTGATCGCGGAGGAGCCCTGCGTGATCATCCGCAGCCGCACGCCCCGCAGCGCGCGAAACACCTCTTCGGCGACCCGGGCGTTCCCACGCATCCCCTCGCCGACCAGGCACACCACCGCCATCCCCTGCTCGACCTCCACGCGCGCGAACGCGGAGAGCGCCTCGACGATCTCGGGCAGACGGCGGTCGTCGTCGATGGTGAGCGACACCGAGACCTCGGAGGTCGCCACGAGGTCGACCGGGGTCCGGTGCGCGTCGAACACCGCGAAGATCCGCGCGAGGAAGCCGTGCGCCATGAGCATGCGGGTGGAGACGACCTGGATCGCGGTGATCCCCCGCTTCTCGGCGATCGCGCGCACCGCGAAGCGTCCGCCCTCCCCGCTCTCCGGCCGGGCGAGGATCGTCGTGCCCTCTCCCTCGGAGCGTCGCGCGTTCAGGACCCGGACGGGGATCCCGGCGTCCACGGCCGGAAGGAGGGTGCTCGGATGGAGCACCTTCGCCCCGAAGTACGCGAGCTCGCTCGCCTCGTCGAACGAGAGGACGCGCACCCGCCGGGCCCCCGCGACGACGCGGGGGTTCGCGGTGAGGACGCCGTCCACGTCCGTCCAGATCTCGATGCGCCCCGCCCCGAGCGCCGCGCCGAGCAGCGAGGCCGAGTAGTCGGAGCCGCCGCGCCCCAGGAGGGTCGGGCGGGACCCGCCGCCGACGAGCGCGCCGCCGATGAAGCCCTGCGTGACCGGCACGCGTCCCGAGGCGAGGAGCGGGGCGATCCGCTCGCCCGCGAGACCGGCGATCGCGCCGGGGAGGGGCGCGTCGCGCTCGGGATCGTCCCCCGCGGTGCGGACGACGTCGCGCGCGTCCACCCAGTCCGCGGACAGGCCGCGCGAGGCGAGGCAGGCGGCGACGATCCGGCTGGAGAGCAGCTCGCCGGCTCCGACGAATCGCGCGCGCACCCACGGCGTCGATTCGCCGACGAGCGCGACCCCTCTGCGCAGCGCTTCGAGCGTCGCGAGCGTCTCGTCGATCGCGCCCCAGGCCCGCGGGCGCTCGCTCGCGCCGACCGTCTCGTCGAGGAGCCCGCGGTGCCGCTCCGCCAGCGCCGCGAGCGCAAGGCGAGAGGCGTCACCCTCCCCCGACTCCGCCGCCGCGAGGATCCGGATCAGCCCGTCGGAGACGCCCGAGAGAGCGGAGACCACGACCAGCGGCGCCTCGCCGAGTCGCCCGGCGACGATCCCCGCGAGCCGCTCCAGGGCCGCCGCGTCCGCGACGGACGTTCCGCCGAACTTGCACACGATCATGGCGACGGATCGTAACCCGCGGGAGCGGATGTGGGACCGGGGCCACGTTCGTGGCATGGCGCCCGCGGCATTTCCCACGAAATCCGCCCCATCCCGGGTACGGAAGGCGGGCACGCCGCGTGCTAATCTCCAGGAAGTGATGAGCGGACCCAAGCGACGGACGCTTCTCCTCGGCGCGGCCGTTCTCCCCGCCATGATCTTCGGCGCCGCGCTCGGCCGGGGGCTGAAATTCGATCTCCCCGACGTCGGCGCGCTCGACCGGTACACGCCGCCGCTCAACACGCGCGTGCTCGCCCGCGACGGCACGACGATCGGCAGCTTCGGCGAGCAGCGCCGGACGATGCTCGCGCAGCGGGACATCCCCAAGATCTTCATCCAGGCTCTCGTCGCGGTCGAGGACTCGAACTTCTACAAGCACGAGGGGATCGACTTCTACGGCATCGCCCGCGCCGCCTGGCACGACCTGACGACCATGTCCTTCGAGCAGGGGGCGAGCACGATCACGCAGCAGCTCTCGCGCAACCTCTTCCTGAGGCCGGACAAGACGCCGCGGCGGAAGGTCCAGGAGATGCTGCTCGCGATCGAGATCGAGAAGCGGTACTCGAAGGAGGAGATCCTCCGGATGTACTGCAACCAGGTCTACATGGGGCACGGCCGCTACGGCCTCGAGGCCGCGTCGCAGTACTACTTCGGGGAGCACGCGACCGAGCTCAAGCTCCCCGAGGCGGCGCTCCTCGCCGGGCTGATCCAGCGCCCCGAAGGGCTGACCCCGTACAAGAACCCTGACGGCGCCGTGCGCCGGAGGAACCACGTCCTGGACCGCATGGTCGAGGAGAAGATGCTCTCGCGGGCGGACGCGGACGCCGCCAAGCGCGCGCCGCTCGTCCTGTCCGGCCGCCGCGAGGCGGCGGACATCGCGCCGTACTTCGTCGAGGAGGTCCGGCGGACCCTTCAAGCCAAGTACGGGGACGACGGGATCTACCTCGACGGGCTCGAGGTGCGGACCGGGATCGACGTCGAGATGCAGCGGATCGCGAACCGGGCGGTCGAGCAGGGGCTCCGTGAGATCGACAAGCGGCAAGGCTGGCGCGGACGGATCGACAAGGTTCCCGCCGGCAGCGATCCGGCGCAGTGGGCGTCGGCGTCGTGGCGCGACGGGGTGACCGCCGGCGGGATCTACGACGGCGTGGTCCTCCAGACGACCCGTGGCCGGGCGCGGATCCGCGCCGGGAGCCTCCAGGGCTTCCTCGACGGCGAGGGCGTCGCCTGGACCGGCAAGCGCGATCCCGCGGCGCTCCTTCGCGCCGGCGACGTCGTGCGCGTGCGCGTCGTCTCGGACAAGGTCGCCGGGCAGGCGGCGTTCGCGCTGGAGCAGGAGCCGAAGACCGAGGGCGCGCTGATCGCGATCGACCCGCAGACCGGCGCGGTGCGCGCGCTGGTCGGCGGCCTCGACTTCCGCCGGAGCGAGTTCGACCGCGCGGTTCAGGCGCGGCGGCAGGCCGGCTCCTCATTCAAGCCGTTCGTCTACGCCGCCGCGCTGGCCGGCGGGGCCACGCCGTCGGACCGCGTTCTCGACGCGCCGACCGTCTTCGTCGAGCCGGGGACGAACAGCGTCTATCAGCCGGAGAACTACGGACAGAAGTACTACGGCCTCCTGACCGTCCGGGAGGCGCTGGAGAAGTCGGCGAACATCGCGGCCGTGAAGGTCCTCGACCGGGCCGGGTTCCACTCCGTGATTCAGCTCGCGCGCGACCTGGGGATCACGACCAACCTCCAGCCCTATCCGTCGATGGCGCTCGGCGCGTTCGAGGTCAGCCTCATCGAGATGACGAGCGCGTACGGCGCCTTCGCCAACGAGGGGGTGCGCGTCGAGCCGTATCTCGTCGAGGAGGTGCGGCGCCGGGACGGAACGGTGCTCGAGACGGCGCGGCCGTCGGCGAAGGAAGCGCTCTCGCCGCAGATCGCCGCCGTGATGAACGCTCTGCTCGAAGGCGTCATCACCGACGGGACCGGCGCCGCCGCGGCCAGCCTCGGGCGACCGCTGGCGGGGAAGACGGGAACGACCGACGACTTCACGGACGCCTGGTTCATCGGATACACCCCCGACCTCGTGGTCGGCGTCTGGGTCGGCTTCGACGTGAAGAAGAGCCTCGGGTCGCGCGAGACCGGAGCGCAGGCCGCTCTTCCGATCTGGCGGACGTTCATCGAGGAGGCGTTCCGCGACAAGCCTCCGCTCCCCTTCCCCGAGCCGAGCGGCGTGGTGCGCGCGACCGTCGACCGCGCGACGGGGCTGCTCGCCTCCGAGGCCGCCGGATGCCTCGAGCCGATCCGGGAGACGTTCCTCGAAGGGACGGAGCCGACCGGCACCTGCTCGACCTTCGAGCACGCGAGGCTGCGGCTGCCGTGGGTCCTCCAGCGTTACGCCCTGGACGACGACGGCGCCCTCCTGGTGCCGACCGGAGACCTCGCGGCCCTGATGTCCGACCCGGCGGTGCGCGTGGAGCCCGGCCGCTCGATCGGGGCGGCCGACGTGGTCCTGCCGCTTCGCGAGGTCGCGGGGGCCACGCGCCGGCTCCCGGAATCGCTGGACGGGCAGGTGGACTCGTCAACCTGGGTCGGGAAGGACGGCCGCCCCGCGGACGTGGTGCTGCTCGGCGAGGCCGCGCGCGCCGAGATCCCGCGCTAGGCTAGCGGCCGACCGCCGGACCCCATCGCGCCTCGCGCGCGCCGATCGTCCCGTCGCGCGTCCATGCGATCGAGTCGTACTTCCAGCATCGGAGCTCGGCGGCGCATAGCGCCTCGCGCTCGCTCGCGCGGCCGGGGACCAGATCGATCCCGAAGGTCTCCTCGAAGGCGGCGATCAGGGCGGCGTCGAGCGTCTCCGGCGCCGGACGCGACCCGGTCTCGCGCTCGAGGTCGGTGAATCGGTCGCCGTCCACCGCGCTCCCGAGGACGCGCGCGAGACGGGCCGCCTCCAGCCGGATCGGGATGGAGCCGTGCTGGAGGACGGCGCCTCGGCGCCGCGCTTGCGCCGAGCCCACGAGCTTCCGTCCGCCGGCGGCGATCTCCCAAGCGCCGATCGCCTCGAAGCAGGACGCTCCGCGGGCCGACCGCGTGCGGACGGCCGGCTCGAGCGCGGCGACCCTCGCCCCGAGGCGCGTGAGAGCGCGCGCGATCGCGGTGGCGATCGTGCGATAGACGGCGACCGGGCCGCCGTCGAACGGAGGCCGGCCGAACGATCCCGCCACTGCGTACGTTCGCTCGAATTCGTGCAGCACCGCGCCGCCGCCGGTCGGACGGCGCACGACGTCGATCCCCTCGCGCGCGATGACGGTGTCGTCGTACGCGCGCGCCGCGCCCTGATGCCTTCCGAGGGAGATCGCGGCGGGACGCCAGCCGTAGATCCGGAGCGTTGGCGGCGCGTCCCGGCGCTCCCCGTCGTAAGCGCCGAGCATCGCCTCGTCGGTCGCCATGTTCGACGCTCCGTCCGCCTCGCCCTCGACGATCAGACGCCAGGCGCGCGACGTCACGCCCGGAAATCGACCGACCGCAGATCGTGCTTGCGGAGGAGACGCTGCAGCGCCGAGCGGAGCATCCCCGCGTGCTCGGCGGCGCCGGTGACGTTCCCTTCGTGGCGGCGCAGGAGGTCCGCCAGGTACGAGCGCTCGAACGCGTCGACCACCTTGCGCTTGGCGGTGCGGAACGGCCGGTCCGCGCGCACGCCCGGCTCGGCGGGCCCGACGCCGCCCCGCACGAACGCGGGGAGGTCGCTCTGACGGACGATCCCGTCGGGGGCGAGGACCATCGCCGTCTCGACCGCGTCGCGCAGCTCGCGCACGTTCCCCGGCCAGCGGTACGCGGAGAGGGCGGCGAGCGCCTCGGGCTCGACGCCGATCGGCGGGAGGCCGTTGAGCCGCCGGAGCGACTCGATGAAGGCGCGGACGAGCGGCGGCACGTCCTCGGGCCGCTCGTGGAGCGGGGCGATCCTGACCGTGGTCAGCCCCGGCGCGCCGGCGATCCCGGGGTGGAGCCGCGCCTCCCCCGCCGCGCGCTCCGGATCCGGACCGGCGGACATGAGGATCCGGCCGCTCCCCCGTCCGCTCGCGAGGTGCTGAGCGAGACGCTCCTGATCGCCCCAGGGGAGCTTCTCGATCGAATCGAGGAAGACGTCCCCTTCGGGCAAGGCCCTGGGAAGCCCCTCCATCCCCTTCAGGGTCCGCGGGGGTTCGCCTGCCCCCATGGCCGCGAGGAGGCAACGGGCGGCGTACGACCGCCCGCTCCCCGGCTCGCCGGAGAACAGGACCGGCCCCCGGCTCGCGGTCAGATCCGCGATCTCCCGGCGTAGACGCTCCGCCGGCGCGGAGCGTCCGGCGATCCGAGGCTCGCGAGCGGTCCCGACCTCGTCCCGCAGACGGCGCAGCTCGTCCAGCATCCGGTGCTGGGCGAGCGCCCGCCTGCCGAACTCGGTGACGCACTTCGGCCTCGGGTGCCGGGGCAGGACATCGAAGGCATCCACCGAGGCGGGGCTCCGGCCTTCGGGATCTCCGTTCCCCTCGAGGATCCCCACGACCGCGGTGGGACGGAGCCTGGTGATCCGCTCGACCAGCTCGAGCGAGACGTCCTTGGGGGACGCGATCCCCGCGAGGACCACGGCGACGGAGCGGGTGCGCAGGGCGTCGAAGGCTTGTTGCGGCGTCGCAACATCGGCGACGTCCAATCCGGCGTCCTTCAAAGCATCGCGAACGCGCACGCGAACCGGAGCCTCAGCGTCGAGCACGAGGGCAAGCGGGAGTTGCATCGACCTCTCCTCGGCCGCCGACGGACACCCCCAGCGCGCGGAGTATAGCGGGGTCGGGTCGAGGCGGAAACGTCAGAGTCCGAGTTGCTCGCGAAGGGCGACCACGCGGCTCTGCACGTCGCGGTATTGGGGCTCTTCCCTGAGGACCAGGACGAGGAGCTCGAGCGCTCCCTCCGGGTCCCCGGTCTGGAGGAGGATCTCCGCGAGATCGTAACGGAGGCCGGAGAGCGGCGTTTCCTCCTCCCCCGGCGCCTGGAGCGCGGTCCGGTACCAGCGGATCGCCTCGTCCGCCTCCCCCCGCTCCCAGTGGCAGAGCCCCAGCATGCTGCACGACTCGCGGAACAGCTCCGGGGACTCGCTCGCGATCCGGAACTCGGAGAGGGCGTCGTCCACGAGCCCCATCTCCTTGTAGGCGATCCCGAGATCGTAGTGCGTGCGGAAGTCCTCGGTGGCGACCTCGGCGCGCACGTGCTCCTTGAACGCCGCGAACACCTCGTCCACCGATTCCTCGGCGTCGGGATCGGCCGCGGGGACGATCGCCTCCGCGGGGCGATCGGTGCCGAACTCGGCATCGAGCGCGGCGGCGATCGTCGAGAGGTCGTCCTCGTCGAGCTTGTCCTCCCCGGCGCCGATCGCTTCGGCGGGGGCGGCCGCGCGGGCGCGGGCTTCCAACGTGTCGAGCGCGGGACCGGAAGCGCCCGCCTTGCGCGCCTCCGCGATCCGCGCGAGCGCGTCGACCACCATCCCCTGCGTGATGTAGAACTCGATCTCCTCCAGCGTGCCGTCGCCGGCGTCCGCCGCTACCGCGGCCTCGTCCGCGTCGTCGAACAGGATCTCCAGGTCGTCGTCGGTCTCGACCTTGCGGGCCGTCGCGGCCGGAGGAGGGGGCGCGGCCGGGGCGCGCGCCGGAGACGGTCGTGCCGTGGCGGGGGCCGCCGCCGCGGGGGCCGGCGGTGCCGAGCGCGCCGGGGCGGGGGGCGCGGCCGGGGGGGTCGCGGGAGCGGGGGCCAGGAGCGCGAGCCGCTCGAGCACCGAACGGAGCCTCGGCTCGATCCCTCCCAGCTCCGCGGCCTCCTTCGCGACGCGGCGGGCCCCTTCGGAGTCCCCGGCCGCGCGCTTCGCGAGAGCGAGGGCGACGAGCCCGGCGCGAAGCTCGCCGCGGTCCGGACGCGTCCTGAGAACGCCGGCGAGCTTCTCCTGCGCGCCGACATGCCCCGGGAAGCGCTCGGTCACCTGGCGGAGCTGCTGGAGGGCCTCGTTGTGGAGCCCATACTTCTCGAAGACCTCGGCTTCGGTCAGGTGCCCGCTGACGAACTCCTCGTCCGCGGGGCCGAGCGGGACCGCGGGCGCCTCGAAGGAGACCGGGACCGCGACGCTCGCCGCCGCCGGTTGCGCCGCGGCGGGCGCGCCAGCGGGAGGCGCGGCGACGGGGGGAGCCTGCGGCCGCGGGGGGGCCGCGGCGGGCGCGTCCGCCGTGGGGCGGCCGAGAAACAAGGCCGGCGAGCTCGGATCGAACAGCCGGAGGGTCTCGAGGAGCGGATCGATCCTCGCCTGCTCCCCCTTCGATTGATAAGCGCGGACCAGGCGCTCGATCGCGCGGGCGGCTTGCGGCTTGTTCCCCTCCGCCTTCCGCATCTCCACGAGCTGCTCCAGCGCGCGCAGGTGCCCGCCGTCCTCGATGCGTGCGAGCCGCTCGAGCGCCTGGGCGACCCGGTCGAACCGCCGCGCGCGAGTCCACCGGTCGAAGAGCGGGAGCGCGCGCGACCAGAGGTCCTCGATCGCGCCGCGTCCCAGCGCCGCGCGGAAGACCTGCTCCAGGGCGTCGTCGTCGATCCCGTCGGACTTCGCGTCGGCGAGGAGCCCCGTCGAGCGACGCTCGTCCCCCGCCTGCTCGAACAGGAGGAGGATCTCGCTCGCGATCGCCTCGGCCCCGGAGCGTCCCCAGGCCTCGTCCCCCGCGTGGAGCGCGTCGTCGCGGCGTCCGGCCGCCGCCAGGCACCGGGCGAGCCCCGCCAGCGGCTCCGCGCGCCCCGGGAGGAGCTCCGCGGCGCGCTTGAACGTCCGCTCCGCGTCGTCGATCCGCCCCGCGAGCAGCATCCGCCCGCCCAGCGCCACCAGCTCGCGCCCGGCCTGCTCGGAATCGCCCCCTGCGGCGCGCGCCTCGGCGAGGCGCACGGCGTGGACGAAATTGTCCGGCTCGGCCGCGACGAGCTTCTCGTAGACCTCGCGCGCGTGCTTGAAATCGCGAGCGCGCAGATAGGCCTCGGCGGCCTGCAGCAGCCAGCTCCGCGCCTCGCCGCTGTGCTTCTGCTTGAGGTTCAGCTCTCCCAGGCGGACGATCGCGTCGAGACGCGTCGGATCCACCTTGACGACCTTCTTCAGGATCGCGATCGCCTTCGGGTAGAACCCCGACGTCGAGAACTGGTCGGCGATCTTCTCGTAGTAGACGATCGCCTCGGCCCCGCGCGAGCTCCGCGCGAGGAGGTCGCCGAGGCGATTGAGCATGAGCAGGTCCTTCGGGGCGTCCTCCGCGAGACGCCGACACTCGTCCAGCGCCTGGGAGACCTTCCCCTGCTTCAGCAGCCGCTCCGCGTTCGCGAACGTCTTCTCGCGCTCGAGGGCCATCTCCGCCTACCGCTCGCGGCGCTCCTGGATCCTGGCCTTCTTGCCCGCCCGGTCGCGGAGGTAGTAGAGCTTCGCGCGGCGCACCTTCCCCAGCCGCGTCACCTCGATCCGCTCCACGATCGGCGAGTGGATCGGGAAGACGCGCTCCACCCCCACCCCTCCCGAGGTCTTGCGGACCGTGAAGGTCGCGCGGGCTCCTGTGCCGCTGCGGCGGCCGATCACGTCTCCTTCGAAGATCTGGATGCGCGACTTGTCCCCTTCGACCACCCGGACGTGGACCTTGACGCGGTCCCCCGGCCGGAAGTCCGGGACGTCCTTCTTCAGGCCCTCGGCTTCGATGCTGCGGATCACGTTCATGACGTACCTCGTCGGCGTCGCGCGGACGCCTGGCTTGCGCTCGAGATGAGGTCGGGGCGCTTGGCGCGCGTCGCGTCGGTCGCCCGCTCCTCGCGCCACCGCGCGATGGCGCCGTGGTCCCCCGAGAGGAGGACGGGCGGCACGCTCCGTCCCCGGAACTCGGCCGGGCGGGTGTAGCTCGGGAAGTCGAGGCCCCCGGCCGTGAAGCTCTCCGACTCGATCGAGGCCGCGTTCCCGAGCACGCCGGGGACCAGGCGCGAGACGCCGTCGACGACCATCATCGCGGGGAGCTCGCCGCCGGTGAGCACGACGTCGCCGGTCGAGATCTCCTCGTCCGCGAGCCCTTCGCGCACGCGCTCGTCCACCCCTTCGTAGCGGCCGCACAGCAGCACGATGCGGTCGTAGGCGGCCAGCCGGGCTGCCGCGGCCTGATCGAAGGGCCCCCCCTGCGGCGACAAGAGGATCACGCGCTCGCGCGCGACCGGGTACCGGGTGCGGATCCACGCGACCGCATCGAAGAACGGCTCGGGCTTCAGGACCATCCCCGGCCCGCCGCCGAAGGGAGCGTCGTCCACCTGCCGCTGCGGTCCCACGCCGAACCGGCGCAAGTCGTGGACCCGAACGGCGACGCGGCCGCTCCGCCGGGCGCGGGCGAGCAGCCCGTCGTCCAGCGGCCCCTGGAACATCGCGGGGAACAACGTGACGACGTCGAAGGTCACGACGGCTCCCGCTCGTCGTCGGCGCCGAGATCGCGCAGCCCCTCGGGGAGCACGACCGTGATCGCTCCCTGCGATGCGTCGATCGACGAGACGATCGATCGCGCCAGCGGCACCAGCGTCTCCACGCCGGCGTCGTCGCGGACCACGAGAAGGTCGGTCCCACCGGTCTCCATGACGTCGCACACCCGTCCGAGCACCCCCGCGCGGCGGTCGGTGACGGTCGCGCCGACGAGCCGAGCGGACCAGTAGACCCCTTCGGGGAGGGCGGGGACGTCGGCCGCGAGAGCGGCGACGTCCCGGCCGCGCAGCGCCGCGGCCGCGTTCGCGTCGTCCACGCCGGCGAGCTTCAGGACGAGGCGGCCGCCGTACGCCCGCGAGGACTCGACCTCGCGCGGGCCGTCCAGCCATACGCGGCGCAGGTGCGTCCAGCGCGCCGCATCCCCCGAGATGACGCTCACCGTGACCTCGCCCCGGTTGCCGCGAAAGCCGCTCACCCGTCCGAGCACGAGCGGCTCGCCTTCCGGTCTACTCAAGGATCTCCAATACGATCCGTCTGCGGCTCTTCATCCCGGCGGCGGCCACGATGGTCCGCAGCGATCGGGCGGTCCGTCCCTGCTTGCCGATGACCTTGCCGAGATCCCGCGGCGCCACCGCGAGCTCGAGGACCGTCGCGCTCCCGTCTTCGACCTCGGTCACGGTCACCGCCTCCGGCTCGTCCACAAGCGCCTTCGCGATGACTTCCACGAGATCTCTCATCGCGTCACCGGGCTTCGGTCAGGCGCGCGCGCTCTTCGCCTTCGTGAGAAGGCTGCGGACCGTCTCCGACGGGTGCGCTCCCTTCTTGATCCAGGCCTCGGCCTTGGCCACGTCGAGATGGATGGTCTGGGGATTCGTCCCGGGATCGTAGGTTCCGAGGCTCTCGATGAAACTGCTCCGGGGCGTCGAGCGCCCTTCGGAGACGACGACCCGGTAGTAGGGATCCTGGCGGGAGCCCATCCGTCTGAGGCGGATCTTCAGCACGTGCCTCTCCTCCTGCTCGGTCCAGCAAAACCGACAATATAGCTCACCGGCCCAAGAACGGGAGCCGGAACCCCCGCCCCCCACCCCGGGCCGCTTGGGCCTGCTTCATCATCTTTTTCATCTGGGCGAACTGCTTCAGGAGCTGGTTGAGCTCCTGCACGCTCCTCCCCGAGCCGCGCGCCACGCGCTTCTTGCGGCTTCCGTTCAGGATCTCGGGGCGGTTCCGCTCCGCCGGGGTCATCGAGTCGATGAGCGCCATGACGCCCTTCAGGGCGCCGTCGTCGAGGTCGACCCCCTTGAGCGCCCCCATCCCGGGGAGCATCCCCAGGATCCCCGAGAGCGGTCCCATCTTCTGGAGGGTCCGGAGCTGATCGCGGAAGTCCTGGAGCGTGAGCTGGTTCTTGCGGAGCTTCTTCTCGAGCGCCTTCGCCTGGGCGACGTCCACCGCTTCCTCGGCGCGCTCGATGAGGCCGAGCAGGTCTCCCATGCCGAGGATCCGCCCCACCATCCGGTCGGGGTGGAACGGCTCGAATTCGGATGGCCGCTCCCCGCTTCCGATGAACTTGATCGGGAGCCTCGTGACGTGGCGGATCGAGAGCGCCGCGCCTCCGCGGGCGTCGCCGTCCATCTTGCTGAGGATGACGCCGGTCAGGTCGAGCGCCCGGTGGAACTCGGAGGCGGAGCGCACCGCGTCCTGCCCGGTCATCGCGTCCGCGACGAAGAGGATCTCGGACGGGTCCAGCGCGGCCTTCAGCCCGCGAAGCTCCTCCATCAGCTCGTCGTCGATGTGGAGCCGCCCCGCCGTGTCGATCAGCACGGTGTCGAATCCGCTCCGCCGCGCCTCCTCGAGGCCCTCCCTCGCGATGGCGAGCGGCGCCGAGCTCGCGTCGTGTCCGTGGACCTTGAGCCCCGCGGAAGCTCCGACCCGCATCAGCTGCTCGACGGCGGCGGGCCGGTAGACGTCGACCGGGACGAGGTACGGATACTTCCCCGCCTTCTTCAGCCACAGCCCGAGCTTCGCGGTGGTGGTCGTCTTCCCGGAGCCCTGGAGGCCGACGAGCATCACGACGGTCGGTGGCTTGGAGCGGAACTTCAACCGGCCGTCGTCCGTTCCGCCCAGCAGCGACTCCAGCTCGTCGCGGACGATCTTCACGACCTGCTGGCCCGGCGAGAGGCTCCGGAGCACCTCCTCTCCGGTCGCTTTCGCGCGCACCCCGTCCAGGAGCGCGCGCGTCACGCCGACGTGGACGTCCGCCTCGAGGAGGGCCATCCGGATCTCGCGGAGGGTGGTCTCGAGGACTTCGGGCGTGACCCGGGGCTGGCCGCGCAGGGACTCGAACGCGCTCTGCAGGCGCTGGCTGAGGGCGTCGAACACCGGCGTCAGACCGATTCGAGCAGGTGGCCGAGCTTCTGCTTCTTGGTCTCGAGATAGCGGCGGTTGTCCGTCCCCGCGGGCGCCTCGAGGGGAACGCGCTCGACCAGCTCCAAACCGTACCCCTTCAGGGCGACGTACTTCCCGGGGTTGTTCGTCATCAAGCGCAGGCGGCGGATCCCGAGGTCGTAGAGGATCTGCGCGCCGACGCCGTAGTCGCGGTGATCGGCGCGAAAGCCGAGCGCGAGGTTCGCCTCGACGGTGTCCTTGTGGTGGCTGTCCTGCAGCTCGTACGCACGGAGCTTGTTCGCGAGCCCGATCCCCCGCCCCTCCTGCCGGAGATAGAGGATCGCCCCTCTCCCCTCGCGCTCGATCATCTCCATCGCGCGGTGGAGCTGCGCGCCGCAGTCGCAGCGCGAGGAGCCGAACACGTCCCCCGTCAGGCACTCGGAGTGCACCCGGACGAGCGTGGGCTCCTCCGGCGTCGGATCGCCCATGACCAGCGCGACGTGGGTCCGGTCCTCCAGCTCGGTGTGGAACGCGTGGATCGTCCAGGTCCCGCGGTCGGTGGGAAGCTGCGGAGAGGCCACCCGGGTGACCAGACGCTCGGTACGCATGCGGTGGCGGATGAGGTCGGCGATCGTCAGGAGCTTGAGGTCGTGGGCGGCGGCGAACGGGAGCAGCTCGGGGAGACGCGCCATGGTCCCGTCGGCGTTCATGATCTCGCAGACGACACCCGCCGGAGCGAGCCCGGCGAGCCGGCACAGATCGACGATTGCCTCGGTGTGGCCGGCGCGCTTGAGGACACCCCCCGGGCGGGCGCGCAGGGGGAAGACATGGCCCGGGCGGGCGAGGTCGTCGGGACGCGTCCGCTCGTCCACCGCGACGCGGATCGTCCGCGCGCGGTCGGCGGCGGAGATCCCGGTCGTGACGTCCCGGCGCGCCTCGATCGAGACGCAGAACGCCGTGCCCCGCCTCGCGGTGTTCTGCTCGACCATCGGGCGGATGTCGAGCGCGTCCAGGCGCTCGGCGCTCATCGGAAGGCAGATCAGCCCGCGCCCGTGCGTCGCCATGAAGTTGACGATCTCCGGGGTGACGAACTGCGCGGCGCAGGCGAGGTCTCCCTCGTTCTCGCGGTCCTCGTCGTCGAGGATCACGATCATCCGGCCCGCGCGCAGGTCGTCCAGGGCCTGCTCGACCGTGGCGAACTTCGGGGCGTAGGTGGGGGCGCTCATGGGGACCTCTCCCGCAACAGCGCTTCAAGATACCGCGCGATCAGATCCGCCTCCAGGTTGACCGGGTCCCCCTCCGCGAGCTCCCCCAGACGCGTTCGCGCGAGCGTCTCCGGGATCAGCGCGACCTCGAAGCTCGCCGGGCCGACCGCGGCGACCGTCAGAGAGACCCCCGAGACCGCGATCGATCCCTTCCTCGCCACCAGCCCGCGGAGTGCTACGGGGAGCTCGACCTCGAGACGGACGTCGGCCCCCGATCGGGTGGCGCGGAGCACGCGCGCGACCGCGTCCACGTGCCCCTGCACGAGGTGACCGCCGAGGCGCTCCCCCATCGCGAGAGCGCGCTCGAGGTGAACGCGGTCCCCCCGAGCCAGCCCGGAGAGGGTGGTCCGCGCGAGCGTCTCCGCGACCGCGTCGGCCTCGAAGACGTCCCCTTCCCGTCGGGCGACCGTGAGGCACACGCCGTCCACGGCGACGCTCTCGCCATCCTCCATGGTTTCTACCGGGAGGTCCGACGCGACGGCGAGCCGCGTGGCCCCCGCGCCCGGCTCCACGCGCACGACGCGGCCGATGGTCCGTATCAGGCCGGTGAACACGAGGCCTCCCGAGCCCGACCGACGAGGACCGTGTCCCGCCCGAGGGGAAACCAGCGGATCGGCTCGAGGCTCCATGCATGATCCGGGGAGGGCGCCGCGGGAAGGTCGATGACCGGGGTCGCCCCCGAGGCGCCGATGATCCGCGGCGCGACGACGAGGACGACCTCGTCCACGAGACCCGCGCGCAGGAAGGCCCCGGCCGTCTTCCCTCCGCCCTCGACGAGGACCGACTGGACCCCCGCCGCGTGGAGATCCTCCACCACGCTCGGGAGGTCGAGCCCGGCCGGGCCGCCGGGGACGCGAACGACGTCCGCGACCGCGCTCAGAGCCGGGGCGTCGCTCGAGGCGCATGCGGCGTCGGCGTAGACGCGCGTGCGCGGTCCGTCCGGCTCCCGCACGAAGACCCGGGCGCCGGGATCGACCGAGAGGGTGGGCGCGAGGACCACACGCAGGCGGGGCGCGCTCGGTCCGGGCAGGCGGACCGTGAGCCTGGGATCGTCACGGCGCAGCGTCCCCGCCCCGACGAGCACGGCGTCATGGGCGAAGCGAAGCCGGTGCGCGAACCGGCGCGCCGCCTCCCCGGAGACCCACGCGGACCGCCCCTCGGCCGCGGCGATCCTCCCGTCCCACGACTGCGCGGCCTTCAGCGTGACCCAGGGGCGCCGGCGCTGGTGCGTCGAGAAGAACGCCGCGTTCTGCGCGCGCGCTTCGTCCGCGAGCACCCCGACGGTCACCTCGATCCCCGCCTGCCGGAGGGCGTCGAAGCCGCGGCCGTCCACCAGCGGGTTCGGGTCGCGGACCGCGGCGACGACGCGCGCGATCCCCGCGCGGACGATCGCATCGACGCAGGGCGGCGTGCGCCCCTGGTGCGCGCACGGCTCGAGGTTGACGTACAGGGTGGCGCCCCGCGCCGTTTCGCCCGCCTCGTCGAGCGCCGACGCCTCCGCATGGGCCTCGCCCGCCGCGCGGTGGAACCCGCGCCCGGTCACGACGCCGTCGCGCACCACCACGCATCCGACGAGGGGATTGGGGCGCGTCCGCCCCTCGCCGAGCGCCGCGAGCGCGAGCGTCTGCGCCATCAGCGCGCGATCGGTCATGCCGCGTCCTCGGCGCCGCCGATCAGGCCGTCCACGTACGCGTCCGGGTCGAAGTCGAGGAGATCGTCCTGAGCCTCCCCGACCCCGACGTACCGGATCGGGACGCCGAGGGCGCGACGGATCGCGAGCGCGACGCCTCCCTTGGCGGTGCCGTCGAGCTTCGTGAGGACGACGCCGGTGATCGCCGCCGCCTTGGTGAACTCCCGCGCCTGCGTGAGCCCGTTCTGGCCGGTCGTCGCGTCGATGACGAGGAGCACCTCGTGCGGCGCCCCGGGGACCTCGCGCGCGGCGACGCGCGCCATCTTCTGGAGCTCGGCCATGAGCGGCGCCTTGGTGTGGAGCCGCCCCGCCGTGTCCACGAGCACGACGTCCACGCCGCGCGCGCGCGCCGCGGCGAGGGCGTCGAAGACGACCGCGGACGGGTCCGCGCCCTCGCGATGGCGCATCATCTCGACGCCGGCGCGCTCCGCCCAGCGCTCGAGCTGATCGATCGCGGCGGCGCGGAAGGTGTCCGCGGCGACGACCATCACCGACCGACCGCCGGCGCGCTCGCGCGCGGCGAGCTTCCCGATCGTCGTCGTCTTCCCTCCGCCGTTGACGCCGACGATGAAGACGACGCGGGGACGCGCATCGGGGGCCTCCGGCGCCGCGCCCCCCTCCAGCGCGGCGCGCAGGGTTCGCCGGAGAGCGTCGCGCAAGCCGTCGCCGTCGAGGGCGCCGGCCCGCGCCTCGCGGCGGACGGTCTGGAGGACCTCCTCGGTGAGCGCCGGTCCGAGGTCCGACGCCAGAAGGCTGGTCTCGAGCCGGTCGAGGGTCTCCTCGTCCACGGGCCCGCCGAAGAGCGCGGAGCGGAGCGTGCCGGCGATCCCCTCGCGCGTCCGCGTCAGTCCGCGGACGAGCTTCTTGAACGCGTCGAAGGCCATCGGCCCCTCAGGGGATCAGCTTGACCAGGTCGTACGCCTTCGAGGCGTTCTCGCTCCCGGGGCTGAGCTCCTGGCAGCGGAGGAAGTGCTCCTTCGCCTTCGAGGGCTGGTCGAGCTTCATGTAGGCGAGACCGATCCGGTAGTGATACTCGCCGTTGAGCTTGTAGTCGGGGGCGGCGACCTCGTACTCGCGCGCGGCCTCCTCGTATCGCCCCGCCCGATCGAGCGTGGACGCGAGCTCGTAGTGGCCGCGCCAGTACTTCGGGTTCGTCTCCACGGCCCGCCGCAGCTCGGCGATCGCCTCTTCGAGGCGCCCCTGCGAGGCGTAGAGGCGGCCGAGGTTCAGCCGCGCGTTCTCGGGGGTCGTGTAGGTCCCGTCGGCGAGGACCTTCCGGAACTCCTTCTCGGCGAGGTCCCTCCTCCCCGTCGCGTCGTACACGGCGCCGAGGTTGTTGCGCGCGTCGGTGAGGTACGGGTCGATCTCCAGGGCCTTGAGGAACGACGCCTCGGCCTCGGCGTTCCGCCCCGCGAGGAAGCAGAGCTGCCCGTAGTAGTTGCGAAGCGCCGCGTTGCGCGGCTGCGTCGCGGCGGTCTTCTCGAGCAGCGCGAGGGCGTCCTGCACCCGTCCGGCGCGGTAATAGGACTCTGCGAGCCGGATGTTCGTCGCCGCCTCGGATTCCGGATCCTTCGGCTTGGGCTTCGCGCGCGAGGCGCCGCACGCCGCCGGAGCCAGGAGCGCGCAGAAGACCAGGGAGGCGGGAACGATCGCGGAGATCCGGGGGAGCAGACCCATCGGGTTCACCTCGCCGCTCATCGGCGCGCCATTGTAGTCCACGCGCCTCGCGACGACTCAGGAGGGGCCGACCCGGATGCTCGCGAGATCGCCGATCTGGCTCACCAGGTACTCCTTCAACCGGCTCATGAGCCGGGCCTCGGCTTGACGCACCGCTTCGCGCGTCGTCCCGAACCGGTCGCCGATCACCTGGAGGGTCACCGGATCGTCGGAGAGGAGCCGGTCGTCGAGGATGGCGCGCTCCCGCTCCCCCAGCTCGCCACGAAACCGTCCGATCGCAGCCTGGACCTTCTCCTGGAGCTCGCGCCGCGCGACCTCCTCCTCCACCCCGGGCCCCGAGGCGGCCATCATGTCGCCGTGCGTCCGTCCATCCGGATCCCCGACCGGAGCGTCGAGCGACACGTCGCGAGCGTGGAGCGCGCTCGCGACGTCGGTGACGTCCGCCTCGGAGACGCCGAATCGCTCGGCGAGCATCTTCGGGCCGGCGTCGAACCCCGCCGCCTCCAGCCTTGCCTTCTCGTCGCGGAGGTTGCGCAGGAGCTTGCGGCGCGCGTTCGTCGTGCCGACACGCACGAGACGGACGTTGTCGAGGAGGTACTTCACGATGTACGCGCGGATCCACCATGTGGCGTAGGTCGGGAGGCGCACGCCGACCTCCGGGTCGAACCGCTCGATGGCCGCGAGGAGGCCCAGGTTCCCCTCCTGAACGAGGTCGAGGAGGTTGCGCGCCGCCCGCCGGAACGAGAGCGCGACCCGGACGACGACCATGAGGTTCGAGGTCACGAGCCGGAACAAGGCGTCGCGGTCGCCGGTCGCCCGGTACCGCCGCGCGAGCGCCTGCTCGTCCTCCCGTGTGAGCGCGGGGTACTTGCGCAGCTCGGCGAGGTAGCGACGGAAGGGATCGGAGGGGACGAGCGCGCGATCGATGCGCGCCGGGGGGCCGGAGGCGGTCCCCTCGCGATCGGGGTCTCCCGGCTCGTCGGACGTCATCCCTCGGAGGTTAGCAGGTTTCGAACGAGAGGCCCGACGGGGCTAGAACAGCGCTTCCCCGAGGTATTTCCGCGGATCGACCTGATTCCCGGTCCGGAACACCTCGTAGTGGAGGTGCGGCCCGGTCGAGCGTCCCGTCGAGCCGACGAGACCGATGATGTCGCCGCGCTTCACGCGCTGGCCGGGGGTGACGAGCACCCGGCTCAGGTGGCCGTAGCGCGTCCCCATACCGTAGCCGTGGGCGAGGTGGATCATGCTGCCGTACCCGGACATCCGGCCCGCAGCGGTGACGAGCCCGTCCGCCGCCGCGCGCACCGGCGTGCCGCTGGGCGCGACGATGTCCACGCCCTTGTGGAACTCGCGCGAGCCGTCGATCGGATCCCGGCGCCAGCCGTAGCCGTCGGAGAAGAAGCCGCTCACGGGAGCCAGGCTCGGCGTGGAGGCGAGGACCTTCAAGCGCTCGTCCCACACGACCTCGAGACGGTCGAAGGAGGCGTCGAGGTTCTCCATCCGCTTCTGGAGCGCGCTGCTCTCTTCGGGAAAGATCTCGGAGCGCGTGCCGGGGATCCCAACCCCTCCCGCGGGATGCTCGGAGGGAAGGTCCTTGAGGCCGACCGCCTGCGCGAGCCTGCCGGCGACGCTCTCGATCGCCGCGAGCTGCTCCCCCATCTGCGCGAGGGAGGCCTCGTAGCGCGCCTTGTCGTCCCGGAGCTTCCGGTTCTCCGCTTCGACGGCGGCGGCGTGGTCGGCGAGGGCGCGCGACCGGAAGAACAGGTGGGGGGCGAGCGCCGCCGTCCCCCCGATCGTCAGCGCGAGCGAGGCGATCGCGACCACGAAGTTCCGCGAGACGTGCAGCTTGCGAAACCTCGCGTGCGCGTGGGGAAGGATGAAAATGGTGTAGAACTTCCTCGCCATCGTTCGGTTCCTCGGGCGAATCGCGACACCTGCGAGGAGTGGCCCCGGCCCACGAAAAGCGCCGCACCCTACCATGCGGCCGGACCCCCGTCAATCCTCGCTCGCGATACGATTTAGCAAGACGCATTCCCCGCGAAAACGCGCCCGAATCGCGATCCGGCGTTACGGTTCCGCAAGCGGGTGATCGGATTCGTCAGGGCCACCGACACGGGGTGTCAGGGGCTCGGGTCTTGGCCGGTCAGCCGCCGGAACAGCTCGAGGTACCGGTGCCGGAGCCCTTCGACGATCGACGGCGGGAGAGGCGGGGCCGGCGGCTTCTTGTCCCAGCCGAGCGTCTCGACATAGTCGCGGACGAACTGCTTGTCGAACGACGGCTGCGGGCCCCCCGGACGGTACCCTTCCGCCGGCCAGTAGCGGGAGGAGTCGGGCGTGAGCATCTCGTCGGCCGCGAGAAGCGTGTCGCCATCGAACCCGAACTCGAACTTGGTGTCGGCGAGCAGGAGTCCCCGCGAGGCCGCGTACCGCGCCCCTTCGGTGTACAGCGCGAGGGTGAGCGCGCGGACCCGCTCGGCCGTGTCCGCTCCGATCCGGCGCGCGGCGTCCTCGAACGGGATGTTCTCGTCGTGACCGCTCTCCGCCTTGGTCGCCGGCGTGAAGATCGGCTCCGGGAGCTGCTGGGACTCCTTGAGCCCGGCCGGGAGCGGTATCCCGCAGACCGTTCCCCGCGCCCGGTACTCCTGCCAGCCCGATCCGGCGAGGTACCCGCGCGCGACGCACTCGATCGGGAGCATCCGGAGCTTCTTGGCGAGCGTCGCGCGCCCCGACAGCGCCCCGGCGTGCGCGGCGAGAGCGGGAGGGAAGGAGGCGGCGTCGGTCGCGATCACGTGGTTCGGGACGAGCGCGCGCGTGCGCGCGAACCAGAAGGCGGCGATCTGGTTCAGCACGCGCCCCTTGTCGGGGATCGGATCCGGGAAGACGCAGTCGAACGCGGACAGGCGATCCGTGGCGACGAGGAGCAGCGCGTCGCCGAGATCGTAGACGTCGCGCACCTTGCCCCGCGCGAGGAGACGGAGTCCCGGCAGCTCGGTGCGGTACACGGCGTCGGAGGGCACGCGCGATTCTCCGCCCCGCGCGCGCGAGGTGTCAACGACCCGCGGGGATCGCCAGCACGACCGCGCGCGTGGCGAGCCCGATCGTCACGGGAAGCGTTCCCGCCAGCTCGCCGTCGATCTGGTACGGGAGCTCGGGGAGCGCGCCGCGCACCGCGACCCGCGAGGCGAGGGCGAGCGTGATGCCGTCGCGTCCCCCGTGCGCCCCCGACCACATCCGCGGGAGGACCGCCGCGAGATGGAGCGCCCCGCCGTCGATCGCGCACAGCTCGAGACGGTCGCGGTCCAGGCGCGCGTGCGGCGTCGGCCTGAGGAACCCGCCGTAGAGCGGCGCGCGGCCGACGATAGCGGAGTGCGCGGCGCATCGGGCGGTGTCGAACTCGACGGAGAGCGCCGGGAACGGGAACGTTCGCAGTCCCCGGATTGCGCCGCGAACATAGTCCGCAAAGCGGATCTTCCCCGCGACGCCGCGGAGCAGCTCGCGCAGCACCCACGCGTCGAATCCGGCCCCCAGCATGAGGAGGAACAGACGCTCCCCCGCGATCCCCGGCCTGATCGAGAGCGGCGCGTACCCCTCCGCGATGCGCGCGACCGCCCGGGCCGGATCCAGCGGCAGGCGGAGCACGCGCGCGAGGAGGTTCATCGTCCCGGCCGGCGCGACGCCGAGCGCGGTCCCGGTGCCGCCGATCCCGTTGGCCGCCTCGTTGACGGTGCCGTCTCCCCCCGCCGCGACCACGAGGTCGTAGCCGTCCGCGGCGGCGGCGGCCGCGAAACGCTCCGCGTCCCCGGGCCCCTCCGTCAGCGCGAGATCGACCCGCCGCCCCGCGCCCCGCGCGGCCCGTGCGGCGAGCTCCCCCGCGGGGCGCCCGCGCGAGAGGCCGGCGGCGGGATTCGCGACCACCAGGACGCGGCGGGGGCGGACGGTCATCCGCGCAGCGCTACCGCGCGTCGTGCACGATGCGCCCGCCCACGATCGTCATGACGGCGGCGCCGCGCAGGGTCCATCCGGCGAACGGGGTGTTGGCGCTCCTCGACGCGAAGCGCGCGGGATCGACGACCGTGGTCCGGTCCAGGTCGAGGACCGTCACGTCGGCGGCCGCGCCGGGGCGGAGCGTTCCACGGTCCAGGCGGAGGATCCGCGCAGGAGCCACGGAGAGCAGATCGACGATGCGCGGCAGCCCGACCACCCCGGCGTGGA
>DASRJG010000082.1:0-95112 GCA_035649595.1 Candidatus Polarisedimenticolaceae bacterium
CCGGATGCACGTGCGCGTGATTCTTCACCCGCAGCTCGACTGGATCGATATCCAGCGCGTAGGAGAGCTCGTCGACCGCCGACTCCAGGGCGAACGAGCCTTCGGCTTCCCCGGGTGCGCGCATCCACGCCGGGATGGGAATGCTCTGGCGAATCTGGGTCGCACGCGTCGACACATTGGGGCACGCGTAGGCGCTCTGGGTCCCGTGCGTGATCAGATTGATCAGCTCGTCCGCCATACCGATCGACGATGCCGAGACATGCTTCGCACGCGCCCTGATCGCACCCCTTCTTCGTGCCGGTCAGGCCGAGCACGTCGCGGAGAGCGTCCAGCAGCGTCACGCGCGAGTCCACCGAGAGTTCGTGGGTCGTGTTGTTGACGCGGAGATTGGTTTTCATGTCGATCACCTCGCGTTAGAGCTCGGACAGCGATCGATTCCCGTGCGGTACTTCTTCGGTGGGGAGATTGTAGGTCCGCTAGACTCCGGTTTGCGAGACCGTCGGCACGGTCCTCAATCCCGGGGGAGACGCGACCGGAGCGTCCAAACGGAATGGCGGGCGGCCGCAATCGCGCCATGCACGACTAGAATCCCCGTTCGCCATCGTCGCGTACGGGACGGGGATCACGGCGTGCTACATCGCCGACCGGGGGAGCGCATGAGCGATGGGACGAGGAAGCGGCCACACGTCTGGCTTGCGCTCGGACTGCTCGCGATCCTGCCGGGCCTCGCGTTCGCCGGCGCTGGGAAGGAGCCCAAGGACCCTTGGGCTCTCATGATGCTCCGGTTCGAGTTCGACAACGACACCTTCATCGGCTCTGACGACGTCTTCACGGCGGGTTGGAGCGTCCAGCTCCACTCGCGCGTGATGGATCGATGGAATCGGGGCTATTCGGGATGGATCGGGAAGGTGCCCGGTCTCGGGGACGACGGCGAGGGCGGGCGTGTCGTCCGCTGGGCCTATGGACTGAGCCAGATCATCCTCACCCCGTCGGACATCAGCATCGAAACCCCACAACCGGACGATGTCCCGTGGGCGGGGACGCTCGGCCTCACCGGCTCCTGGTGGTCGAACGACAATCGGAAGCTCGCGGCCCTGCAGATCTACCTCGGCTGCCTGGGCCCCTGCTCGCACGCGGAGCAGGTGCAGAAGTTCGTCCATGAGGACCTCGGTTTCGGCGAGCCACCCAAAGGCTGGGGCAATCAGCTCTCGAATCGGATGCTCGCCAACCTGAACTACGAGTATCGGTACAAGCTCTACGCGGTCGACGTCGAGGCCTACGTGCCCGGACGGTTCGCCCACGATCTCTCGATCGGCGGCCAAGCCGCCGTGGGGAACCTGCTCACATCCGTTACGGGACAGATCGAGTTCCGGTTCGGGTGGGGGCTGACGATGGGATTCACGAAGATCCCCGACCCGCCTGGGCTCGGCATCGTCATGGAGCCGATCTATTTCGATCCGAAGGCGCCGCTCGTCGATTTGTATCACTGGCGCATCTACTTCAACCTCGTCGCACGATCCAGGTGGATCACCTACTTTGCTCCGGCCGAGGGCGGAGCCACCGAGAGTGGCTACCACCACCCGGCGCTCGACTCGTACCCCGGGGAACACCAGATCCTGTTCGGGCTGCATCTCGTCCGCGTCCCGTTCGGCATGCACGTCACGTACTATCGGTACGTCGGGTCGGAACCGCCCGGGATCCAAGGATCGATCGACTGGATCAACTTCTCGTTCGAGTACCGCTTCTAGCGATCGGTCAGGCGTGATCTCGCAGCCGGGGCGCGATTCGCGTCCCGATCAGCTCGATCGCCCCCATGAGCTTGTCGTGCGCGAGCGAGGCGGCGTTCATCTGGAACGTGACGCGCGCGATGCCGCCGAGCGCCTCGCCGTGACGGGCGATCTTCGCGGCGACCTCGTCCGGGTCCCCGATCAGCAGCGCGCCTCCCGGCCCGAGCTGGGCGTCGAAGTCGCGCCGCGTCATGGGACGCCAGCCGCGCTCCTTGCCGATGTCGCTCACCGCCTTCGCGAAGCCGGGATAGTAGTCGTCGGCCGCTTCCTTCGACGTCGCGGCCACGTAGCCGGGGGAGTGCAATCCCACCTTCAGCCGCTCGGGCGGGTGCCCGGCGCGCTTCCCCGCCTCGCGGTAGAGATCGACGAGCGGCCGGAAGCGCGCGGTCTCGCCGCCGATGATCGCGACCATCAGCGGGAGACCGAACGTCCCGGCCCGCACGAACGACTGCGGCGTTCCGCCGACGCCGACCCAGATCGGAAGCGGGCTCTGGAGGGGACGCGGATAGACTCCCTGCCCGGTGAGCGCGGGCCGGAACCGCCCGGACCAGGTGATGTGCTCCTCGTCGCGGAGCTTCAGGAGCAGGCCGAGCTTCTCCTCGAACAGCGCGTCGTAATCGTCGAGGTCGAAGCCGAACAGCGGAAACGCCTCGATCGAGGAGCCGCGGCCGACCACCATCTCCGCGCGCCCGCGCGACAGCAGATCGAGCGTCGCGAATTGCTGGAACAGCCGCACGGGGTCGGCGGCGCTCAAGACCGTCACGGCGCTTGTGAGGCGGATACGTCTCGTGCGCGCGGCCGCCGCCGCCAGGATCACGACGGGGGCGGAATCCAGGAACTCGCGGCGATGGTGCTCGCCGATCCCGAACGAATCGAGCCCCACCTGATCGGCGCGCTCGATCTCCGCGATCAGGTCGACGAGGCGATCCGAAGGGCTGACGGCGCGGCTGTCGTCGGTGAAAGCCGCCGCGAAGCTGTCGATTCCGACTTCCATGCGCGTGCGTCAGCCCTGGCCGATGGCCAGGACGATACGGAAGCGCGCGGCGTTGCTCATCATCCGTGCGTAGCCCGCCGCGGCATTCTCAAAGGGAATGATCTCGTTTCTCGAGCGGATGTTCTGGAGGACGCTGAAGCTCAAGGTGTCCTCGCCGTCCTGGGCCGAGCCGGTCAACGAGCCGGCGACGGAGCGCGCGGACAGGACGAGCGCGGAGGAGCTGATCTCGATCGGCCCGCCGTCGAGGCCGACGATGAGGAGCTTCCCGGCGGGAAGGAGCCCCGCGATCAGGCCCGACTGCGATCGACTGTTTGAGGCGGTCGCCAGGATCAGGGACGCCCCGCCCAGCTCCTGAAGCGCCTTCGCGGGATCCGTCGCCCCGCCGTCGATGTAATGGTGCGCGCCGAGCCCGAGTGCCAGCTCTCCCTTCTCCGGCCCTCGGGCGATGGCGGCGACGCGGAACCCCATGCGTCGGGCGTATTGAACGGCCAGGTGTCCGAGCCCGCCGATCCCCTGAATCGCCACGAGCTCCCCCGGGCGCGCTCCGGAATTGCGGAGCGCGTTGAAGGTGGTCAGCCCCGCGCAGAGCAGGGGAGCGGCCTCGACGGAGGTCAGCTCTTCAGGCACCGCGGAGAGACCGGACGCCCGCGCGTACATGACCTCGGCATAGCCACCGTCGTTCGTCGTTCCCGTGAGGTGCTGGTGGAGACAGTGAACGAATTGCCCCCGCCTGCAGAAACGGCAGCGGCCGCAGGGACCCCCAAGGTAGCCGACGCCGACGCGCTGACCCACGCGCCAGTCGTCCACCCCCGCCCCGAGGGCATCGATCCGTCCGATCGCCTCGTGTCCGGGCACGCGGGGGAACGCGGCATTCGGAAGCACGCCCTCCACCGCGAGCGCGTCCGAGTGACAGATGCCGCACGCCTCGACGCGGATGCGGACGTGAAGTGGCTCGGGATCCACGAGCGGGCGCTCCGAGATCTCCAGAGTCCCGCGTTTCGTCGCCTGGACCACGCGATAGCTCGACATGTGCCGCCCTCCTTACCCGAGGACGTCGATGACGGCGTCGGCGAATGCTCGCGGACGCGGATCACCCGATGAGCGTACTTGCCCACGAACATCTTCGCATACGAGTCCGCCTCAGGATGCGGCGCTCCGTCCGTGTCTCCTTGCAGCGTGATCGTGGGGACAAGCCGAACGAACCGCGAACCCCGTCTCCGCTCTTGACGTCTCGGAATCGACGGAACACCCCCGTGGACACCAACGCCTCGACGCCCTGGAGGATCACCCGCGTGCGCTTGACGAACTAAGCTAACTCCCGCTACGCTTACGCTTGCGTCCATCGAGCGGGAATAGCTCAGTTGGTAGAGCATCAGCTTCCCAAGCTGAGGGTCGCGGGTTCGAACCCCGTTTCCCGCTCCAAGCCCAGGACAGCATCGGGATCCCTTCACGCGGTGCCGTCTCCGCACGAGCTGCGTCCTCCCGGTGACCGGGCCTCCGGAATCGGGCGTACAGTCCACGTCAAGAGGGGGGCGGTCATGCAGGTCACAACCGTCCGGCGTCCGATGTCGCTCGCGTTGGCGGGGCTGATGGTCGGCGGAACGCTCGCCGCCGACGCGCCACTCGATCCGGGGCTGAAGGAACGGGTCGAGGTGCGTCTCGTGGTGCTCGACGTTCTCGTCCTCGACCGGAAAGGCGAGCCCGTCCACGATCTGACCGCCGAGGACTTCGCCGTCGAGGTGAACCACAAGCCCGTCGCGCTCACGGGTTTCGACGCGTTCTGCGGAGAGAGCGCGAGGAAGCCGAACATCGTGCTCGCGTTCGACTACCAGCACCTCGACATGGCGCAGCGGGGGCAGATCCTCGCGGACGCGCGGGCCGCGGTCGAGCGCGGCGCCGCCGGCGGAACGCCGGTCATGGTGGCCGCTCTGACCGGCAGCCTCCGCGTCGAGCTTCCGTTCACGAAAGACAGCAAGCACGTAGGGGCTGCGCTCGGGCACATGCGCGACGACCCCACGCTGTTCGCAGCGAACTTTCCCCACAGCAACGACGACGGCTTCGTGAATGGACTGACGTCCCTCTTCGACGTCGCGGGAAACCCATCGACGCCGACGGCCATCATCCTTTACTCCGGCATGGAGGACGGGCCGCTCGACGACCAGTTCCTCGGGCTCGCCGCACGGGCGGCCGCAGCGCACTGCGCCGTCTACCCGTTCCACGTCGAGGCGCTGACGAGCGGGCCGCGGCCGACAGAGGGGATCCCGGCTAGGGCCCAGTTCGGGGCGGGGGAGCTGTCGGGCTCGGAGTTGGGCCGCCGCATGTATGCGGACGATCAGAAAGAGAAGTTCTACGATGAGTCCCGACTGAGCGGTTCAAAAAGCGCCTGGATGGGGTTAGACAAGCCTCTCCCTCTCGACTGTGGCTGAGTCCCTTCACCCGGCGCCGGCGGCGCTAGACGACCAGCTCAGGGTCCAACGGCACGCGAGAGGCTGACGCCGGTCGCTTCCCGCGTCGACAGTCTCGAGCGGTTGGCGCTCGACTCCGGGGGGGCTGTGACGCGACGCAGCAACGACGCCGGCCTCGCTCTTGCTCATGCTTCCAATCGCATGTCCTGCGCTTACACCCTCGCCATCCGGGACGACGATCCCAGGGACGACCGGCGCAAGACGGTCAACGTCTGGATGAAGCGGCCCGGCCTCACCGTGATGTATACGCCGGCCTACACGCTCCGATCGAACGCCGACAGGCGCGAATCCGTAATGCGTACCGCCTACTTCGCGCCGGGGCTTTTCGACGCCGGCGGTCTCCGCGGCGCCCTGATCCCGCTTCGGCCGCTGTCGACGAGCCGTTGGAGTGCCGAGATCGCCGTGAGCGTTCCTCCAAGCGGCCGTGATGCCGAGATCGGGTTCATGGTGCGACGGGGCCCGACGGTCATCCACGCGGACCAACGGTCGGTCCATCTGGAGGGATCGGGCCGGATCGTCGTCCGCGAGCCCGTGGAGATTCCGCCAGGCGCCTACACCGTCTCGGTGGTCCTCTCCGACCCCGCGTTGCCGTCGCCGCAGGCCGTCACCCTCGAGGCGACTCTCCCCGAGGTGCCGCGGGGCGAGACGTTCCTCGTTCCTCCGTGGCTCGGCGTGCAGGGCGCGAGCGATGCCGGGATCGAGCCGTTGATCGGGCCGCTCGACGCGCCTGCTCCGGTGGTCGCGGTCACTCAGGTCTGCGCTGCCGGTCGCTCGCTTGCGGATCCGCTCGTGGCCCGCACCCTGCGCTCCGCTTCCGGGACCACGATCGGCGTGCTTCCCCCGGTCGTCGCCAGCCTCGAGGAGACCGGGGCGATCCGCTGCGCGAGCCTCGTTGACGAGGTGCCGGTCACGGCGCTGGCTCCGGGCTCCACGCTCGTCTTCGAAGCCGCTCTCGCGCAAGGCGCCGCGGGAACGAGCCGCGCCACGCCGCTCGTGGTCGACGGCCCCCCGTAGGGCGGCTCTCGTCGGCGGACCGTCGGCCCGTACTTGAAGGGGCCGACTTCGTTGAACCTGGCGGTGCTGGATCGGCTGATCGTCGCGGTTGCGGGATCGCAACAATCCGGTGCGATCGCGGCGCTTCATCATCTTCAGCAGGCCGGCGACGCGGGGGCCGCCGCGGCGACCATGGGCCAGGGCCCCGCTCCGCGTTGGTGGCGTTATCGGAAGGTAACCACGTCTCTGTCCGGGAGGCGGGCGGGCCGGCCCGGGCCGCGGTTCACTTGAATTGTTTCCGATCGTGAACCTCCCCAAGCGATCGGAACCGTGCCGGACGCGGAGACTGGCCCGTGTCCGGCGCGCCCTCCCCCCTCGGGTCTCTCGGCGGTCGTGGTCTATATTGGTCGGGACCACGCCCATGGCCGACACGCCTCAGACCCACCCGGACCTCCATCAGGTCGAAGCGACCTGGTCGCCGTATCACCGGGTCTCGCCGGGGATGCGGGCCCGCATGCGCCGGTGGTGGAACGGGCAGGGGTTCAATCCCGACGTCGCGTCCAAGCTCCGCTACGAGATGGACATGCTGCTCCTCCGCACCCGCTGCCGGCTCGGACGCGCATACCGCGCCAAGGTTCGGGGCCTCCGGTCGCGGCGGAACCTGCTGGTGCACCTGGGGTGCGGGAACGCCCTGTTCGACGGCTGGATCAACCTCGACTGCTACCCGCCGGACCCGAAGCCGGGGATCGAGATCCTGACGCTCGACATGCGCCGCGGGCTGCCGTTCGCCGACGGATCGGTCGCCGCGCTCTTCTCCGAGCACTTCCTCGAGCACCTCCCGCGGGAGACCGTCCGCGACGTCATCCTCCCCGAGATCCGCCGCGTGCTGGCGCCCGGCGGCTCCGTCCGGATCGGCGTCCCCGACGGCGAGTACTTCGTCGATCAATACGTGGCCTCGCGCAAGGGCGCGGCCGAGGCGCTGTACGACGAGAACCGGGGGAGCGTGACCCCGATGACCATGCTCAACGACATCGGCCACGGCCACGGCCACTACTTCGTCTACGACTTCGAGACGCTCGGAGGGATGATGCGCGCGGTCGGATTCGTCGACGTGCGTCGCGCCCGCCCCGGCGACACGCGCGTGCCGCAGTTCTCGGGGCGCGATCGCGAGGATGCGTGGCGGAGGGCGATGACCCTCTACGTCGAGGCCGCGGCGCCGGGGGCGTCCTGACGAACGGTCCCGCCCCGGTGCGACGGCGCCGCGCCGTCGTATGGAACTTGGTGTTCGGGTACGGGGGGATCGCGCTCGCCCTCGCCCGCAACATCGTCCTCGTCCCGCTCTACCTCCGGCACATCTCTCTCGGGGAGTACGGCGCCTGGCTCGCGACGGGGGGCGCGCTGGTCCAGCTCCTCCTCACCGACCTCGGTCTCTCCGGCGTCGTGAGCCAGCGCGTCGCGCACCGGCTTGGCGCGAGCGGCACGGAGCGATTGGGGCGGCTGATCGGCGCCGGGCTGCTGAGCGCCGCGGCGCTCGGCGCGGTCCTGTTCCTCGTCAGCGTCGCGATCGCGCCGTTCCTGCCGGCGACCCAAGGGCTCTCGCCCGAGGAGGTCCGCCGGGTCACCTGGTGCTTCGTGATCGCCGGGCTCGGCAACGGGCTCGCCTTCGTCTCCACGACCGCGACCGGTATCTTGCGGAGCCTCCAGCGGCCGATCTCCGCGGGGCTCGTCAACCTGCTCTCCGACCTCGGGAGCGTGATCGTCACGGTCGTGGTGCTCCTCGGCGGGTCCGGGCTCTACGCGCTGGCGGTGGGGATGCTCGCGCGCTCGGTGATCGGGGTCGGCGCCGGTCTCGGCGCGCTCGCGGCGGCCTGGATCAGGATCCCCGCCCTGCGCCCCCACGCGAGCTGGCCGGAGACGGTCGAGCTGTGGCGGGCGTCCTCGAAGTTCTTCGTGACGTCGCTCGGCATGAAGGCCCAAAGCCAGGCCAACACGCTGCTCGTCGGCTCGATCCTCGGCCCGCACAGCGCGGCGCTCTACGGGTTGACCGTGCGGGCTCACGAGACAGTCCTGATGCTGATGGCGCAGTTCAACGCGGCCCTCGCCCCCTCGCTCGCGCACCTGGTCGGGTCGGACGAGAGGGAGCGGTTGCGCGCGCTGGTCCGGCGCCTTCTCCCGCTGATCTCCGTCGTCGCGGCGATCGGCTTCACCCTGACCGCCACGCTGAACCGCACCTTCGTCTCCCTCTGGGTCGGGCCGGAAGCCTACGGCGGAGCGGCGGTCTCCGTGCTCATGGCCCTCGCCCTGTGGACGACGACGGTCTCGTACATCGCCTACGAGGTCCTGATCGCCCACGGCGAGTTCGGGTACATCTCCCGCGTCTTCGTCCCCGTCGCCCTGCTCCACCTCGCGCTTCTCTTCGTCGGCGTGCGGTTCGGAATGTGGGCGGCCCCCGCCGCCATGGTCCTCTCCACGCTCGTCCTCGGCGCGGTCTTCTGGCGGCAGGTCGGGCGGGAGGGCGGGCTGACGCGGCGCGATGTGGCGGCGTTCGTCGGGGACCTCGCCGTCGTCGCCGCGATCTCGGTCGGTACCGGGGTCGCGTTCACGCTCGCCTATCCGGTCCCCGCGACGTGGGTCGGTCTCGGTGTCGAAGGCGTCGCGTGCGGCTCGGTCCTCGTCGCTCTCTTCTGGTCGCTCCGGCCGCAGCTCCGCCGGAACGTCCGCCACGAATGGGAGATGACGATCGGCGCGCTTCGCCCCGGCGGTTGACGCTCGTCAACGCCGGTTTCGTCATCCGCCATCCGCGGCGTTGATGGTTTTGGCACCCTCGGCCTTGTCGGGTCTCGCGGGCTGCGAATAGCGATGGTTCCCCTCCGACGCTGGTGGTAGTTTTCCACGGCCGAAGTGTCCTTCACGCCGAGGTAGGCCGATGACGACGATCCTTCTCGGGAAGGAGTGTTCCCCTTTCCTCGAGACCGACGACTCGGTCCTCCAACGATCCGAGGTCCACGTCGTGTGGGCGGAGACGACCGACGCGTTCATCCCGCTCGCGCGCGAGCATCGGCCCGCGCTCGTCGTGCTCGATCCTCACGTCGCCGGGTTCGACGCGTTCGCGTGCGCGCGCGGCATCCTCGAGGCGGTGGGGGAGAGCGTGTCGGTCCTCGTCATCGGCAACACCGCGGACCAGGAGCGCGCCGAGGCCGCGGGGGTCGCCGGGATCGTCACGCGGCCGCTGACCCAGGCGCGGCTCGTCGAGGCGATCCGCCGCTACGCGCCGGTGGTCGAGCGGGAGCAGGCGCGGGCCGAGGTCGCGATCAAGGTGGACTTCGTGCACGTCGGGGTGGAAGGGCTCGCCTATACGCGGGACCTCGCCGCCGAGGGGTGCTTCCTGCTGACGCACGAGAGCTTCAAGGTCGGCGATCACCTCGCGCTGGCCTTCCATCTCCCCGGCCCCGGCGGCCGCGAGGTCCGGACCCCCGCCGAGGTCGTCCGGGTCCAGCCGACGGGGATCGCGGTGCGGTTCACCGGCCTCGCCCCCGCGGACCGGGTCGAGATCGGACGGTTCCTGCGCTCCCGCGGCCGCGGTGTCGCGTGAGCCTCGGCCGGGTCCTGATCGTGGACGATCAAGAGGATATCCGCGAGATGGCGCGGATCGTCCTGGCCGGCGCCGGGTACGACGCAGAGGTCGCCCGCTCGGGGGACGAGGCGCTCCGGCTGCTCCACGAGTCGGTGTACGACCTCGTCCTCCTCGACATCGACATGCCCGAGCTCGACGGTTGGGCGACGCTTCGCCTGTTGCGCGCGGACGAGGGGGACGACCCCACGCGCGTCGCGATGTTCTCCGTCAAGGGGGACGTGCGCGACAAGGTCGCGAGCCTCAAGGAGGGCGCGATCGACTACATCACCAAGCCCTTCGGGGTGGACGAGCTGGTCCGGCGCGTCGGCCGGATCCTCCATCCCGGCGGCACGCTCGGTCCCGCGGTCCCCACCGCCTCCCCTCGGTGAGCCCCATGGACACGCGACGGCCCGACGACGCCCTCGACCACTTCCGCACCGGATACCTGAAGCTTCGCAGCGCGCTCCACGATCGCGCGACGCGCACCCCCGCCTACCCGCTCCTGTTCGACGAGCTGCGGGCGCAGCTTGAGCGCCGGCGGAGGATCGGCGTCGTGCACGTCGAGCCCGCCAACATCGACCTCGTCGAGTCGCTCTACGGATGGCAGGCGTTCGACCGGACGATGGCGGGACTCGCCGCCGTCGTCGGCACGCTCCGCGGCGAGGAGCTCCCCGAAGGCGCGCTCGTCTCGGTGGGGAGCGTTCCCGCGGACCGATTCGTCCTGTTCGTCCCGGCCGGCCACGACGGCGAGGAGCTGACGCACGAGGCGCTCGCCGCGCTCGCCGCCGCGGTGAAGGTCCGTCTCGAGTCGGCGTCGGACGACGAGCCGTTCGCGACGCTGACCCCCCGGCTCTCGGTCAAGGTCGGCTGGTCGTTCCTGTCGGAGGACCCGTTCTACCGCTTCGAGCGGCGCGTCCACGCCGCGGTCGAGGAGGCGCGGTCGCTTCCCGACCGCCGCGCGCAGGAGCGGGACCGCGTCTGGGGGGCCGAGCTGAAGCAGATCATCACGGAGGCCCGGATCCGCACCCTGTGGCAGCCGGTCGTCGAGCTGGACTCGGGCTCGGTCTTCGGTTTCGAGGCGTTCTCCCGGGGGCCGCGGGACAGCATGTTCGAGATGCCGCGGGCGATGTTCGCGCTGTCCGACCGGGTCGGCGCGGCGGGGGACCTCGACCGGCTCTGCCGGTCGGCCGCGCTGAGGGAGGGGGCGGAGGTCGCCGCCCGGCGCAAGCTGTTCGTCAACGTCCTCCCGTCCACCCTCGGCGGATCGGAGTGGCAGTCGGGGGCGGTCCAGGACCTCCTCACGTCGTCGGGACGCGCCCCCGAGGACGTGGTGATCGAGGTCTCGGAGCGGGCGGTCGGCGCGGAGGCCGAGTCGCTCGCCGAACCGTCCGCGATGCTGCGGCTCCTGGGATTCGGACTCGCGCTGGACGACGTCGGCACCGGCCGCGACGGGGGAGAGGCGCTGGAGCGCCTGCGGCCCGACTACCTGAAGGTGGATCCGTCGGTGGTCCGCGGGATCGACGGGAACCTCGTCAAGCAGGAGATCTTCGCCACCCTCGCGCGACAGGGATCGGCGATCGGCGCCGCGATGGTGGGCGTCGGCGTCGAATCGGTCGAGGAGGCGGAGACGCTCCGCCGCCTGGGCGCCCGGTACGCGCAGGGGTACCACTTCGCCGGCCCCGCGCCCCGCGAGCGGTGGACGTCGTGACCCTCGCCGCGGTGCTCGACGACCCCGCCGCGCTCGCCGCCGTCGCGCTCTCCGGGATCGTGCTCGTCGCGTTGATCGCGGCGGGGATCCTGATCGTGGTGGCGCGGCGGAGCCGGCGCAGGGAGGTCTTCGCGGTCGTCAAGCTGCTCGAGGAGATGCGCGCCGGCCGCCCGCGGAGCCGCCTCGACCTCGACCCGCGCTCGCCGTTCGCGACGATCGCGGAGTCGGCGAACCGGCTCGGCCAGGACCTCGCCGTCCGATGGTCGCGCGCCGAGTCGGCGGACGAGGGGTTCCACGCGCTCCAGGACGCCGCGCGCGGGTACGCCGTGATCACGACCGACACCGACGGCGACCTCCGCGGGTTCTCGGTCGGCGCCTCCGCCTTGTTCGGCTGGGAGGAAGATGCGGTCGTCGGCCGCAACGCGTCGATCCTCTTCGACGACGCCTCCTGGAAGGATCTCCTCCCGAAGCTCGCGCGGAAGAGCCTCCGGGAGCGCGGCGTCGAGACCCGGGCGCTGATGGCGCGCCGGGACGGGAGCACGTTCCACGCGCGGCTGACGGTCCGCCTGCTTCGCGGCAGCGGCGTGAACGACACCGGCTTCCTGATCATCGTGCAGGACGTCTCGGAGCAGGTCCGCGTCGAGGGGGAGCTGCGGGCCGCCGAGTCCCGCGCCCGGAGCATGCTCGACGAGCTCCCCGGTGGGGTGGCGCTCGTCCAGGGAGGACGGATCGTCTACGCGAACCCCGCGCTGCGCGAGATGCTCGCGCTCGACGAGCGGGAGGCCGCGGGGCTGCTGCTGCGCGACCGGGTCGCGACGCGCGATCTCCTCGTCGTGCAGGAGGCGCTGACCCGGCTCGAGTCGGGAGCCGCCGGCGAGACGGCGGAGGCGTCGATCACGCTGACCGGAACGGACGGCCGCGAGAGCCGGGACGTCCGGCTCGGGGGAACGGCGTTTACACTCGACGGCCGTCCCGCGGCCCTCGTGGTCCTGCGGGACGAGGGGCGCGAGCGCCGGCTCGCGCGCGACCTCGCGGCGGAGAACGGACGGCTCGACGCCGTGATCGAGTCATGGGAGGACGGCGTGGTCCTGATCGAGGGCGACCCCGACGCCGCCCGCGTGCGCCTGGTCAATCGCGCCTTCCTCGAGGCCTTCGGTCTCGATTCCGACGACGTCGCCGGCGTGACGGAGGGGGACCTCCTTCGCGCCCTGCGCAACCGCGGGGACGACGGCGCGGCGGCGGCCGCCTGCCTCGCGGCGGCCGGAGGCGGCCCCGCGCGGGACCTCGTCGAAGCCGGCGGGCGATCCCTCGCGTTCGCGGCCGCGCCCGTCGCCGCCGCCGACGGCGGGGCCGCCGGGCGGATGCTCGTCGTGCGGGACGTGTCCGAGATGCAGGCGACGGTCCGGGAGCGCACGGCCGAGGCGCTGCTCTGGAAGCGCCGCCACGAGGCGACGGAGGCCTCCCACGCGAAGCTCCGCACGCTCCACCAGGAGCTGACCGCCCGCCGCGTCGAGGCGGAGCGGCTGAACCAGGAGCTGCGGACGCTCGACACGATGAAGTCCGACCTCCTCGCGAACGTCAGCCACGAGCTGCAGACGCCGCTCGTGTCGATCCGCGGCTACACCGAGATGATCGCCAAGGGGCGGCTCGGCCCCGTCAACGACGAGCAGAAGCGCGGCCTCGCCCTCTCGCTGAAGAACATCGACCGCCTGATCGCGATGATCGACAACCTGCTCGCCTTCGCGCGGATGGACCGCGAGACGCCGGGAATGAAGATCGGCACCTTCGCGCTGGTCGGCGTGGTGGACGAGGCGCTCGCCCTGCTGGGAGACCGGCTCGAGGCGAAGGGGATCACCGCCTCGCAGCGCTTCGAGGACCCGGCGCTCGCGATCCGCGGCGACCGGGACAAGATCCTGCAGGTCTTCCTCAACCTCCTCTCGAACGCGGTGAAGTTCAACCGCGAGCGCGGGACGATCCAGATCGAAGCGCGCCGCGCGAAGCCAGGGTTCGCCCTGGTCAGCGTGACCGACTCGGGGCGGGGGATTCCGAGGGAGGACCTCGAGCGCGTGTTCGAGCGGTTCTACCAGACGGGGACCACGCGGGAGGAAGCCCCGGAGGGGACCGGCATCGGGCTCGCGATCGTCCGCAACATCCTCCGCCTCCACGGGTGCGTGATCCACGCGACGAGCGAGGTCGGCCGCGGCTCGACCTTCTCGTTCACCCTCCCGCTCGCGGGAGAGCGGACCGAGGCGCGCGAAGCGCCCGCGCCGCCGGCTCCCGCGTCGCCGCCCCCGCCGCCCCCCGCTCGCGAGCCGCAAGCGGAGCGAGGGGCCGTGCGCGAGCGCCGACCGGAAGCCAAGCGCCCGCCCCAGGAAGACCGGCCGCGCCTCCGGATCATCCGCCGCGGAAGCTAGCGGCGCTGTCGCGCCGCCTCGAACAAGAGCACCGCCCCCGCGGCGTTGACCGACAGGCTCTCCACCCTCTTCGCCATCGGAATCGCGACACGCGCCCCGATCCTCGCGACGGCCGAGCGCGGAAGCCCGGCCCCCTCTCCACCGAGCAGGAGGGCGACCGGCGGCCGCCAGTCGAAGGCGTCGTAGGCGACCCCGTCGCGCGGCGCGGCGCCCACGATCCTGATCTCCAGCCCTCCGATCCGGTCGAGCGCCTCGTTGAGGTCCGCCTCGGCGGCGCGAAGCCTGAAGATCGCTCCCATGCTCGCCCGGACGGCCCTGGGATGCGTCAGCGACACTCCCCCCGCGACGGCGAGGAACCCGGTCGCGCCGGCGGCGTCCGCGGAGCGGAGAAGGGCGCCGAGGTTTCCCGGATCCTGGACGCCGCAGGCGACCAGGCACAGCGCCGGCGCGCCTCCCCCCGGGACCACCTCCCCCAGGGCCGGCGCGGCCCGCCGAACGATGACGGCAATCGGCTGCGGTGTCCGGGCGTCGGTCAGCGTCCGCAGCTCCTCGTCGGAGGTCTCGAGCGTGGCCACCCGGGCCGCCGCGATCCGCCGCGCCAGGTCCCGCCCCTCGATCGTCTCGAGCAGGCGGGGGGAGGCCACCGCCCCCTCGATCGCCGCGCCGGCGGCGAGCGCCTCCTGGGCGAGGTGGACCCCCTCCGCGACGAGCACCCCCTCGGCGTCGCGCAGGGCCCGGTCCCCCCGGAGGGCCTTGAGACGGCGCGCGAGCGGGTGGTTTCGCGAGGGCACGCGCCATCATCTCAGACCGTCACCGTCCCCACGCCGTATAATCCTTCGGTCGTCGAAGCCGAACGGATGGTCGCTGCGGCGCGACGGGCGAATGCCCCGAGCGCCGGGGAGGAAAGTCCGAACTCCAGAGGGCAGCGTGCTGGGTAATACCCAGGCCCGGTAACGGGACGGACAGTGCAACAGAGAGCAGACCGCCGGTCGCGTGCCTCGTCGCGGGCCACCTCGCGACGCGCCTCACGGCGCGACCGGTAAGGGTGAAACGGTGCGGTAAGAGCGCACCAGCGCCGGCGGCGACGCCGGCGGCTCGGCAAACCCCACGCGGAGCAAGACCAAATAGGGGAGCGTTCGAGGCTGGCCCGGCCGAAGCTCCCGGGTAGGTTGCTCGAGGACGGGGGTGACCCCGTCCCTAGAGGAATGACCGTCACCCTCCATCCAGGGGGACAGAATTCGGCTTATGGACGACTTCGACGACGCCCGTCTCCGCCGGACCTGGGTGGCCGGTTCCGGTGGAGTCGGATTTCCACGGTGGCCGCAAGCTTGTTGATGGTCGCGACCACCGGAATCCGGAAAAGCGTCGGGTCCTTATCGTTCGTGCCTCGCGCGGTGCAGGCGCCGAGCACGGCGGGAGCGACACCCGGCGCCAACGATGGATTGTTCACACCCGACGCTTTTCGAGCGCCGGAGCGCCCGGTTCCATCAACAAGCTTGCGGCCACCGTGGTGAGGGAGCTGCTGCGGCGAGGCGACCGCGTCGGGGTGGTCGCGCCGGGCTTCGCCCCCCAACCCGACGCGCTCGACGCCGGGCTCGCCGCCCTGAGGAAGCGGGGGTTTCAGGTCGAGGAGGGAACCCATCTCCGTGAGGTGGAGGGCTATCTCGCCGGGGACGATCGCGCTCGGGCGGCGGACCTGGACGCGGCGATCGCGAGCGAGAGCCTGAACGGGATCTGGTTCGCCCGCGGCGGCTACGGCACCGCGCGGCTCCTCGACCGGATCGATCTCCGGCGGCTCGCGCGGCGACCGAAGCTCCTGCTCGGCTACAGCGACGTGTCCGCGCTCGCCGCGGCGCTCCTCGCGCGCGCTCCCGCGCTGTGCCTCCATGCGCCGATGGTGACGGAGCTCTCGCGGCGGGAGGCGTTCCACGCCCCGTCGCTCGCCGCGATGCTCGCGGGGCGCACGGTCACGCGCAAGCTCGGCGCGCGGGACGTCCTGCGGAAGGGGCGGGCGCGCGGCCGCCTTATGGGCGGCAATCTCTGCGTGCTCACGCACCTCCTCGGAACGCCGTTCATGCCGTCGCTCCGCGGCGCGGTCCTCTTCCTGGAGGATGCGGGGGAGGAGGCGTACCGCGTCGACCGCATGCTGCAGCACCTTCGGATGTCGGGCGCTCTTCGCGGCGTCGCGGCGGTTCTCGTCGGCCAGCTCCTCGTGCCGGAGACGCGCCGCGCCTACCCGGGAGACCGGGACGTCGCCGACGTGCTCCGAGAGCATCTCCTCCCGCTGGACGTCCCCGTCGTCACGGGGCTCCCCGTCGGGCACGGGGCGGGGAAGTGGACGATCCCGATCGGCGGGCGCGCGACCGTCGATACGTCGCGGCGGGCGATCGCCTTCGACCCCGTGCCTCAGCCCGTCCCCGCGCGGCGCTAGTCCATGGAGCGGCGCGTCCGCATCGATCTCGCGTACGACGGCACCGCGTACGCGGGGTGGCAGGTCCAGCCCGGGCTCGCGACGGTCCAGGGAACGCTCGAGGGGGCCCTCGGCCGGCTCCACGGCGGCGCCGCCGTGCGCGCGCGCGGGGCGGGGCGGACCGATGCGGGGGTGCACGCTCGCGGACAGGCGGCCGACGCGGCCGTCGCGGTGCGCGCCGACGACGCCGCGCTGCTCGCCGCGCTGTCGGGCCTCCTCCCCGACGCGATCCGTCCGCGGCGCGTGCTCACGGTCGATCCGGGGTTCCACGCGCGGCGCCGGGCGCGCGCGAAGACCTACCGCTACCTCGTGGACACGTCGCCGCACGGCGACCCGTGGCTCGCGCGATTCGCGCTCGCGTCCCCCGGCGCGATGGACGAAGGCGCCGTGGACGAGGCGCTCGCGAAGCTCCCCGGCCGGCGCGACTGGTCCGGGTTCACCGGAGCGGCGTGCGAGGTGACCGACCGGGTCCGCACGATGACCGAGGCGCGCCGCGTCGTGACCCGCCCCGGGCTCGTCGCGTTCGTCTTCTCCGCCGACGGGTTCCTCACCCACATGGTGCGTAACCTCGTCGGGACGCTCCTCGACATCGGGCGCGGACGGTTCGCCCCCGACCTGGTGGACGAGGTCCTCGCGAGCGGCGACCGGACGCGCGCCGGGGCGACCGCGCCCGCGAAGGGGCTCGCGCTCCTGCGCGTGGCGTACGACGACGCCGACGGCGGAGACAGCGGGGATCCCGGGGACTCCGGGGCGCTCTGGTAACATGCCGCCGATGGCACGCGTCCTCGTCACCGGCGGCGCCGGGTACGTCGGAAGCCACGTTGTCCGCCGGCTCGTCGAGACCGGAAGCGAGGTGCTCGTCCTCGACGACCTCTCGTTCGGGCATCGCTCGGCGGTCTCGCGGGACCCCTTCGTCGAAGGGGACTTCGGCGACGCCGCGGTCCTCGACGGGATCTTCACGGATCGGGGGGTCGACTCGGTCGTGCACATGGCGGGGAGCTGCCTCGTCGGCGAGTCGATGGCCGAGCCGGCGAACTACTACTCCAACAACGTGACGAAGACGCTCACCCTCCTCGACGCCATGCGGCGGCACGGCGTCCCGGTCATTGTGTTCTCGTCGAGCGCCGCGGTCTACGGCGAGCCGCAGGACGTGCCGATCCGCGAGGAGCATCCCTGCAACCCCTCGAACCCCTACGGCGAGACCAAGCTGGCCGTCGAGCGGATCCTCGGCTGGTATCGCCGCGCCTACGGGATCCGCTACGCCGCGCTCCGCTACTTCAACGCCGCCGGCGCGCACGAGAGCGGGGAGATCGGGGAAGACCACGGCGCGCGCGAGTCGCACCTGATCCCGAGGCTCCTGCGCTCGATTCTCGACGGCGGGCCCCCGACGCCGATCATGGGGGAGGACTATCCGACGAGCGACGGCACCTGCATCCGCGACTACGTGCACGTGATGGACCTCGCCGACGCGCACGTCGCCGCGCTCGGGTCGCTCGCGCGCGGCACGCTGGAGGCGGGCTCGTTCAACCTCGGGAACGGCGAGGGGTTCTCCGTGCGCGAGGTCGTCGCCACCGTCGCGAAGGTCACGGGGTCGATGCCGCCGACCGAGCGCGCCCCGCGCCGGCCGGGGGACCCTCCGATTCTCGTCGCCTCGGCGGAGCGCGCCGTCCGCCGGCTGGACTGGACGCGCAAGCGGCCCTCTCTCGAGACGATCGTGCAGAGCGCATGGACCTGGCACAGCCGCCATCCGAAGGGGTACAAGGACCGCTAGGAACGGCTGTTGCTCCCCCTCGGGATCAGGCATTAAGATTCACCCGCGCTTCAACTTCTTTTTCCACGGCGAGGGCGGATGGCGGACCCGGTTCGAACGACGTCGACCGGCAGCGAAGAAGCGGACGAGCTGCACAAGCGGCTCGACCCCGAGCGAATCCCCCGCCACGTCGCCGTGATCATGGACGGGAACGGCCGCTGGGCGCGCAAGCGCCGGCTCCCGCGGGTCGCCGGGCATCGCGCGGGGATCGACGCGGTCCGCGAGCTGGTCGAGACCTGCGGGCGCCTCGACGTCTCCGTCCTCACCGTGTACGCGTTCTCCAAGGAGAACTGGAAGCGCCCCAAGGCCGAGATCGACTTCCTGATGGACCTCCTCCGGGAGTACATCCGGAAGGAGCTGGACGAGCTCCACGCCAACGGGGTGCGGGTCCAGGTCGTCGGGCGGGCCCACGAGCTGCCGCTGATCGTGCAGGACGAGCTGTCCCGCGCGATCGATGCGACCCGGGAGAACACCGGGCTCGTCTTCAACATCGCCCTCTCCTACGGCGGACGGGCCGAGATCGTGGACGCCTGCCGCGAGCTGATCCGGGACGGCGTGCGGCCGGAGGAGATCGACGAGGCGAGCTTCGCGCGCCGCCTCTACACGGCGGACCAGCCGGACCCCGATCTCGTCATCCGCACCGGCGGCGAGATGCGCGTGTCGAACTTCCTCCTGTGGCAGATCGCCTACGCCGAGCTCGTGGTCAGCGACGTGCTCTGGCCGGACTTCAGGAAACGCGATCTCTTCCGGGCGCTCCTGGAGTATCAGCGCCGTGAACGCCGCTTCGGCGGGTTGTCGCCGCGCGAAGCGGTCGAGGGCTCCCCCGCGCTCGTGCAGGGATGAAGCGGATCGTCACCGCGGCGATCCTGGGCCTGCCCGCCTGGTACGTCTGCAAGCGAGCGCCGTTCCCCCTGTTCGTGGTGGCGGTCCTCGTCGTCGCCTCGATGGCGGCCTGGGAGTGCGCCGGGATCCTCGAGCGGCGCGGCTGGCGTCCCTTCCCGCTCCTCGCCGTCGCGGGGTGCGTCGCGCTCGTCTGGGGGTTCGCGGGGCTGCCCCCCCGGCTCGGAGCGATCTCGGCCCTGACCGCGCTCGCGCTCGCCGCCCCGGCGCTCGCGATGCTGCGGCGCGACGAGCCCGCCGCGATGCTCGACGCCGCGGTCGGATCGACCTTCCCGGTCCTCTTCGTCGGCCTCCCGCTCGCGTTCACGGTCGCGCTCCGCGCCGTCCCGGGGGAGGACGGTCCCGATCTCCTCCTGCTCGCCCTCCTGTGCGTCGTGTTCGCGGACACGGCGGCCTATTACGTCGGCTCGGCGCTCGGGTCCCATCCGATGGCTCCGACGATCTCGCCGAAGAAGAGCTGGGAGGGGGCGGCCGGGGGGATCGGCGGCGGGATCGTCGCCGGGCTGCTCGCCCACTTCTGGTTCTTCCAGCGCCTCCCCCTCGTGCACGCGGTGGTGCTCGGCGCGGTCCTCGCCGTCGCCGGGATGGCCGGGGACCTGGCGGAAAGCATGCTGAAGCGCGCCGGGAGCGTGAAGGACTCCTCGACTCTCCTACCGGGGCACGGCGGGCTGCTCGACCGGGTGGACAGCCTGCTGGTCGCGGCCCCCATCCTCTACTATTACTGGCGGGTGCTCCTGGCCGGGACTTTATAGATGAAGCGACTCTCCCTCCTCGGCTCGACCGGCTCGATCGGGAGATCGACCCTCGACGTGGTCGATGCCCATCCGGACGAGCTGCGCGTCGCGGCGCTGGCCGGCGGCCGGAACGTGGAACGGCTCGCCTCTCAGGCGGCGAAGCACCGGCCCGAGCTGGTCGCGGTCGCCGACGAGGCCGCGGGCCGCGCGCTCGCGCAGCGCGTGCCGAAGGGGACGCGCGTCGTCCACGGCCGCGACGGGTTGATCGAGGCCGCCCGCCTCGCCGGCGCCGACATGGTCGTGTGCGGCCTCGTCGGCGCGGTCGGAATCGAGCCGACCTACGCCGCGGTGGACGCAGGCAAGGACATCGCGCTCGCCAACAAAGAGGCGCTCGTCGCGGCCGGTGCGTTCGTCATCCGCCGCGCCGCCGAGACCGGCGCCGCGATCCTCCCGGTCGACAGCGAGCACAACGCGCTGCACCAGTGCCTCCGAGGCGAGGACCCGGCCGAGGTCGCGGCGATCTGGCTCACCGCCTCCGGCGGGCCGTTCCGCACCTGGTCGCGCGAGGCGATGGCGGCGGCGACCCCCGAGCAGGCGCTCGCGCATCCGACCTGGACGATGGGGCGGAAGATCACGATCGACTCCGCGACCCTGATGAACAAGGGGCTCGAGGTGATCGAGGCGCGATGGCTCTTCGGCGTCGGCCCCGACCGCATCCGGGTCGTCGTGCACCCCGGGAGCGTGGTGCACGCGCTCGTCGAGCTGGTCGACGGGTCGTGGAAGGCGCAGCTCGGAGCGGCGGACATGCGCCACCCGATCCAGTACGCGCTGACCTATCCCCGGCGCCTCCCCGCCCCGGTCGCTCGGTTCGACCCGGCGCGGGTCGCGCCGCTCGCGTTCGAGCCGGTGGACGCCGATCGCTTCCCGTGCGTCGGTCTCGCGTACGAGGCGCTGGAGCACGGCGGGGCGGCGCCGGCCGTCCTCAACGCCGCGAACGAGGTCGCGGTCGAGGCGTTCCTCGCGGGCCGCGCCGGCTTCTTCGACATCCCGGCCGCCGTCCGCGCGGCGCTCGACCGCCACGCCGGCCTGCCCGCGGGCACCCTGGACGATATCCTCGCCGCCGACAGGCTCGCGCGCGCCTCGGCGTCGGAGGCCCTCGCGATCGGAGTCAAGCCGTGAGTCAAGCGCTGCAGCTCATCGAGACGATCCTCTCGTTCATCGTCGTGCTCGGGATCCTCGTCTTCGTCCACGAGTTCGGCCACTTCATCATTGCGAAGGGGTTCCGGATCGGAGTCCCGGTCTTTTCGCTCGGGTTCGGCCCCAGGCTGTGGGGCTTCCGCCGCAGGGAGACCGACTACCGCGTGTCCGCGGTCCCGCTCGGCGGGTACGTGCGGATGGCGGGGGACGAGTCCGACGAGTCGCGGACCGGCGGGCCCGAGGAGTTCCTCTCGCGCCCGCGGTGGCAGCGGTTCCTGGTGTTCGTCGCGGGGGCGACGTTCAACATCATCCTCGCGATCGCGGTGATGACCGGCGTGTTCACGATCTGGGGGCGCGACGTCGTCGTCCGCCCCGAGACCTATCCGACGGTCGTGGACGTGGTCGAAGGGTCGGACGCCGCCGGGGCCGGCATCCGTGCGGGGGACCGGGTCGTCAGCATCGCGGGGCGCGACGCGCGCGACCAGGAGACCGAGGTCGACGAGATCGTGCTCTCGCCGGACCAGACCAAGCCGGTGTTGATCGAGCGTGAGGGTGTGCGGTCCACGCTGAGCATGAGGACCGGGCAAGATCCCGTCTACCACCTCGGCTCCCCCGGATGGAGGCTGGCGCAGGAGAACGGCCAGCCGCCGTCGGTGGACATGGTGCTCGGCGGCTCCCCGGCCGACGCGGCGGGGCTGAAGCGCGGAGACCGGATCGCGGCGATCGACGGCCACGCGCCGCAGGGGGAGCGCGAGCTCCGCGTGATGCTCGAGCAGAGCGCCGGGCGCGTCGTCACGCTGTCCGTGCTTCGCGAGGGGGTCGCGATGGCGATCCCGGTCACGCCGAAGGACGAGGGGGGACGCGGGAAGATCGGCGTCCTGTTCTCCGATGGGAACCGCGTGCACAAGGACCTGGCGTTCGGCGCCGCGCTGGCCGCGTCGCTCGATTACAACGCGGAGATCACGCGGAGCGTCTTCCAGACGCTGCAGCGCCTGATCCAGCGCAAGATCGGGATGCGCGCCTTCTCGGGCCCGATCGAGATCGCGCGGGTCTCGCGGGAAGCCGTGCGCGGCGCGGAGTCCTTCCTCACGTTCCTCGCGCTCATCAGCCTCCAGCTCGGGATCTTGAACCTCCTGCCGATCCCGGTGCTCGACGGCGGGCACATCCTGATCCTCGGTTTCGAGGGGCTCTTCCGGCGCGACTTCTCGGAGAAGCTGAAGGAGCGGGTCATGACCGCGGGGTTCGTGTTCCTGCTCGCGTTCTTCGCGGTGGTGATCTTCTACGACATCCTCAAGGCGAGGATGTAGCGGACGGGCCCTCGTGCGCGAGGTCCTCGAAGCGTTCCTCGACGAGATCCGCGCCGGGCGGCGGGGCGTGCTCGCCACCATCGTCCGGGCCTCCGGCTCGACCCCGCGCACGGTCGGCGCCCGGATGCTCGTCCGGGCCGACGGGTCGGCCGAGGGAACGATCGGCGGCGGGGCGTTCGAGGCGATGGTCGCGGCCGACGCGCGCGCGATGCTGGCGAAGCCCGATCCGGCCCCCGAGGTCCGCCGCTACGCCTTCACGGAGAGCGGCGATCACGCCCTCGGGATGGCCTGCGGGGGGACCGCCGAGGTGCTGCTCGAGGTCGGGGGCCGCGGCCCCCGGCTGATCGTCTTCGGCGCCGGGCACGTCGGCCTCGCGGTCGCGAGGCTCGCCGCCACGGTCGGGTTCGCCCCGGAGATCGTGGACGACCGTCCGGAGTTCTGCGCGGCCGCGCGCGAGGCGGGGGTCGGACGCGTCTTCGAGTGCGACGCCGAGCTCGCCTCGGGGCTTCCGCCGATCGACGCCGACTGCTACGTCGCTGTGCTCACGCGCTGCCATCGCACCGACCGGCTCGCGCTCGCACGCGTGATCGGCGTCCCTACCCGCTACCTCGGGCTGATCGGGAGCCGGAGGAAGCGCGCCGTGATCTTCCGCGAGCTCACGGAGCAGGGGGCCGCGACCGCCGCCGACCTCGAGCGCGTGCGCTGCCCGATCGGCCTTCCCCTCGGCGGCGAGACCCCCGAGGAGATCGCCGTGTCGATCGTCGCGGAGCTCCTCCAGATCCGGCACGCCTAGCGGGCGTTCCGATCGGCGGACGATCGGACACCCCGCGGACGCCGAAACGGCGCCGGGACGCCCTCGCCTCGCGGGCACGCGTGTTGCCCTGGATCGCGGACGCCGCGCGCTCCTGCGCGGCCCAACATCCGGAGGGAACCCATGCTCGTCCGCTCACGACTCGTCGTCCCGCTCGCGCTCGCCGCGGCTCTCGTCCTCGCCGCGGCGCCTCCCGCGGCCGCCGCGCCGGCCTCCTCCTCCAAGCCCGCCTCCGCCGACGTCCGGCCGGTGGACATCAACGCGGCGGGGGCCGCCGAGCTCCAGTCGGTCCCCGGGATCGGCAAGGCGCTCGCCGAGCGCATCCTCGCCTTCCGCGAGAAGAACGGCGCGTTCGGGAGCGTGGACGATCTCCTGAAGGTCCAGGGGATCGGCGAGAAGTCGCTCCAGAAGCTCCGCCCCTACCTCACGGTCACCAAGGCGAAGTGAGCCTGCCGTGGCGGCGTCCAAGGGGTACACGCTCGTCGAGCTCCTGGCCGTGCTCGCGGTCGTGGCGATCGCCGTCGCGGTCGCGCTTCCGGCCGCGGCGACGCTCCGCGAGGCGGGGCGCGCCGCGGCCGGCGCGCGCACGATGGCGACGGTCCTGTCGGCGCAGCGGTGGAAGGGGATCGCCGGTCACCGCACCCGCGGACTGCAGTTCCGGCGGACGGGCGCCGGCTGGAGCTGGCGCGAGGTCGCCGACGGGAACGGCAACGGGCTGCGCAGCGCTGAGATCGCCTCGGGCGTCGATGCGGTGCTCGGCCCCGACGCGCGGCTGGAGCAGCAGGTGGAGTTCGTGACGCTCGGCTTCCCGCCGGGCGGCCCGTTCCCGGAGGCGCCCCCCGGACGTCAGATGCTCGCGGCGGGGGACGACCCGGTGCGCTTCGGTCGCTCGAGCCTCATCTCGTTCAGCCCGGTCGGGAGCGCCTCGAGCGGCACGCTCTACGTCACCGACGGCCGCGCCGGTCTCTACGCCGTGGTCCTGTTCGGCCCGACGGCGCGGCTCAGGGTCTGGCGGTGGAGGCCCGAGGAGCGGCGATGGACGCTGTAGGCGAGCAGGGCGCCCGCCGCGTCCGCGCCTTCCGCGCGACCGATCAGTTCGCGCTCGCCGTGTGGCAGGCGGTCCGCGGCTTCGCGCGTCCCGAAGGGGAGAGCCTCGCGCGCGAGATCCGGACCGCGATCGCGCGCAGCGGCGGCGCCCTCGTGGCGGCGGCCTCGGCCCCGGAGGGGGACGCCCGGGGGCGGCGCGCGCTCGAGGACGCGCACCAGGGCCTGCTCGAGATCCGCTACTTCCTGTACCTCGCGCGGCGCCTGGGCTGCCTCGATCTGAAGGCGTACAAGCAGCTCGCGGCGCTCCAGGAGGCGGCGCTCCGCGAGCTGGCCCAGCTCCTCGGCTAGGTGGTAGCCTACGCGCCCTATGGCGCGCGCTCTCCTCGCGGTCGCCTTGGCCGTACATCTCGTCGGAATCGCGCTCGCCGCCGTCGGCGAGCTGCGTCATCGAGAAGCCGTCGCGCGGGCGGGGGCGCTCGCGCTCGCGGCCGCGTGGCTGCTCGAGCTCGCGACGCTCACCGCGATCGGACTCGCCGCGTCGGCGTTTCCCCTCCGCACCGGGCCGGAGTACCTGCTCGTGCTCGGCTGGTTCGTCCTCACGCTGCACCTCGCGCTCTGGTACCGCTCGCGCGTGCGTGCCGCCGCCCTCGTTCTGCCGCCGGTCGCGGCGCTGATGGTCCTCGCCGGCTTCCTCCTCGCCGACCCTCCGTCGCGCACCTCGCCGCTGACGACCCAGGGATGGTTCGTCTTCCACACGTCGATCGCGACCGCGGGGGTCGCCGCGCTCGCGGTGTCGTTCGCGATGAGTCTGCTCTTCCTCGTCAAGGAGCGGGCGCTCAAGACCAAGCGGTCGCTCCGCGTGCTGACCGCGCTCCCGACGCTGGAGGCGCTCGACCGCATCGGGTTCCAGGCGCTCCTCTACGGCTTTCCGCTCCTGACGCTCGGCATCGCGACCGGGATGGTCTACAGCGCGACCGTGCACGACCACATCTGGATCTGGGGGGCCAAGGAGATCTTCCCCGTCATCGCGTGGGCGGTGTTCGCGGGGCTGCTCTGGGCCCGATTCGCCCGCGGGGTCCGCGGCCGCCGCTCGGCGATCCTCGCCATCGCGGGGTTCGCCTTCGCGCTCCTGACCTTCGTCGGGATGGTCCGCTGATGCTCACGCTCGTCGGCATGAGCCACAAGAGCGCGCCCCTCGACCTCCGCGAGCGCGCCTGCTTCGCCGAGAACGCCGTCCCGGACGCCCTCGCGCGCCTGCTGGCCTCGACGACCGTCTCGGAGGCGATGATCCTCGCCACGTGCAACCGCGTGGAGATCCTCTGCCGGACCGCCGACGGCGGAGTCGCGGCCCCGGCCGTGACCGCGTTCCTCGCGCGGGAGCGCGGCATCGAGCTTCCGGTCCTCGAGCGGCACCTCTACGTGCGCGAGGGGCTCCACGCGGCGCGCCATCTGTACGCGGTGGCCTGCGGTCTCGACTCGATGATCCTCGGGGAGCCGCAGATCCTGGGACAGGTCAAGCGCGCGTACGCCGTCGCGCGGGGGTGCGGGGCGACCGGCGTCGTCCTCGACCGGCTGCTCCAGCACGGGATCGCCGCGGCCAAGCGCGTCCGCACCGCGACCGGGATCTCGCGACACGCCGTCTCGATCGCCTACGCCGCCGCCACGCTCGCGCGGACGATCTTCGACGACCTGAGCGGGCGCTCGGCGCTCGTGCTGGGCGCGGGGAAGATGACGGAGCTGGCCGCGCGGCATCTGGTCTCCCAGGGGGTCCGCGATCTCGTCGTGACCAACCGCACGTACAGCCGCGCCCTCCAGCTGGCGGAGGCGCTCGGCGGGACGTCCGTGGCGTGGGACACCTTCGGCGAGGAGCTGGCGCGCGTGGACATCGTGGTGACCGGCACCGCCGCCGCGCATCCGGTCGTCACGAGGGCGCAGGTCCGCGAGGCGGTGCGCGCGCGGCGCGGCCGCCCGCTGTTCATCGTCGACATCGCGGTGCCCCGCGACGTCGAGCCGGCGGTGGGGGAGCTGGACGGCGTCTACCTGTACGACGTGGACGACCTCCAGGGGGCGGTGGACGCCGCGATGGACGAGCGGCGCCGCGCGGCGGAGGAGGCGTGGAGGATGCTCGACGTCGAGGTCGTCGCGTTCGATCGCTGGCGCCAATCGGTGGACCTGGGGCCGACGATCGCCGCCCTCTCCGGCCGGCTGCACGCGCTCGGTGAGGACGAGCTCCGCCGCTTCGCGCGGCGTCTCGCCGGCCTCTCCCCCGAGCAGCAGGCGGTCGTTCGCGACCTGGCCCGCTCGCTGATCCAGAAGGTGCTCCACACCCCGATCGTCTCGCTGAAGTCCGCCGCGGTCCGCGGCGAAGCCTCGGCCCGCGCGGCGCTCTACCGCGAGATCTTCGGGCTCGACGATCCCCGCCCGGACGCGGAGGGCTCGGGGACCGGGCCGACCCACGCGATCCAGGGCGGCAAGGACGACTGACCCGTGAGGCTCCGTCTCGGATCGCGCGGCTCACCGCTCGCCCTCTGGCAATCGCGCCACGTCGCCGAGCGCCTCGAGACGCGCTGGCCCGGGCTTTCGATCGCGATCGAGATCATCAAGACCGAAGGGGACATGCACCTCTCGCTCTCCCCGGCCGAGGGGGGCGGGAAGGGGATCTTCGTCAAGGAGATCGAGGACGCCCTGCTCGCCGGGAGGATCGACCTCGCGGTGCACAGCCTCAAGGATCTGCCGACCGCCTCCCCGGTCGGGCTCTCGATCGCCGCGATCCCCGTCCGCCACGACCCGCGGGACGCGCTCGTCTCGCCCGCGGCGCGCCGGGTCGAGGATCTCCCCGCCGCCGCCGTCGTGGCGACCGGGAGCCCGCGGCGCCGGTGCCAGGTCCTGCACGTGCGTCCCGACCTCGCGTTCACGGCGGTGCGGGGGAACGTGGACACGCGACTGCGCAAGCTCTCCGAGGGGAGGTTCGACGCGCTCGTGCTCGCGGTCGCCGGCCTCGAGCGCCTCGGCCTCGACGCGCCGTACGCGCCGATCCCGACGGACGTCTGCCTGCCCGCGCCGGGGCAAGGGGCGCTCGCGATCCAGGCGCGCGCGGACGACGCCGCCACGCGCGCGAAGGTCGTGCCCCTCGACGATCCGAGCGCCTCCGCCGAGGTCGCCGCGGAGCGCGCCTTCCTCGCGGAGCTGGAGGCGGGATGCCTCGCGCCGGCGGCCGCGCTCGGCCGGACCGAGGGCGCGTCGCTCGCGCTCGAGGGGATGATCGGAGACCCCGACGGACGCTCGATCGTCCGCGGTCTCGAGCGCGGCGAGCGTCGCGAAGCCGAGACGCTCGGCCGGCGCCTCGCGCGGCGGCTGCTCGCGGAGGAAGGCCGGCGATGAGGATCCTCGTCACCCGGCCGCCGGGCGCCTGGCCCGGGCTCGCCGCGCGCTTCCCGGAGTCCCGGGTCGCGATCACGATGGCCCCGACCACGATCCAGGTCGAGCCGCAGGACCCGGTCCCGGGGGACGAGGCGATCGCGCGGCTCGACAGCTACGACTGGCTGGTCGTCACGAGCGGGCAAGGGGTGCGCGCCCTGGTGCTCAAGCTCGCCGCGCGGGACCGCACGCGCCTCCCCGCGAGGATGCGCGTGGCCGCGGTCGGCTCCGCGACGGCGCGCGCACTCGAGGGGATGGGGGCGCACGTCGAGCTCACGGCGTCGGATCAGCGCGCGGAGGGGCTCGCGAGCGAGATGCGCGACCGCCTCCGCCCGGCCTCGCGCGTCGTGCTCGTGCGTCCCGAGGGGCCCGCCGGCCTGCTCGCGGCCTCCCTGCGCGCGGCGGGGGCGCACGTGGACGAGGCTCCTCTCTACCGCACCGTCGCCGCGCCGAACGCCCACGCGCTCGCGCGAGCCGTCCTCTCGGGGGCCTACGACGCGGTCGTCTTCACGGCTCCGTCCGCCCTGCAGCTCTGGCTGGAGGCCGCGGGCCCGGATCGCGCCGCGCTGGCGGAGGCGCTCGCGCGCATGGCGCGGGTCGCGATCGGGCCGACGACCGCGGCGCACCTCCAGGCCCACGGACTTTCCGCGGACGCGGTCGCGGCCGCTCCCACGGAGGAGGCGGTGGGCGACGCGATCGCGCGCGTCCTCGCGCGCGCGACCTGGTAAGATGCCGCGCTTCGCGAGGAGCCCCCGTTGGACGATCGCGCGCTCAAGACCACGCCCCTGAACCGCGCGCACCGCGCGGCCGGAGCGCGCATGGTGGCGTTCGCGGGCTGGGACATGCCGGTGCAGTACACCGGCGTGCTCGACGAGCACATGGCGGTCCGCACGCAAGCCGGGCTCTTCGACGTCAGCCACATGGGGGAGATCGAGGTGCGGGGAGCCGAGGCGGAGGCGCTCCTCCAGCACGTGACCTCGAACGACGTCTCGAGGCTCGCCTCCGGACGGATCCAGTACACGGCGCTCACGACACCGGAGGGGACCTTCGTCGACGACCTGCTCGTCTACGAGCGCGGGGACGCCGACTACCTCCTCGTCGTCAACGCCGGCAACGCCGCGAAGGACTTCGACTGGCTGCGCTACCACGCGAAGGGGTTCGAGGTCCGCGTCGAGAACGTGTCCGACGCGTACTTCCAGATCGCGCTCCAGGGACCGAAGGCGGAAGCGATCCTGAAGCCGTTGACGAAGGCGGCGCTCCCCGGGATCAAGTACTACGCGTTCGAGCGGGCCGACGTCTCCGGAGTGCCGTGCCTCGTCTCCCGGACCGGGTACACCGGAGAGGACGGGTTCGAGATCTACGGACCGGCCGAGGCGGCGGAGAAGGTCTGGTACGCGCTCCTCGGGAGCGGCGCCCCGCACGGGCTCGTCCCCGCCGGCCTCGCGGCGCGGGACACGCTGCGCCTCGAGGCGAAGATGGCGCTCTACGGGAACGACATCGACGAGACGACGAGCGTGCTCGAGGCCGACCTCGGCTGGATCCTGAAGCTCGAGAAGGGGGAGTTCCTCGGGCGCGAGGCGCTCGTGCGCCAGAAGGGCGAGGGGCTCGCGCGCAAGCTCGTGGGGTTCGAGACAGAAGGGCGCGCGGTCGCGCGCCACGGGTACCCGGTCCTCCACGAGGGGAGCCCGGTCGGGAGCGTCACCAGCGGGACCTTCTCCCCGTACCTGAAGAAGAACATCGGGCTCGCCTATCTGCCGCTCGCCCTCGCGACGCCGGGGACGCGCTTCGCGATCGAGATCCGCGGACGCGCCGAGCCCGCGGTCGTCGTCCCGACGCCGTTCTACAAGCGCGCCCGCTAGACGGAGGCCCAGGATGAGCCCGAGCGACCTGCGTTACACGAAGGAGCACGAGTGGGTGGCGGTGGACGGCGCCGCCGCGACGATCGGGATCACCGACTTCGCGCAGGCGGAGCTCGGGGACATCGTCTACGTCGAGCTCCCCGAGGTCGGGCGGAAGGTGGCCGCCGGCGACGTGCTCGGCACGATCGAGTCGGTCAAGGCGGTGTCGGAGATCTACGCGCCGGTGTCGGGCACCGTGTCCGAGATCAACGCGTCGCTCGCCCAGAAGCCGGAGACGATCAACACCGACGCGCAGGGGGCCGGGTGGATCTGCAAGATCGCGCTCGCCGATCCCCGCGAGGCGGCTTCGTTGATGGACGCCGCGGCCTACCGCGCCCTCACCGGGGGCTAGCTCTCCGCGTACGCCTCGAGGGGCGGGCACTCGCAGACCAGGTTCCGGTCGCCGTAGGCGTTGTCCACGCGCGCGGACGCCGGCCAGAACTTGTGCGCGCGGGTCGCCTCGGTCGGGAAGGCGGCGCGGGCGCGCGAGTAGGGGCGGTCCCACGCGTCGGCGGTCAGCGCCTCCGCGGTGTGCGGGGCCATCTTCAGGAGGTTGACGGCCCGGTCGGCGCGCCCCTCCTCGACCTCGCGCGCCTCCGCGCGGATCGCGATCATCGCGTCGCAGAACCGGTCGAGCTCCTCCTTGGACTCGCTCTCGGTCGGCTCGATCATCAGCGTTCCGGCGACCGGCCAGGACATCGTCGGCGCATGGAACCCGTAGTCGATCAGCCGCTTCGCGACGTCGTCCACGTCGATGCCGGCGGCCCGGAGCGGCCGGACGTCCACGATGCACTCGTGCGCGACGAAGCCGTCCCGTCCTTTGTAGACGAGCGGGAAGTGCGGGGCGAGGCGCCGGGCGACGTAGTTGGCGTTGAGGATCGCGACCTGCGTGGCGCGGCGGAGCCCCGAGGCCCCCATCATCGCGATGTAGGCCCAGCTGATCGGGAGGATGCTCCCGCTCCCCCAGGGCGCGGCGGCGATCGGGCCGATCCCCGACTCCCCGCCGACCTCCGCGAACGGATGCCGCGGCAGGAACGGGGCGAGGTGCGCCGCGACCCCGATCGGGCCCATGCCGGGGCCCCCTCCGCCGTGCGGGATGCAGAAGGTCTTGTGAAGGTTGAGATGGCAGACGTCGGCCCCGAGGTCCCCGGGGCGGCAGAGCCCGACGAGCGCGTTCATGTTCGCCCCGTCGAGATAGACGAGCCCGCCCCGAGCGTGGACCGCGGCGCAGATCTCGCGGATCCCCTCCTCGAACACGCCGTGCGTCGATGGGTAGGTGATCATCAGCGCCGCGAGCCGGCTCGCGTGCTCCTCGGCCTTCTTCTGGAGGTCGGCGAGCTCCACGTTCCCCTGCGCGTCGCAGGCGACGACGACGACCCGCATCCCCGCCATGGTCGCGCTCGCGGGGTTCGTGCCGTGGGCCGAGATCGGGATCAGGCAGACGTCCCGGTCCGGCTCCCCCCGCGCGCGGTGGTACGCCCGGATGACCAGGAGTCCGGCGTACTCCCCCTGCGAGCCGGCGTTGGGCATCAAGGAGACCGCCGGGAACCCGGTGATCTCGGCGAGCTGCCGGGCGAGGGACGCCGTCAGCTCGGCGTACCCTTCCGTCTGACCGGACGGTGCGAACGGGTGGATGTCCGCGAACCCCGGGTACGAGATCGGGAGCATCTCCGCGGCCGCGTTGAGCTTCATGGTGCAGGAGCCCAGGGGGATCATCGAGGTGGTCAGCGACAGGTCGCGCGATTCGAGCCGCTTGAGGTACCGGAGCATCTCGGTCTCGGAGCGATGGGCGTGGAAGACCGGGTGCGGCAGGATCTCGCCGGCGCGCGCGTGGGGGTCCGGGTACGCGTCGTCCAGCTGCTCGGGCAGCGCGTCCGGCGCGACGCCGAACGCCCGGACGAGATCCGCGAGGTCGGCGTCGCCGACGGTCTCGTCGAGAGCGATGCCGACGTCGCCGTCGTCGTAGACGCGCAGGTTGATCCCGGCCGCGCACGCGGCGTCGAGGACCGCCGCCGCTCCCGTCGACGGCGTGATCTTGAGCGTGTCGAACACGCTCTGCGCCCGCAGCCGGTGGCCCCCGGCGCGCAGCGCGTGCGCGAGGCGCAGCGTCTGGCGGCGGACGCGGCGCGCGATCGCGATCAGCCCTTCGGGGCCGTGGTAGACGGCGTACATCGAGGCCATGACCGCGAGGAGGACCTGCGCGGTGCAGATGTTGCTGGTCGCGCGGTCGCGCCGGATGTGCTGCTCGCGGGTCTGGAGCGCGAGGCGCAGGGCCGGACGGCCCGCGGCGTCGCGGGAGACCCCGACGAGGCGCCCCGGGAGCTGGCGCTTGTGCTCGTCCCGCACCGCCATGTAGGCGGCGTGCGGCCCGCCGAACCCCATCGGGACCCCGAACCGCTGCGTGCTGCCGACCGCCACGTCCGCGCCGAATTCGGACGGCGGCCGGAGGATCGTCAGCGCGAGCGGGTCGGCCGCGACGACGAGCAGCGCGCCGGCCTCGCGCGCGCGGCGGCCGAACGCCGCGTAGTCGAGGACCTCGCCGTCGCTCGCGGGGTACTGCACGAGCGCGCCGAACGTGGGCGTGGAGAAGTCCCATCGCTCGTGATCGCCGACCGCGACCGAGAGTCCCAGAGGCTCCGCGCGTGTCCGCACGACCGCGATCGTCTGCGGGTGGCAGCGCTCGGAGACGAAGAAGCAGCGGCCCGCCGCGCCCCCGTCGCTCACGCGCGCGCAGAGCGTCATCGCCTCAGCGGCTGCGGTCGCCTCGTCGAGCAGGGACGCGTTCGCGACCGGAAGCCCGGTGAGCGAGATGATCAGCGTCTGGAAGTTGAGGAGCGCCTCGAGCCGTCCCTGCGCGATCTCCGGCTGGTAAGGCGTGTACTGCGTGTACCAGCCCGGGTTCTCGAGGACGTTCCGGCGGAGCACCGCGGGGACGACCGTCCCGTGGTAGCCGAGGCCGATGTACGAGCGGAAGGCCCGGTTGCGGCCGGCCATCCGCGCGAGCGCGTCCATCGCCTCGACCTCCGACAGCGCGGGCGTGAGCGCGAGCGCGCCCTCGAGCCGGATCGACGAGGGGACCGCGCGCGCGACGAGGTCGTCGAGGTCCGCGCACCCGAGCGCGCGCAGCATGTCGGCGCGCTCGGCCTCGCCGGGTCCGATGTGGCGGTCGACGAATCGATCGGGGTGCCGGGAGGGCATCGGCGCGTTAGCGTATCACCCGCGTTCCGCCCCTTCCATGCGCGCGTAGAGATCGTCGCCGACGTCCCGGAAGAGCGCGGGGAGGGCTTCGAGCGGAAGCCCGACGACGTTGCTCCAGGATCCCTCGATCCCCTCCGAGAGGAAGACGCCGCGTCCCTGGATCCCGTAGGCGCCCGCCTTGTCCAGAGGCTCGCCCGTCGCCGCGTACCAGCTCGCGACCCGAGGGTCCCACCGCCGAAAGCGCACGCGCGTCTGCGTCACGCTCGCGGCGACGCGGCCGTCGTCGCCGCGGACGAGGCGGCACGCGGTGATCACCTCGTGCGTCGCGCCGGCGAGCCGCTTCAGCATCGCGAGCGCGTCGGCCCCGTCGCGGGGCTTCCCGAAGATCGTCCCGTCGAGCGCGACCACGGTGTCCGCCGCGAGCACGAGCGCCGCGATCCCCTCGTCGCGCAGCGCCGCGGCCGCGGCCGCGGCCTTCGCCGCGGCGAGGCGCACCGCGACCGAGGCCGGGGACTCCCCCTCGTGAGGCGACTCGTCGATCGCGACGGGGCGCACGCCGAAAGCGAGCCCGATCGCCTCCATCAGCTCCCGTCGCCGCGGGGAAGCGGAGGCGAGGTAGAGCGGGGGGGACACGGTGGCACCTCCGAGAAGGGCTCCTTATAATCCCTCGATTCACCGCGCTGCAACGCGGTGGGAGGGTGCATCCGATGACAGCCAGCCTGCGCGGTTTCACGCGTCTCCTTCTCCTTCTGGCCGCGACCGGAGGCGCTCTCGCCGAGACGCACGCCCCGCCGCCGCCGCGCCTTCTCGAGGTCCCCCAGGGGGCGCTCGTCGCGCCGGGGAAGGCGGCCGAGCTCGAGCTGCTCTTCACCGGCGACGTGATCGGCTACATCGAGGACTGCGGGTGCAAGCTCAACCCGGCCGGCGGTCTCGCGCGCCGCGCGTGGCTCCTCAACCAGATCAAGACCAACTACCCGTCCACCCCCGTCGTGCTCCTCGACTCCGGGAACTACACCGACAATCCCACGGAGGCGGGGGAGATCCGCACGGCGGCGCTGCTCGATGCGATGGTGAAGCTCGGCTACAAGGCGGCGAACGTCGGCGACCGCGACCTCACGCTCGGCTACGAGGAATTCCAGAAGAAGGTCAAGGGGCTCGACCTCGCGTTCGTCTCGACGAACATCGTGAAGGAGGGGACGACCGAGACCGTCTTCCCGCCCTACACGATCGTCGAGGTCAAGGGGACCAGCGGGAAGCCGGTGCGGATCGGCGTGCTGGGGCTCCTCCGCTACAGCCCGGTCTGGCAGAAGGCCGGCCCGGCGGGGACGAACCTCGCGGTCGCGCAGCCCGCCGAGATGCTGCGGCGCGTGCTCCCCGAGGTGAGCGCGAAGTCGGACCTCGTCGTCGTGCTCGCCTCCCTCTCGAAGGAGGACGCGCACGAGCTCGCGAAGCAGTTCCAGGACATCGACCTCCTGCTCGGGACCTACGGGGGGATCTACAACACCGTCGAGGAGAACGAGGGGCGGGTCCGGATCTACTACTCGGGGAACCAGGGGAAGCGGATCGGCGAGAGCCGCATCACCTTCGACGCCAAGCGGAACCTCGCCGACGTGACGACCTACATGCACTTCCTCACCGCGCGCTACCCGGACGACAAGGCGATGCACGAGACCGTCGCGGCCGTCAACGAGAAGCTGCCGAAGCCGCCCGAGCCGGAAAAGGCACAGGCGCCGCAGAAGCTCGCGATCGCGCCCCCGAGCCCGGGCGGGCAGTGACCGACGGGCCCGGCCGCGTTCTCGCCCTCGATCTCGGGAGCGTCCGCGTCGGGCTCGCGCTGTCCGATCCCCTGCGGCTGACCGCGCAGCCGGCCGGATATCTGGCGCGGCGCGAGCTGCGCCGGAGCCTCGAGCCGGTCCTCACGATCATCCGCGCGCAGGAGGTCGGCACCGTGGTCGTCGGGCGGCCTCTCCTCCTGTCCGGGGAGGCCGGCGACGCCGCGCGCGACGCCGAGGCTTTCGCGGCGCGCCTCCGCGAGCGCGCCCCCTGTCCCGTCGCGCTCTGGGACGAGCGTCTGACGACCGTTCAGGCCGAGCGCGCGCTGCTCGAGGGGGACGTCCGCCGCGCGAAGCGCCGCGAGGTGATCGACGCGGCCGCCGCCGCGATCCTGCTCCAGAGCTGGCTCGACCGCGAAGGTCAGCGGGTGTCGTCCTCGACGTAAACCGGCTTCGGCGGGATGCCGTGGAAGTTGATCTCGCGCCGCCGGATCTGATCGGCGAGCAGCTCGTTGATCACGCCCCGCTCGTTGATCTCGCCCCGCTTGAGAGCGTCGTAGTGGAAGCGGCAGAACCCCTCGAGGTAGACCGGGTCCCGGCAGAACTCCGATCCGCCGTTGCTCGTGCGGAAGCGGCAGTGACGTGCGGGCGTCGTCATCGCGGCGCGCAGTATAGCGGTCGCGGCCGTTACCCCGATGACCAAACCGTCGAGCGCTCCGGCACGCGCGATCCCGACAACGCCGAAGGTCCGGACCGCGGTCGCGGAACCTCCGCGTCCCCGCGCGCTGGCCGCGTCCTTGCACTGCATTCGGCCGACCCCCAGCCCCGGCTACGTGCCGGGCACACCGAGGCGCCGACCGATCCGTCGCTTCGGGGCCGGGCCGGGACGTCGACGAGGTCCACCCCCCCTCCCGCGGAGGTTGCCCCCCTCCCGGCGGTCCTCGGAGGCGTTCCGGTCCGGCGTCTTTTTTTTTCCCGCTAGAATGCGCCGGATGGAGACGGAGCGTCGCGCGCGCGGGTTCGAGCGTCTGGGGATCGCGGGGGCGCGCTCGTTCGGGCTGTCCGCATCGCGCCGCCGGAGCCTCGAGATCGAATCCGCGTGGCGCCGCGTGGCCGGTCCGTCGATCGCGCGTCGCGTGCGCGTGACCGCGCTCGACCGGGGCGTGCTCGAAGTCCGCGTGGAGTCGGCCGACTGGCGTCGAGCGATCGAGCGGCTGGCTCCGGAGCTCTCGGCGCGGCTCGCGCGGGAATTCCCGTCCCTCGGGATCGCGGACCTGCGCATCATTGACGCCCCTCCGCGCTGACCGTATCCTTGGCGATCGTTTTGTCCGAAAGCGAGCAAGGATGATTTCCGTCGATCGCCTCACGAAGGTCTACGGCGGCCGCGTGGCGGTCTGGCAGGTCTCCCTCGAGGTGCAGCCCGGCGAGATCCTCGGCTTCCTCGGCCCCAACGGCGCGGGGAAGACGACGACGATGCGGATGATCACCGGGTTCATCCCGCCGTCGTCGGGGACGGCGCGGATCGCCGGCCACGACATCCTCACGCAGCCCCTCGAGGCGAAGGCGAAGCTCGGCTATCTCTGCGAGACCCCTCCGGTCTACCGCGAGATGATCGTGAGGAGCTACCTCGGGTTCGTCGCCGACATCAAGCGGGTCCCGCGCGCGCGCCGCGCCGCGCTGATCGACCGCGCGATCGGCCAGTGCGGGCTGACCGAGGTCGCGCACCGCGTGATCGGGCACCTGTCGAAGGGGTACCGCCAGCGCGTGGGGCTCGCGCAGGCGATCCTGCACCAGCCCAAGGTGCTGATCCTCGACGAGCCGACCGTCGGGCTCGACCCGCGTCAGATCATCGAGATCCGCGAGGTCATCCGCGGGCTCGCGGGGGAGCAGACGGTCGTGCTGTCCACGCACATCCTCCCCGAGGTGCAGATGACCTGCTCGCGCGTGGCGATCATCAACGAAGGCCAGGTCGTCGCGGAGGACTCGATCGACAACCTGACCGCGGGCCTCTCGCGGTTCCAGACCCTTCGCGTCCGGGTCGCCCGCGACGCCGACGGGCTCGCAGCGGGGTTCGCTTCGCTCCCGGGGGTGGCCGAGGCGATCGTCGAGGCGCCCGGGTCGTACGCGATCCGCGTGGAAGGGGGAGACCCGGCTCGGGAGCGGGTCGCCGCATTCGCGATCGCGTCGGGCGCCGGGCTGCTCGAGCTGTCGCGCCAGCGGGCGAGCCTCGAGGAGGTGTTCCTCAAGCTCGTGACCGAGGAGCGGGCGGAGGCGGCGGCGTGAGCAGCGTCTGGGCGGTGATGCGCCGGGAGATCTCGGCCTATTTCGTCTCTCCGATCGCCTATGCGTTCATGGCGATGTTCCTCCTGATCGTGGCGGTCGGGTTCTCCGTCGGCGTCACGCGCTACGCGCTGACGCCGGCGTCGCGGATCGAGGCCCTCGGTCTTTCGCTGCGCACCCAGCTCGTCTCGGGGACCTGGGGGCTGATGACCTGGGGGATGTTCGCCTCGCTCGTCTCACTCCCCGGATTGTCGATGCGCCTGCTCTCCGAAGAGAAGAAGTCCGGCACGGCCGAGCTCCTGTTCACCTCGCCGGTGACCACGATGCAGATCGTCGCGGGGAAGTACCTCGGCTCGGTGTCGCTCTTCGGCCTGATCCTCTTGCTCACGCTCCCGATGCCGATGTTCCTCGTCTGGCGCGCGCAGCCGGAGATCGCCGCGCTGGCCGCCGCCTACGCCGGGCTCTTCCTCTACGGCGCCGTGATCCTCGCGGTGGGGATCTTCGCCTCCTCGCTGACCGAGAACCAGTTCATCGCGCTCCTGCTGACGTACGCGGTCGTGATTCCGCTGCTGCTCGTCGAGTTCCTGGTTCCGTTCCTCCGGCCGCCGTTCGACGGGGTCGCAGCGGCGCTGTCGGTCGGGTACGCCCTGAAGGGCTCGGCTCTGGGGAGCCTCGATTCCGCGTACCTCATCCTGCACGCGGTCCTGGTGTCGACGTTCCTGTTCCTGTCGGTGCGGATCATCGACTCCAGCCGGTGGCGCTGACCGTGAGCGTCACCCCTCGCGACGAGCTCTCCGCGCGCGCGGGCGTCGATCTGTCGAGGCTCGCCCGGCAAGGGGCGGGATCGGCGGTCTACACCGCCCTCGTTCTCCTGTCGCTCGGGCTCGCCGTCGCGCTCGCGTTCAACTTCCGGGCGACCTGGGACTTCAGCAAGCAGCGCGCGAACAGCCTCTCCCCCAAGACGCTCGAGGCGCTCGCGGGACTGGAGGCGCCCGTCGCCGTGCACGGCCTGCTCCGCGACGCCGACCGGCGGCGCGACGGCTATTGGGACCTGCTGCAGCTCTACGGGCGCAAGAGCGATCGCGTCAGCGTCGAGATCTTCGATCCCAACAGCCGGCCGGCGGCGCTCGAGAAGCTCGGGCTCTCCGCGGAGGACCGGAACACGATCCGCGACGGGATCAGCGTCGCCACCTGCGGCGACCGGAAGGTGCTCTTCCGCGGCATGGGCGAGGAGGACGTGACCAACGCGATCCTCGAGGCGGGCTCGAGCCGGCCGCGCGTGATCGGCTTCATCCGCGGCTACGGCGAGCGGGACCCGAACTCGACCGCGGACGCGGGGTTGAGCCGCTTCCGGGACGCGCTCCGCGGGGAGTACTACGAGATCGCCGACGTCCGGCTCGACGCGCCGATCCCGGAGGTCACCGCGCTGGTCGCGGCGGGGCCGGAGGCGCCGATCCCGCAGGCGGACCTCGACCGTCTCGGCGAGTGGCTCTCCCAGGGGGGACGCCTCCTCGCGCTGATCGATCCGCGCTACGACAGCGGCCTCGGCACGGTCGTGGAGCGCTGGGGGCTCAAGGCCGACCCCGCGCAGGTCTTCGACCGCCGGTCGAACCTCCGCGGCCAGCCGGAGATCCCGCTCGGCACCGACTACTCGCAGCACGCCGCGGTACGCGGATTCTCGGCGGCCCTCCCCCTCGCGCTCCCGATCCCGGTGGCGGTGGAGGACTTCGACGCGAGCGATCCGGCGCTGTTCCACGAGTTCCTGGTCAAGTCCTCCCGGAACTCGGAGGGGCTCACCCCCGAGGGCACGCGCACGCAGGGACCGTTCACGCTGGCCGCCGCCTCCTGGAGGCCGGTCGATCCGAAGGTCGCCGAGGGGAGCGAGACGCGCGTGCTCCTCGTCGGCAACGTCGCCTTCGCGACGAACGGCTTCCTCGCGGAGGCCTCGAACCGCAACTTCCTCCTCAACGGCGTCGGCTGGCTCTCGCGGTCCCGCGCGATGATCGCGATCCGCCAGGATCCGCTCGGAGGGCAGGTGCTCAAGCTGCGGAAGGGAGACTTCAACGTCTTCCAGGCGCTGCTCGTGGGCCCGCTGCTCGCCGTGATCCTGTCGGGGATCGTGGTCTTCGTCCGGAGGCGCGGGCTGTAGATGCTGCGCAGGATCGTCCTCGCGCTGGCCGCCGCCGGCCTGCTCGCGGCCGGATTCGCCCTCGTGCTGCGCGATCGGGACCGGTCGGCGCGCTCGGCGCGCGCCGACGCGAGGCTCCCCAGCTTCGACGACCGCCAGGTGACCGGCCTCACGCTCGCGACGCGGGAGGCGACCTGGCAGGTGACGCGCGACGGGGACCGCTGGCGGCTCGCCTCCCCGGTGGAGGACGCCGCCGACCCGAAGTCGGTGGAAGCGGTGATCGCGGCGGCGCGCCGCACGCGCGTCGTTCAGGCGATCCAGGAGCCGGAGGCGCTGAGCGCGTACGGGCTCGATCCGCCGGTCGCGACGCTGACGCTCGCGGGGGTGACCGTGCCGGCGCTCTCGATCGGGCAGGTCGCGCCGACCGGGGAGGCGGTTTACGCCCGCGTGGCCGAGCGCGCGGGGGTGCTGCTGCTCGCGATGCCCGACGCAGCGCCGCTGGTCGCCGACCCGATCATGCTCCGCGACCGGACGATCGTCGATCTCGCGCGGAGCGAGATCGACGCGATCGAGATCGAGCCGGGGTCGCTGCGCATCGCGCGGAATCCCGGGGGATGGTGGATCGAGTCCCCGCGCCGCGCGCCGGCCTCGACCTCCCAGGTGGACAAGCTGCTCGGTGGCCTCTACGCGGCGAAGGTCGCGGAGTGGGACGACAGGGGCCGACCCTCCGATCCGCGATTCGGTCTCGGAGCGGGCGCGACGCGCGTCGTGCTCCGCTACGGCTCGGCGTCGTGCGCCGTGCTCCTCGGCGCCGACGCGGGGGGCGGCCGGCGCTTCGTCGCGGTCGAGGGGCGTAAGCCGATCCTCCTCGTGCAGCCCGCGCCGCTCGCGACCGGGACGATCGATGCCGCGAGCCTTCGCGAAAGCCGCCTGACCAACGTCAACCGCTACGCGGTGACCCGCATGACCTACGAGGCGGGGGACGCGCGGCTCGTGGCGAACCGCGCCGACGAGGCGTCCTGGACGATGGAAGGCGGGAAGAGCGTCGCGGCGGAGACCGTGCTCGCCCTGCTGGTGAAGATCCTCGAGGCGCCGACCAAGGGATGGAGCGACGGCGGCGCCGTGGGGAAGCCCACCGCGCAGCTGACCTATGCCGTCGAGGGAGGCGGAGAAGGGCGCGTGGCGTTCTACGGGAGCCGCGCGACCTGGGACGCGGTTCCCGGGGCGGTCGCCGAGCTCGTCGCGCCTCCGCCCGCCGTGCCCGCGCCTCAGTAGCGGAGGGTGGCGATCCCGAGCAGCACGCGGCGGTCGGCGGCGAACCATTGCTCGTCGTGGCGGGCCTCCACGCGCACCTCCCATCCCCGGGGAAGGAGGGCGCCCGCGGCGTAGGCGCTCCCGCCGACGTCCCCCCGCTCGAGCTCGGCCGAGACGAAGACGTGAGACGCGCCGATCGCGGGGGAGGCGAGCCGCAGGCCTCCGCGCGCCTGCCACCACGTGTCCTCGCCGAAGGCGCTGTCGATCAGCCACCCGGCGCGAGCGGAGAGGTCGAGCCAGCCCGCGCGGCCGAGCGCCCATCCGGGCTCGGCGCGGTTCCACCCCGCCGACTCGATCCCGGCCTCCAGGACGTTGAGGCTCGTCACGGTCGCGTTGTCCCCGTCGAGGACGTGGTTGGACCGGTGATGGAACCAGACTCCCGCGCGCCATCCGGAGAGCGCGCGCGCGAGCCCGGCGTCGTACAGGTAGAACAGGTCGTTCCGATCCTCCGCCGTGAGCACGTTCCCGTCCACCTCGATCGCGGCGTGGAGGCCGGCGAGGAACGGAGGCGTGGCGATGCGCAGGGCGAGACGGACGAACCCGCGTCCGTCCTCTCCTCCTCCGGCTCCGGCGAGGCCGCCGATCTCCGGCGGCTCGGGGCGGGGCGCCGTCCCCGGCGGCCCCGCCGCGAAGTCGAACCCCCCGAGCACGCCGCTCTCGCCGATCCCGAGCGGGTTCTCCCCCGAGAGGTAGCGCGCGAAGAGGCCGAACCGGCGGTCGCCGCCGAGATCGAAGGCGAGGAGCGGACCGATCGAGAGGTCCGCGCCGCCGTCGGGGCCGAGCAGCGCGTCGGCCTCCGCCTCGAAGCCGATCGCCGCCGCGCGCGCGTCGCCGAAGGGATGGAGGTACCGGATCGATCCGGACACGGTCGCGCTCGCCTCGACGCCGCGCTCCTCGAACACGCCCCCCGCCGCGACGCGCCCCGCCCAGCCGGCGGCGAACGGATCGTCGAGCGTCGACGACCGCCACCCAGCGCCGGCGACCCTCACGCGGGCCCGCCCCGCGGCATCCACGAGCATCAGGCCGCGCTCCTCGACGAGCAGCTCGATCGCGCCGCGTCCCGGAAGCGGCCGCAGCGCCCCGACGCCCCCGGCGTAGCTCACCTGATCGACCAGGAACGTGAAATCGGAGCGCGCCTTCTCGATCGCGGTGACGGCGGAGAGCGAGGCGAACACCTGCCAGGCTCCCGCCCGCGCGAGCGGGAGACGCGCCTCCATCGTTCCGACGAGGTCGAGGCGGTCGGAGGCGATCCACGCGAGCGACCCGCGGACGGTCAGCGCCTCCTCGGCCCGCGCCGCAGGCAGGGCGAGGGCGATCGCCAGGATCGCGACCGCGTGCCGCCTCAAGGCTCGACGGGAACGGGGGCGGGCACGTCGGGAGGGGGAGGCGCTCCGGGGGCGACGAGCGTCCATCCGATCGTCCGCTCGACGGCGCCTTCCGCGGCGTCGGAGACGCGGATGACGACGCGGTAGGCGCCGGCGGGCCAGGTCGCGGAGGTCGGAAGCGCGAACCCCTGTCCGAAGGCGTCGGCCTCCCGCTCCTGCGGCGGCCCCAGCGCGCGGAAGCGGCCGTCGTCCTCGCGCCCCTCGAGCTGATAGGCGATCCGGTACGGTGCGGTCCCCCCGTAGATCTCGTAGAAGAGCTGGAGCGGCTCCCCCGCGCGCACCTCCGTCGAGGCGCGCGGCGTGACGCGGAAGCCTCCGACGATGTACGGCGCATCGTAGCTCTGCTGCGTGGCGAACGGCAGCGGCTCCATCGCGCGCGCGAGCACGACGTCCGAGAGCCGGAGCCCGCTCGCGGGGAGCGGATCGATCCGGCCCTTGTAGATGCGGCTGATCCCGCTGTCCGGCGCGACCGCGAGCACGGTGACGTCCCACGGCATCCCGTCGAGCGCCACGCGCCCTTGCCCGACGCGCGCAGCCCCTTCGCCCTCGACCCGGAACGACCCCTCGCCGAGGATCTTCGGCTCCGCCCCCTTGCGGGAGAAGCGCGCGAGCAGCGCGGGGACCGGATCGGCCGGATCTCCGGCCGGGATCGAGACGGTGACCACCGCGAGCATTCCGGCCCCTTGCGGCGCGAAGCGGTCGATCGAGAGCGGCAGCGGCCGGTACGCGAACGTCTCGACCGTCTCGACCGAGTCCAGCAGCATCGCCTCCTGCGACGGGACCTCCTGCATCTTCCCGAGGTCGAGCATCACGCCGAGCGGATCGCGGCTGGTCGTCACCTCGGTCAGGAAGCGGCCGAGGCCGGCCGTGCGCGCGTCGTCCACCTTCGCCCAGTCGAAGAAGGGGCTCGCGAGGTGCGGGTCGTAGGAGACGCGGTAGGCCCCCGACGTGTCGCGCACGAAGGGGACGTACACGACCGGGTCCACGTCCCGGCGCCCTCCCGGCTTGAGGTAGACCCAGCGGATCAGGCCGGCTCCCTGCGACTCGTCGGTCCCGACACGCGCGTTGGGGTCCTCCTTGATCTCGTCGGGGGGGCCGTAGAGGATGTAGATCTTGCCGCGATCGGTCTGCCAGCCGGGGCTGGCGCTGTCGAGGAACTTCTCGTTCGTCTCGGCGACGCGCTTCCAGAACATCTGCCGGTACTCGTTGACGAGCGTCCCCGGAGTCGGGTCCCTGCGGCGCCAGAACCGCTCGACGAACGCGGCCCGGTCGGGATCGGTCTTCGCCGCCTTGAACTCCTTGATCTCGTCGTCGGTGATGAGGTAATGGACCGGTCCGTCCAGCCAGCGCTTCAGTGGATCCGTGCGCGCGAAAACCGGGATCGGAGAGACCAGAATCGTTATCGCGGTGACGAGGATCGCCAACGAGGCGGTGCGCACCCGTGGAGTATAATCCGCCGCTCGCGACGTCACCGGAGGCCGCATGCGCGTCGAACGCGGGGTGCTCAGCGCCGGCATGGCCGTGCTCTTGCTAACCAATGCCTGCTCCGGCGGCAAGGGCGCGTTCAAGGAGCTCGCCGATTCCGACCCGACCGTGAGGTCCAACGCCGTCTTCAAGCTGGGGGAGAGCAAGTCGAAGGAGGCGGTGGACGCCTTGATCGGGATGCTCAACGACTCCGAGGAGACGGTCCGGGTCAACGCGATCCGCGCGCTCGGGGAGATCGGCGAGAAGAAGGCGGTCCCGCCGCTGATCCCGCTCGCCACCGACCGGCTCTCGACCGTGCGGATGGCGAGCTTCCAGGCGCTCGGGGCGCTCGGCGACCCGCGTGGGGTTCCGGCGCTGGAGCGGGGCTTGTACGACGACGACGAGTCGCTCCGGATCGTCGCCGCGCGCTCGCTGGGGATCATCCCGGGGCCGGAGTCGCTCGACACGCTGATCCGCGTCGCCCTGCAGGACGAGAGCGACCGGATCCGCGGCCACGTCGTCAAGGTCGTCGGCGAGAGGCGCGCGCGCGAGGCGGTGCCGAAGCTCGAGAGCGCGCTCGCCGCGGAGTCGGAGTTGGTCCGCGCCAACGCGGCGCAGGTGCTCGGAGAGGTGGCCGACCGGTCGAGCGTCCCGGTGCTGACCCGCGCCCTCGACGATCCTTACTTCAAGGTCCGCTCCCTCGCGTCGCACTCGATCGCGAAGATCGCCCCCGAGGACACCGAGGCCCGCGGGGCGATCGTCCGGCGCCTCGCGACCGAGACGTCGCCGATGGCGCAGGTGGACCTCGCCTGGGCGGCGGGGAAGATGGGCGATCGCTCGCATCTCGAGGTGGTGCGGACGCTCCTCTTCAAGGGAGAGCCCGAGGACGTGCGCGCCGAGGCGGCGCTCGCGCTCGGCGACCTCGGCGACCGATCGGACCTCGCGCTCCTCGAGCGGGCGATGACCGACAGGAAAGGGATGGTCCGAAGCCGCGTCGCCGACGCGATCGACAAGATCAAGGGCGTGAAATCGTCGTAGCGCTCCGAAGGGCGCCAGGAGAGTCCATGGACAAGATCGTGAACATCGGCCAGTCGATCCACATCAAGGGTGAGCTGACGGGGAACGAGGACCTGACCATCGAGGGGAAGGTCGAGGGGAAGGTCCTGCTGAAGGACCACAACCTGACGATCGGCGCGAACGGCAAGCTCGTCGCCGAGATCCAGGCGAAGACCGTCATGGTCCTCGGTGAGGTGACGGGGAACATCACCGCGGACGACAAGGTCGAGGTGGCCGCGTCGGGCACGCTGCGCGGGGACATCGTCGCGCCGCGCGTGGTGCTCGCCGACGGCGCGAAGTTCAAGGGGGCGATCGACATGGACCGCAAGCCCGGCGCGAGCGCGTCGCCGTCGATCTCCACGTCCGCCTCGGGGTCGCGTCCGGTGATGGAGCCCGTCGGTGCCGGCGCGTCGTTGAAGGGCGCGAACCTCTAGCAGATGGCGTTTCGATCGCGTCCCCCCGAGCCGGGCCCCCGTCCGGCGGCGGGGGGCGCATCGCCCCAGGCCTCGGCCGGCCACCCGTGCGGCGCGCTCGGCCGCGCGGTCGCGCGCGCATTTCGCGGGGGGAAGCCCGAGATCCTGATCCTCGGCCCCCTGTGCGGCGAGAGCGTGGTCTACCTCGCCGGCCGCGGCGCCCGTGTCCACGTCGATCCGGTCGACATCCCGGAGCCGATCCCGCCGCGCGCGCAAGGGGAGACGCCGCCGGCGGCGAAGCCGTTCGCGCTCGATCACGGCACGGCCGCTTACGACCTGGTGCTCGCCTGGGAGATGCTCGATTTCGTCCCGCCGGACCGCCTCGTCGAGGTCGGCGCGGAGATCGTGCGGGTGCTGCGGGTGGGCGGGCAGCTCTTCGTCTTCGCGCACCAGAAGCCCCCGGAGGACCAGGCGGTCCCGCCGCGCTACCGGCTCCTTGCCGACGACCTGATCGTCCGGGAGGACTCCCCGGGGACGCCGCGACGGCGCTACGTCCACCCCAACCGCGACATCGAGCGCGCGCTCGCGGGCCTCGCGGTGCAGGGGATCCAGCTCCAGCGGAACCAGATGCGCGAGATCCTCGCCTCGAAGGCGGGGGTCGGCTGATGCTCGCGGAGCGCATCGGCCGCATCGAGCTCTCGCCCACCTTCCGCATCAACGCGATCGCCCGCCGGATGCGGGCGGAGGGGATCGACGTCCTCGACTTCAGCGTCGGCGAGCCGGATTTCCCGACGCCCCCGAGCGCGAAGGAGGCGGGGAAGCGCGCGATCGACGCCGACTTCACGCGCTACACCGCGAACGAAGGGACGCTCACGCTGCGCCAGGCGATCGCGCGGAAGCTGCGCGAGGACAACGGGCTCGACTACGCGCCGGAGCAGATCCTGGTCTCCCCCGGGGCCAAGGCCTCGCTGTACTTCGCGGCCATGGCGCTGTTCTCGCCGGGAGACGAGGTGATCGTCCCGTCGCCGTACTGGGTGTCCTATCCGGAGCAGGTCCGCCTCGCGGGGGCCGAGCCGGTGGTCGTCGCCGCCCCCGAGTCGAACGGCTTCAAGCTCGTGCCGGAGGACCTCGAGCGGGCGATCGGCCCGAGAACGAAGGGGCTCTTCCTCAACTACCCGTGCAACCCGACCGGAGCCTGCTACGACCGGGACGAGCTCGCCGCGATCGCGAGGATCGCGGTCGCGCGCGGCCTCGTGGTCATCGCCGACGAGATCTACGAGAAGCTCCTCTACGACGGGCGCGCGTTCACGAGCATCGCGGCGCTCGGCGCCGGGATCGCGGAGCGCACGATCGTCGTCAACGGCATGAGCAAGGCGTTCGCGATGACCGGCTGGCGCCTGGGGTACGCCGCCGGTCCGAAGGCGATCATCGACGCGATGGCGGCGGTCCAGAGCCACGCGACCTCGCACCCCGCGTCGATCGCGCAGGCGGCGGGGGAAGCGGCGCTCGCGGAGGCGAGGGAGGACGTCCGCGCGATGGCGAAGGCGTTCGCCGCGCGCCGCGACCGGATCGTCGCCGCGCTCGCCGCGATCCCGGGGGTCTCCTGCGTTCCTCCCGCCGGAGCGTTCTACGTCTTCCCGAACGTGTCGAGATTGTTCGGCCGCTCGATCGGCGGCCGCGCCGTCGCCTGCGGCCAGGACCTGGCCGAGGCGCTCCTCGAGACCGCGCGCGTCGCGGTCGTGCCGGGCGAGGCCTTCGGCTCGCGCGACCACATCCGCATCTCGTACTCCTGCTCGCGCGAGACGATCGACGAGGGGATGAAGAGGATCGCGGAGGCGCTCTCGGGCTAGCGCCTGGCTTCGCGCCTCACTGGATGTTCCCTCCGCCGTCGACGTTGCCGCTCCCGTCGCTGCGGATCCCGCCGGCACCGTTGTTGTGCACGACGTTGTTGCGGTAGACGTTGTTGTCGCCGCCGAGAACCACGCCGTACTGCGCGCTCCCCTCCACGCTGTTCCCTTCCACGACGTTGCGCGATCCGTTGATGGTGATCGCGCCCTGGCGGACCTTGTTCCCGATGACGCGGTTGCCGTCGGAGAAGAGGAGGATCCCGCGCGCGACGTTGTTCCGGATCTCGTTGTGGTCGCTCCCGTTGAAGGCGTCGGTGATCACGCCGGCGACCGTGTTCCCCTCGACGAGGTTGTCCTGCCCGCCGACAAACCCCTCGGTCAGCCGCAGGTCGCCGCCGATGACGTTGCCGCGCACGATGCCGCGCCGGAGCGCGCCCAGCTCGACGTCCCCCCGGATCGTGTTGTCCAGCAGGCGGCCGGCGAGCTGTCCGGTGTCGCCGATGAGCGTGACATCGCCGTCGATCCGGGAGGAGATCATCTCGACCTCCCAGCACGGATCGAAGGCGATCCCGCCCTGGTCCGTGATCACCAGGTTCTCGAAGCGGACGAGCGCGCGGCCGACCGCCGATTTTGGCGAGGTGCCGGGGAACCCGGCGGCGATCCCGCCGCCGGCGAGGCGGCCGTTCAGGACCGCGAGCCGCCGCTCGAACAGCTCGAGGCTGCTCAGCTCGATGACGGCGCCGCCGAGCCCGGAGCGCCGCAGCGTGTGCCCGTTGAGGTCGATGGTGACGTCGTTCGCCGCCACGCGGAACACGGGGGAGCCGAACGCCTCGATGTCGCGCGTGACCACGTAGTGGCCGGGGAACGTGATGGTGAGGACCTTCGTGAGCGGGATCCGCCCTTCGTCGGCGAGCGCGGCCGAGGGGGTGGCGATCGCCATCAGCAGCGCGACTTTCCATGCGCTCAGCATCGCCATGGTCACCCTGCCTCCCCGCTGATGTCAGAGTACCGCACTCGTACCGGCCCCGCTTCCCGATCGCGGTATCTTATCCGGCCGCTTGGGGAGGCCGGATGGGGGTGCGACGGGTTCCGTGGACGTCGTGGGCCGCGCTCGCCGCGGCGCTCAGCATGCTCGTCGGCTGGGACTGGGACATCTCCTGGCATCGATCGATCGGGCGCGACACCGCGTGGACCCCCGCCCACGTGGCGATCTACATCTCCCTCGCCATCGCGTTCGTCGCGAACGCGCTCGTCGTGCTCGACAGCACGTTCGGCCGCAACAAATCGGCGCCGGGGGTCAAGGTCCTCGGTTTCCGGGGCCCGACGGGCGCCTTCGTGACGCTGTTCGCGGTCCTGATGCAGTTCGTCGGCATCCTGTTCGACGTCTGGTGGCATGCCGTCTACGGCGTGGATGCCGCGATGTTCACGACGCCGCACAGCCTGATCGCCCTCGGAATCTGGATCTTCTTCCTGGGCCAATTCCTGGTGACGGCGCGCGAGGTCAACCTGACGGCGCCCGAGAATCGCCCGTTGGTGGTCGTCGCGATCCTGATCATGTCGATGTTCATCGGGTACGTGATGATCGGGAACGATCCGACGTATGGGCCCCTCGGGGTGCGCTCGCAGGCGTTCATGATCTCCTGCGCGCTCCTGGTGCCCTTCCCGCTGCTCCTGATCCAGGAATTCCTCGATTGGAAGTGGGCGGGAGCCGTCTGCGCGGCCCTGTATTTCGCCATGGCCTTCGTCCTCGGCCAGGTGTTCCAGCTGTTCCCGGCGCATCCTCGATTCGGGCCGGTGTACCACCGGATCAACGTTTTCCTGCCGCCGGCGTTCCCGCTGCTCCTCGTCGTCCCCGCCGCCGTGATGGGCTGGATCGCGGCGCGCCGCACGGGCCGGCTCGTCACGTTCCTGTGGCTGGGGATCGCGTTCGTCGCCGTCTTCACCGCCACCAACTGGGCGACATCGGCCTTCCTCGCGAGCCCCGCGGCGCGCAATCGCTTCTTCTGGGGGCACCTTCCGGGGACGGTGTTCATGGAGGGGCTCCGCATCGTCCCGCCGATCCGCGCCAACGCCGAAGGCGCCCTGTTCGTCGCGCTCGCCGTCGCGATCGCCACGGTCTCCGCCTGGTCCGGGGCGCGGATCGGCCACTGGATGCGCGGGGTGGTTCGGTGACGCCGGCCGCGAGGACAGCGGCGGCGCTCGGCGCGATCCTCCTGTGGCGCGTCGATGCCGCGGCGCACGTCAACAGCCCCCACATCTACCTCGAGGAGAAGATCGGACCCTACGCCGCGATCGTCGTCGCGCACATGCCTCCGGCGATGCCGGGGGAGGCCGAGGTCCAGGTGCGCCTCTCCGATCGCGCGGACGACGATCCGATCGAGGTGTGGGCGCGCGAGATCCCGCCGGCGGGAGATGCAACGGCCCCGGAGTGGCGGCGCATGCGGTCCTCCGAGGCCGATCCCTCGTACTTCACGGCGCCGATCCCGTTCACTCTCTTCGGGCTCTGGCACGAGGAGATACGGGTCAAGGGGTCGCGCGGCGAGGGCGTGATGCGGTTCCCGATGCCGGCGCGCGTGCCGATGCCCTCGACGATGGCCCCCGCTCTCGCCGCGACGCTCACGCTCCTCGTCGGCCTTCTCTACGTCTCCCAGTGGCAGCTCCTCACCGACATCGGACGCGATGCGACGCTGCCGCCGGGAGCTCGTCCCAGCCCGGCGGACGCGCGCCGCGGCCGCACCTGCGCGATCACGGGGACCACGCTGCTGACGTTGTTCTTCGCGCTGACCGGCGTTTCGTGGACGCTGTACGACGCGCGGCAGCAGATGCTCGGAAGCCCGCGGTATCAAGCCGAGCTGTCGGCGGAGGGCGGGCCCGTGGCCGCGGGCCGGCCCGCGACGCTGAGGCTCGTCGTGCGCGATCGGAGAGGGAACCCGCCGCAGGGGCTCATCCCCGACCACGGAAAGTTGATGCACCTCGTCATCACGAAGGACCCCGGTGCGGGCTTCTTCCTCCACGCCCACCCGAGGCTCGTCGATGCCGGCCGCTTCGAGCTGACGTTCATGCCCCCCGAAGCGGGCACCTATCGGGTCTTCGGCGATCTCCTGTTCGACACCGGGGAGAGCACGACCATCACCGCCCGCATCGACGTGACGTCGGGGCACGCCCTGAACACCTACGCGCCGAAGCTCGATGACGAGGACGACTCGTGGGCCCGCCAGGCTCCGATCGGCACGGTCTCCATGGACGCGCGCTCAGCCGAGGTCGGCGACGGCTTGAGCATGCGATGGGTGGACGCGCCGTCCGGCTCGCTCTCGGCGGAGACGTTCCACAAGCTCGCGTTCGAGCTCGTCGGGCCCGACGGACAGCCCGTCGCATCGATCGAGCCCTACATGGGCATGGCCGGGCACCTCTTGATCGTGCGGGACGACATGGGCGTCTTCGTCCACGCGCACCCGACCGGCACGATCGGCGGACGCATGGCGATGCTGATGAGACAGGAGAGCGCGGGCATGGGCGCGATGCATCAGGCGAGCTACGCGCCTCGCGTGACGTTCCCCTACGCGTTCCCGTATCCGGGACGGTATCGGATGTGGGCGCAGGTGAAATACGCGGGGGTGATTCGCACCGGTGTGTTCGACGTGGACGTTCGCTAGAGGGAGGGAGCGCATGCCGGCCGCCCGCCACGCTCGACGGGCGACCGGCATGCGGCGGGATCAGCCGATAACGGTTACCAGCGGATCCCACCTGCGATCAAGAACTCGGAGTTGTCGGCGACGAGGGCCTTCCCCTGGACGAACGGACGGACCTTGCCGTGCTTCGCGCCGACGCCGGCGAGAAGATTCAGGCCGACGTCGTTGTCGTCGTCTTCACCGAACTCAGGGTCGTACGTCACGAAGGCGGGACCGGCGCCCAGCCAGGGCGACCACTTGCTCGCGGTCGCGAAGTCGTAGTGGACGTCGGCGTTCAAGGACAGGACGTCCGTCGTATCACCGGCCGTGTATTCGGCGTTCGGATTGAAGTACCAGGAGTGGGATCCCCCGATATTCGTCAGGATCCCGGCGCCGACGAACGGGCCTTCCGCGTCGGTGTTGACGCCGCCGCGAACGTCGATGTCGATCTCCGCCTTCGCGGGGACGAGCATCGCAGCCGCGACCGCGATCGCGACGCCTACGACGGCGTGCGCGACAGTGCTTCTGGTACGTGAGCTCATGGTGCCTCCTTTCGGTTACCCAGTCAGTCGAATGCGGTCCAGAAGGGAGCAAGCTCCGTACCGGAAGAAATGCGCGGAAGCTCGGCAGAATACTGGAGTGTCGCTCGAGATCGTTTGTAATCCGTGCCGAACCGCTTACAAACACCGTTACGAGCGAGGGTGGAACTCAGAAGCGGAACACGGGCACGACCGCCACGTACCAGCCGCCGTTGAAGTCGGTGCCGGTGTCGAGTGCGAGGTCGATCCAGGGGCGCGGGGTGTAGGAGCCGCCGACGCCGAAGGTCCAGGGGTGCTCCGGTCCCTGGTCCACCTCGAACGCGAGCGTTCCGCCGTCGGGATCGGCGACCGTTCCCGTCGCCTGCGCGAACGTGTCCCAATAGGTCCCGCTGATCCACGCGCGAATCGGACGCGAGCCGGCCGTGCCGTGCCAGCCGCTGCGGAGCGAGGTCACGACCGCCTTGAACTCGTCGTCGAAGCCGAGGTCGGCGCGTGCGCCGTTGATGTCGGCCGCGAAGAAGAACGGACCGTAGCCGCCCGCGAGCGTGACGCCCAGGCCGCCCACGGTGCCGGTCATCTCGGTCGGAACGGCGAGCCGGCGCTGCCGCGGGCTCCCGCCCGGAAGCAGCGGCGGCAGCGTCACGTCGATGGTGGTCGTGGATTCGTTCCAGATGTAGCCCGCGATCGCGTACACGTTGAGGAACGGCAGGAGCCAGACGTCCGCCTTGAGATTGGCGTTGTCCACGCGCGAGGTCGAGCCGAGCTGAGCGAAGCCGCTCACGGACGAAGGGGTCGCGCCGTTGCGTCCGACGCGGACGTCGCTGATCTCGATGGCGCGGTCGAGGTGGTAGTAGACGAGGCCGATCCCGAAAGGCGCGGGCAGCTCGATCCCGCGCTTGCGCGCTTCGTCGCCCAGGAACGGGAGCGTGCGCGACCCCGTCTCGTCGCCGGCGAGAGCGGGGGACGCGAGGGCGAGCAGCGCGGCCAGCACGATCGGGATCCGCATCGGGGCGGATGCTACACCGCGATCAGCCACCGACGTCGTTCGGAGCGGCGCGAGTGTGCGCTAATCTCGAGGAATGAGCCCTTCCCCGACCCACCGCCGCATATGGACCGCACGCGGTCTCGCGGTGCTCGCCGACGTCGTTCAGATCGGCCTGGTCCCGCTGTTCGTCCAAGGCGGGCTCTCCGTCTTCGACGCGGTGCTCGATGTCTTGATGGCGGGAATCCTCACAAGGTTGGTCGGCTGGCACTGGGCCTTCCTGCCGGCCTTCCTCGCCGAGCTCGTTCCCGGTCTCGACCTCGTTCCGTCGTGGACCGTCGCGGTTCTTCTCGCGACGCGCGGCCGGGCGGTGTCCGAACCGACGGTGGCCGAGGGTCGCGTGATCGACGTCGAGCCGGTGTTCGAGGACCCCGACCAGCGCTCCACACGGAGTCCGTAAGCCGCGGTCTCTCAGTACTGGAAGCCGATGACGACCGGGATGAACGACGACTTCGGGTCCGTCTGGTACTGCAGGTACATCGCCTCCAAGTAGACGCGCCTCTTGATCACGATGCCCGCGCCTCCCTGAAGGGTCCAGTCCCACTCCGAGGAGCGTACGAATGAGCCCGAGAGCGGCCCCGGACGGGTGAAGGTGGCGCGGCCGTAACCCGCGCCGGCGAAGACGTAGCCGAACGTCTCCCGTCTGCCGAACCGTGCGAGCCCCTCGACGTCGAAGCCGAATGCCCGGCCGCCGTCGATCGCGCCGTGCGCCGTCGTGTCGCCGTAGTAGACCCCGGCCCGGCCCCCGAACACCTCTCTCGCGAACACGGTGCGCGCCTGGAGGTACCAGGACGTGTCGTTCGTGTCCTCGAGGTCGCCGCTCGGGATGAACGCGCCGACTCCAAGCCCCGACGCGCGTCCGTCGTAGGCGGCGGCTGCGGTCGACACGATCGCGCCGAGAGCCAGAGCGAGACGAGCTTTCATGGCGAACCCTCCTCGTGAGAGACAGAGCCTACGCCTGTCAGACGATCTTCGTCGCTCTGCAGAACAGCATGCGCTGGTCGAACTTGTAGCTGTCGCGATTCCTCATCCCTTGCGGGAAGAACCTGTCGAACGGGGGAATCTCCATGAGGGGACTGAAGAGTCCCGCGCCGTCCATCTCGTCGACCCGGAAGCCGTTGTCGCTCAAGAGCGATCGCATCTCCGCTTCGGTGAAGTGCTGGTGCCAGCTCTTTTCCTTTTCGACGTTGCCGACCAGGCCGTACGGGTTGTCGACGTAGCGATATCGGTACTCTTCGGCGGAATGCCGCATCCGGTAGAAGACCCGGTGCATCCTCGGGAATACGAACTTGAGGTTTCCGGCATCGAGAAAGGAGAGGATGTTCTTCTTCGGCGTCGAGACGATCAGAGTTCCGCCCGGCTTCAGCACGCGATGGATCTCTCGAAGCACGGCCGATTGGTCGTGGATGTGCTCGAGCACTTCGAAGATGGTGGCGACGTCGAAGGAGTCGGCCTCGAAGGGTAGCCTTTCGCGTATCGGCTGTATCGAAAAGGGCTCGCCGTTCGCCTTCGTAAGGTCAGCGTCCTTGTCGACTCCGTGGTAGTCGACCTTCTTCCATCTCAGTAGGTTCTTGCCAAACCAACCGTCGCCACACCCGTAGTCGAGCAACCGGACGCCCTCGTGGATGTGTTCGAACCCGAAGGCAAACCGCGGAATGTCGTAGAACGGGTTCGTCTTCTCGATGACACGACGCATGTCATTTCTCCGCGCGGCCGAGTAATGCCCATGATCTCCCCAGTTTATTGGCGTCGCATTCTATCCCTTTCACTCACATGAGCGGCCCCTGAACGCGATGGCCCCTTCCCGACCTCGCGCTCATTCGTCGCTTGACAGGCTTTCCGGTCAACTGACCGATCTATACTCGAGGGCTCCATGAGAGCCCTTCCCCTGATCGCGGTCTTGCTCTTCGCGACGTCCGCCTGGGCGCACCCCGGCGTCGGCATCGTCGAGGACTCGAAGGGGAACGTCTTTTACACCGACCTGAAGCAGGTGTGGAGGATCGCCCCGGACGGGACCAAGTCGGTCGCGGTCCCCGACGTGCACACGCACGAGCTCTGCCTCGACGCCGAGGACACGCTGTACGGCGAGCACCTCTGGTACGAGGGGGACGCGACCAAGAAATGGGGGCACCGGGTCTGGAGCCGCACGCGCGAAGGCGTGATCCGCGACGTGATCCCGGCGCGCGAAGGGTTCCTCGACGACTACAGCTTCGTGCGCGACGGGACGGGGACGATGTACTGGGCCGACCGCGGCGCGACGGCGGTGATCCGCAAGCGCGCGCCGGGGGGCGCGATCGGGGTCCACTCGACGGGGCCTTTTCGCGACGTCAGATGGATGACCGCGAGCGCCGACGGGATCGTCTACCTCGTGGACGGGACGCGCCTCGTCAAGATCCAGCCCGATGGGAAGGCGGCCACGCTTCTCGCATCGGTAACGAAGAAGGCGTTGGGAGCGTCGGAGCATTTCCAGGGCGGGCTCTGGACGGGACCCGGCGGCTCGGTCTACGTCGCGGTGCCGGAGGACCGGGTCGTGCTCGAGGTGAAGCCCGACGGATCGACCCGGGTCGCCGCGCGCAGCCCGATGCTCTGGGCGGCCTACGGTGGGATGATCGACCGCCGCGGCAACCTGTGGCTGCTCGAGACTTCGATCGTCAACGCCGTCCGCGTGCGTCGGATCGGCAAGGACGGGAAAGAGGAGACGGTGGCATGGCGGAACAGAAGACCAAGGCGACCGGCGCCTCCGTGGACGAGTTCATCGGCGGCATCGCCGACGAGGGCCGCCGGGAGGACTGCAAGACCCTCGTCAAGCTGATGAAGAAGGCGACCGGCGCCAAGCCGGCGATGTGGGGGCCGTCGATCGTCGGCTTCGGCAGCTACCACTACAAGTACGCCAGCGGGCACGAGGGGGATTCCTGCCTCGTCGGCTTCGCCCCGCGCAAGAACGAGCTGAGCATCTACATCATGAGCGGCTTCGACGGCCATGCGGCGCTGCTGAAGAAGCTGGGGAAGCACAAAACGGCGAAGGCTTGCCTTTACGTCAAGAAGCTCGACGACGTCGACCTCGGCGTGCTCGAGGAGCTGGTCCGCCGCTCGGTCGCCCACGTCAAGACGAAGCACTAACTCGAAAACCGTCCGCGAGCGCCACACGATTCGCTCCATCGTGAATCGCCGTACATTCCGCGCCGGCTCACCGTTCGGTGCCCGCGAACTAGATCGGTACCGCGTGGTGCCGAAGGGGGGACTCGAACCCTTGCGCCCACGAGATCCCCGCGGCCGGTGTCAGCGCGTGAGCGGAATCGTCTTCGCGAGCTCGAAGTTGATGATCGCGTCCAGCTTGTTCTCGAGCTGGAAGAAGCGGGTGACCTTCGGGGCGGGAAGAAGGTTCCGGAACACGCCGGCGTACTTCTTCTTGACCGCGACGTCCTTGGCCTTGATGTCCAAGTACTCGGTCAGGAGCCGGTTTGCCTGCTCATCGCTCAGCGTCCCGCCGGCGGAGGTGAACTCCGTGACGACCTTGACGAGCCGGTCTCCGAGACGGGCCATGTCCAGCCGGTAGTCCCGGTACGCCGGCCAGAACGCCAGGCTCTCGTCTTCGGTCAGCTTCATGGCGTCGGCGATGATCGTTTGCCGCGCCGTCTGGACCTTGGCACGCGTCAGCTCGATGTCCGTGCCCGTCTGGCCGAGTGCGGGAGCCGCGGACCCGACCAGGAGCAGCAAGGCGAGAGAGCAACCAGCGATCTTCAAGATGATGGCTCTCCCTTCGACCTATTCCGTTCCACAGACGACGCAGCGGGCAACCTTGAAGCTCGTGTCCACGAGCGTGCTGTCGCGGGCGATGCGAAGGTTCACCTTGTGAGTGCTCGCGTGGTTTGAGACCTTGCGCGATCCCCGGCGCGTCGACCGGATCTCCTCGCCGTTGAAGAGCCTCTCGGTGATGGTGGCATCGACGTAGACCGTGGCGCAGGCCTCGTGAGTGTCCACCTCGACGAGGAAGACCTTCGTCACGACTTCGTCCGTGATCTGATCGACCCCCGGCGTCGCTCGCACGTCCGCGTTGCATGTGGTGGCCCGAGCGGATGGGGCGAGCGTCCAGATCGCCGCGACGATGGCGAGCGCGCGAACGATCCGAGGCACTTTCATTGCATCCTCCGTCGCGAATCAGGTCGTCACGCCGGAATCTAGGCGGGAACGGCGGCAAGAGCAAGGACGGAGCAAGGCGTCATCCGCGGGAGCCCGCGGCGGACTCCACGGGCATACCCATTCGCACCCTCGCCATGGTGTTCAAGCGCACCTCACGAACGCGGTCAACGTGCTTGCGGCGACTCTCAATCGACCCGCCAAGCAGTAACGACGACGTAGACGGCGATGAAGCTGAGTTCAGTGGTGCCGAAGGGGGGACTCGAACCCCCGCGGGCTTGCGCCCACTAGATCCTGAATCGCCCGAAAACTGAGAAACGACGCTGTTTCAACAGCAGAATGACACCATGACACGGCGTTCCACCACACTTCCACCACACGATTCGCTCCATCGTGAATCGAGGTACATTCCACGGCAGATCACGGTTGGTCTCGAAGGGGAGGGGCTCATGCAGAGACTCGCCATCATTCTTGCCTCGCTGTTTTCCTTCCTTCTCACCCTCAGCGCCGCGTCGGCCGCTGATCCGACCCCGATCGCGCTCGGGTACGTCGGGCTCGTCGACATTGCACCGACCGCGACAGGTTACGCCGCCGTGTATGTCGATTTCGCCAACGGCGACATTCTGTTCCGGCGTCTGGACGCGACCGGCCGGCCGGGGCCGGAGGTCGTGCTCGGCCCCCTCTTCGAGTACCCCTATCCCTTCGAGCTCGCGATCGTGCCGGAGGGCAAGGGGTTCGTCGTGTACGCGTCCGGCCGGGCACGCACGATCAGAGCGCTTCCGATCGATGCCAACGGCCAGCCGAGGGGCACGGTGAAGGAGCTGGCGAGATACGACACCGATTGGGACGTCGTCGATGCCGGAGGCTCGCACCTGCTCGTCTACAACACCTTTCGTACCGGGTTCCATGTCTTCTCCCAGGTGGTTCGGCTCGACGGCTCGCCCGCGGGCGATCCGAACCCGCTCGCCGTGTCGCCGGACATCGGCTTCATCACTTCCGGATTCATGGACGACGTGGGGGTCGCGTTGACCGACCGGGGGTTCCTCGCCGCGTGGTCGGTGTATACCCTCCGCACCGTGAACTCGCGCCCTCTGCGGAGCAACGGGCGCGGCGACGGTCCCGGCCCCGAGACCGTCGCCGCGGGCGATTGCTCGCGGGGAGCCGTGACCTACGGCGGCACGGGTGACGGCGCGGTCATCTACGCGACCTGCGCGTCGCCGCAGCTGGCCCTTCGACTGCACGGCCCGAGTGAGTACGCCGATCCCATCCCGCTCGACATCGACGGCCGCACCGTTTTCACGGGCTTTTTCGAGATCGACCTCGCCGCGGACGGACCGCGGGACGAGGTCGGTGTCCTGGTGGCCACGATGCCGCCCGAATCGGATCCGGACGATCCGATCTGGGTGTTCGGTCGATACGACGCCGGGGGCAAGAGGCTCTCGCCGCTGCTCGACCTGAGCGCCGCCTACGGCGTGTTCGGCTCCGGCGTGCACGTGAGGTGGGACGCCCGGCGATCGACCTACGTCCTGTCGTGGACGGGCACGGGCCCGCAGGGAGATGGGGTCTACACCCTGAGGGTGCCGCGCTGAGCGTCGGGGTTTCGACTTGGTGGTGCCGAAGGGGGGACTCCAATTACCCGGAACGCGAGGTCGCTCCCGCACGCGCCGTTGGCGCCTGAAATCCCGAGAGCTCTGGGCCGCGGTGTCTTGCAGTAACCGAGGCAATCCCTGTCACCACGGCGTGGGTTGCATTGGTCGCCGGGGACGTCGACGCAGACGAAGCCCGCCGGACAGGCATCGCCACCCGGCTCCCCTCCGCAGTACACGCGCGGTGGCGGATCGGCCGTGACCGTCGGCGCCAGCAGGCTCATCGCGCCGAGCGTCCCGGTGGCCAGCGCGACCGCGATCATCAACGATCGACCGATCTTCCTCATGGCGACTCGTCCTTCACCTCGTTCGCCCGTGTCCTCGGCCGCGCGGACCCATGCCGGGACACCATGACACAGCGTTCCACCACACGGTTCGCTCCATCGTGAATCGCGGTACATTCCACCGCAGTTCGCGGATCGCTCCGATGGAGGGGATATGCACAGACCGACCGTCATCCTCTTTTCTTTGCTTCTCGCGTTCGGGACTGCACCCGCTGCGGATCCGATTCCCATCAAGATCTCTTCCGAGATCAAGTCCTTCGACGTCGTGCCGACCGCGACGGGCTACGCCGCCGTCTTCCTCCAGGGTCAAATCGTCGCGTTCCAGATTCTCGATGCGACCGGCCAGCCCACCGGAGGGGAGATCGAGCTGGGGAATCTCGGGGTGCAAGACCCAACCAAGGTGGCACTCGTCCAGGCGGGGAATGGATTCGTGGTGTACCTGAGCGGGAACGCCGGGCAAGGGGGGCTGAACGCGCTCACGGTCGGTCCTGACGGCGCGGAGATCGGCACGATGAAGCAGGTCGTCACGAACGATATCCACGAGGTCCTCGGGGACTGGGACGTCACCGATGCGGGAAGCACGCACCTGCTCGTGTACAGCAAGGTCGGATCGCTCTTCGGTGGGTGGCCGATCTCCCGTCTCTTCGCCCAGATGGTGGGCCTCGACGGCGCCCCATCGGGCGATCCGCATGCGCTCAGCTACGGACAATACTTGATGGGATCCGTGAACCTTTCCGCGACGAGCACAGGATTCCTCGCAGCCTGGCACGAGTTCGATGAGGGCGTGCGGACGCGCCCTGTCCTGAGCGACGGTCGCGCCGGCCCTCCCGGCCCGGAGAGAATCCCAGGGAGCAGGTGCTCGGGGTCGGTGGCGGCCTACGGCGGCACCGGTCGGGGGGCGATCGTCTATATCGGGGACTGCGCGTCGCGGAAACCGGTGTTGCGCCTGCGCGTGGGCAACGAGTACACGGATCCGATCCCGCTCGACATCGACGACCGCAAACGCTACCGCGATTCGTTCGATGCGGACGGCCCGCGGGACGACGTTGGTGTCGCAATGGAACTGCAGCCGCTCCTTCCGGGCCCGGGTTTCTGGGGGACCTGGCTGTTCGGTCAGTACGACACCGGGGGAAACCGTCGGGGACCGTTTCTCGACTTGGGCGCCTACGGGGTGACGAGCTACAAAGTGCAGGTCCTGTGGGACGCGGCGCGCGCGACCTACCTGCTCCATTGGTTGGGCGGTGGGCCTCAAGGCCAAGGCGCGTACACGCTGCGCGTGCCCGCGAACTAGACCGGCGTTCGATTCGTTGGTGCCGAAGGGGGGACTCGAACCCCCGCGGGCTTGCGCCCACTAGATCCTGAATCTAGCGCGTCTACCAATTCCGCCACTTCGGCAAGAAGGCCGCGTTACACTAGCAACCGCTTCCGCGCAGTGTCAAGAATCCAGGGGTCAGTATGCGTCGAGCGAAGACGGCGAGGCCGCGCCGGCCTCAGAGCCGTCGAGGCGGACGGCCGTCCGCATTGTCCGCGGCGATCGAGAGGCGGCCGGCGCGCGCGGAGCGCGAGCGGCCGGTTCCCAAGGACGTGGTGATCGGGATCTTCCAGCGCGGAGGTCTCGTTGTGCCGTTCGACCCTGCGGACGGACCGGCGCTCGCGGTGTCGCCTTCGGCGCGCTCGGGCGCGCAGCCGGGGGATGCGGTCGTCGCGACGATCGTGCGCGGGGGCAGGGGAGGCTCGGAGCTGCGCATCACCGAGGTGCTGGGGCCGGTCGAGGCGCCGGGAATCGACGTGCAGGTGGTCGCGCGGCGTCACGCGCTTCGCCGCGAGTTCCCCGAAGAGGTGCGCATCGCCGCCGCACGCATGCCGCGGAAGATCCCGCCGAAGGAGATCGCGGCACGCGAGCGTTTCGACGACCCGGCGGCGGTGACGATCGACGGCGAGACCGCGCGGGACTTCGATGACGCCGTCGCGGTCGGGGATCTTCCGGGCGGGGGATTCCGGCTGTTCGTCCACGTCGCGGACGTCTCGTACTACGTCAAGCCGGGGGACGTGATCGATGCGGAAGCCCGCGCGCGCGGGACGAGCGTCTACTTCCCCAACCGCGTCTATCCGATGATGCCGGAGAGGCTGGCCGACGACCTCTGCTCGCTGCGGCCCGGGGAGGACCGGCTGGTCCAGTCCGTGATCGTCGACTACGACCGGAAGGGCGAGGTCGTCGGGACCCGCTTCGCCGACGGCGTGATCCGCTCCGCGGCGCGCCTGACCTACACGCAGGTCGCGGGGCTCATCGAGGGGAGCGAAAGCCGGGCTCCGCTCCCGGCCGAGATCGCGGCGATGCTGCGGCGCGCCGAGGCGCTGCGCGACCTGCTGGAGACGCGCCGCCATGCGCGCGGGAGCATCGACTTCGACCTCCCGGCGCCGATGATCCTGCTGGACGTCGAGGGGGCGATGACGGGGATCCGGATCGAGCCCCGCAATCGCGCGCACCGGATGATCGAGGAGTTCATGCTCGCCGCGAACGAATCGGTCGCGGGCTGGCTCTCGGCGCGGAAGGTCCCCTGCCTGTTCCGAGTCCACGAGAATCCGGACCCGCTCAAGATCGAGGGGCTCGAGGCGTTCGCGCGGTCGCTGTCGCTGACCTTGAAGTCGGGGCGCGACGGGGTGCGGCCGAAGGACATCCAGAAGCTGCTCGACGACGCGGAGGGGATGCCGGCGTATCCGGTGGTGACGCAGCTCGCGCTTCGCTCGATGAAGCAGGCGCGGTACAGCCCGGAGGACTCGGGGCACTTCGGGCTCGCCGCCCCTCACTACCTGCACTTCACCTCGCCGATCCGCCGGTATCCGGACCTGGTCGCGCACCGCGCGCTGCGGGCGGCGCGACACCGCGCGAAGCCGGCGGTACGCGGCGATCTGGAGCCCCTGGCCGACGCGTGCTCGAAGCTGGAGCGCGAGGCGGAGGCCGCGGAGCGGGAGCTGCTCGACTGGAAGAAGGTCAAGTTCCTGCGCGGACGGGAGGGGGAGGTCTTCGACGGGATCGTCACCGGCGTCGCGAGGTTCGGCGTCTTCGTGCAGCTCGACGGCGGGATCGCCGAGGGCTTGATCCGTGTCGAGCGGCTCGGCCCCGAATGGATCGAGTTCGATCCGGTGCGACACGAATTGCGCGGATCGTCGAGCGGACGGGTCTGGAGGCTCGGCGATCCGCTCCGCGTGCGCGTCGAGCGGGTGGACGCCGTCCTGCGCCGCGTCGATCTGCTCCTCGTCGAGGAGCGTCCCGCGGCTCGCGAGGCCTCCCTATCACGGAACCGGCCTCGCAAACGGGACAATCGAGGTCGGCGCTAGCCCCCCGGCGGGTGTACTCTCCGCTCCACGGGTCTCTCGATCGCAAAGGAGCGCGCCATGGGCTACGTCGCGGCCGACATCATGTCGAAGGAGGTCCTGTGCGTCACCAAGGACGCCGATCTCCGCGATCTGGCCAAGCTGTTCCTGGCCAAGCGGATAACGGGAGCGCCCGTGCTCGACCGAAACGGCGACCTGTGCGGCGTGATCTCGCAGACCGACCTGCTCTTCTACCAGCTCTCCCGCGACGACGAGCTGGTCGTCACCTCGGACTTCTACCAGAGCGCGCGGGTCGAGGGGCGGTCGATCGGGAAGGGGTTCCAGATCGAGGACGTCAACACCGCCAAGGTGGAAGAAGTGATGACCCCGGTCGTCCACGCCGTCCTGCAGACGACCCCCGTCGAGGCGATCGCGCGCCTGATGATCCGGCGGCACATCCACCGCGTCATCGTCCGCCGCGGCAAGAAGGTCGTCGGCATCATCTCCGCCCTCGACGTGCTCCGCGTGTTCGGCGGGCACAAGGCGAGGAAGAAGGCCGCCAAGCGCCGCGCCCGCGCAGCCTGATCGGCGCGTCTTTGCCCGCGGGCTCGAGCGCCATTAGACTTTCCGCCGGTCCGATTCGAAGGAGGCGGTGTTTATGGATCGCTGGTGGCCCGACGGCACCGAGACGGGGTCCAGACTCTGGCAGGGTGTGCTCCTGATCGTCGCGACGGGATCGCTCCTCGGCATCGCGCAGAACGCGCTCGTCCAGCGCGGGGCGCCGAAGGAGGCGCTCGCGTGGCGGTACACGCCGCCGACGCTCGACGTCCTCCCGGACGCGCCGGCCGACGGCGTCGCCAACGGCGGCACCGCCCCGTCGTCGCCCAGCGCTCCCGGGACGGGGGGCGACATGAACGATCCCCTCGGCCTCGGCGGCGAGGGGACCGGCTTCGACATCCCCGACGTCGCCCGTCCGCTCCAGATCCAGATCACGCGCGTCAAGCAGTTCTTCGATGCCAAGAAGGCGACCATCATCGACGCCCGCGATCCCGAGGAGTACGCCGCGGGGCACATCCCCGGCGCGATCAACCTCCCGCACGATCAGGTGGCGCTCGACCCCGACCGCCTCGAGAAGTTCGATCCGCAGGGGAAGCCGATCATCGTCTACTGCGGCGGCGGGACCTGCGAGGCCTCGATGAACCTCGGCTTCGCGCTGGTCGCGGCCGGCAAGCACAAGGTGCTCGTCTTCATGGGGGGCTGGCCCGAGTGGGTGACCAAGGGCTACCCCGTCGCGAAGGGCCCGACGCCGGAGGGGGCGTGATGGGCGTGATCCGGGGCTTCTTCGCACACCCCACGGTCCGGCGCGGCGCGCAGCTGATCGCCGGGGCGATCTTCCTCGCCGCGGCGCTCCCGAAGATCGCCGATCTCTCCGCGTTCGCGACGAGCGTGCACAACTTCCGTCTGGAGCCGGTCATCCCGATCGTCGCGACGAACCTGCTCGCGATGACGATCCCCTGGACCGAGCTGGTCGCAGGCTTGGCGCTCGTCGCCGGCGTGCGTCCGCGGGCCGGCGCGCTCGTCTACACGATCCTCCTCGGCGCGTTCACGATCGGCGTGATCGCCGCGATGGCGCGCGGGCTGTCGTTCGAGTGCGGCTGCTTCGGGAAGGCCAGCGCCGGGACCGTCGGCGCGAAGAAGCTGATGGAGAACCTCGCGATGCTCGCCGTGGGCGTGGTCGCGAGCGTCGAGAGGCGCTAGGCCGGCTTCGCGATCCGGGCGACGGCGTGAGCCAGGCGCGACTTCGTGCGCGACGCCGCGTTCTTGTGGATGACGCCGTGCTTGGCGGTCCGGTCCACCAGCGCGACCGTCTCCCGCATGATCCCCGCCGCCGCCTTCGCGTCGCCGCCCTCCAGCGCCTGCTTCATCTTCTTGAGCTGCGTGCGCAGCTTCCCCGCGTGGGCGCGGTTCCGCAGCCGGCGCTTCTGGTCCTGGCGGTTCTTCTTCAAGGCCGACGCGTGGGACGCCATGCGGGAATCCTCCGAAAGCCGCGGGATTCTAGAGGCCCCGCGCGGCGCCGTCAAGGCCGCCGGCCGGGGCTCTCCTCAAGGCTTCCCGAGCGTCGCCAGGCGGTCCTTCGCGATCCGCGCCTCGTCGGTCCCCGGGTAGGTCGCCGCCACGTACCGGAGCTGCTCGACCCCCTGGCCGATCTGATTGAGCTGGACGAAGGCCAGCGCCTTCTTGAGGTTCGCCGCGGCGGCCTTGTCGCTCTTCGGGTACTTGTCCAGCATCGCGTCGAACGCCGCGATCGCCGTCTTGAACGCCCCCTGGCTGAAGTGGCACTCGCCGATCCAGTACATCGCGTTGTCGGCGAGCTCCGCCTCCGGGAAGCGCTCCGCGTACTCCTCGAACCCCTGGATCGCGAGGGCGTAGTTCCCCTTCGAGAAGTCCGAGTACGCGGAGGTGTAGAGCGCGTTCGGGTTCGGCGCCGCGCCCGAGGCCCCCGGCGTCGGCACGGGAACAGGCACCGGAACGGCCCCACCGCCGGCGTCCGGCGCCGGAACGGACGGCGGCGGGCTGGCGGCCGCACCTCGCCGCTGGGCCTCGCGCGCCGCCTGGACGTCCTGGGAGAGCCGGTCCACGCGGCTGTTGACCTGGTCGATCTTGTCGGTGGTCGCCATCGACTGCGCGACGATCTCGTCCAGGCGAGCCCTGAAGTCGGCGATCTCGGAGCGCTTGACCGTCTCGCCGGAGCCGACCTGCGTCTCGAGCGCGGAGACCTTCTGCGAGAGGTCCGCCTGCGTCTTGGAGACCCCGGCGAGGGTCTGCTGGACGTCGGCGACGTCCTTCTGGAGCTGCCCGAACTGGTTCGGCATCACGCACCCCGCGCACACGAGCAGCGCGGGGAGCGCGGCCGCAAGCGCGAGCCGGCTCACGGCTTGATCAGGAACTCGGCGCGCCGGTTCTTCGCCCACGCCGTCTCGTCGTGGCCGGTATCGGCCGGCTTCTCCTCGCCGTAGGAGATCGCCACGAGCTTGCCCGCGTTGGCGCCCAGGCTCGCCAGGTAGCTCTTCACGGCGGTCGCGCGCCGATCCCCCAGCGCCACGTTGTAGCCGATCGAGCCGCGCTCGTCGCAGTGGCCGCCGATCTCGACCGTGTACTTCGCGTGCGATTGGATCCACGCCGCGTTCCCCTGCAGGATCGTCTTCGCGGTGTCGTCGATCGAGTCGTTGTTGTAGGCGAAGTAGACGGTCTTCAGGACTCCCGACCGGTTGAGGTCGTCGATGGAGGATTCGACCGGGGCCTTGTCCACTTGCGTCTTCGGGAAGGGCTCCGCGACCGGCGTCGGCGCCGTCTCGGCGGTGGTGGTGGGGGCGGTCTCGACGGGAGCGGTCGCGGTCTCGGGGGTGGTGGTCGTCTTGGCCTTGCTCGAGCATCCGGAAGCGAGGAGGCCGGCCCCGATCGCGACGGTGGCCAGCCAGACACACGTACGGTTCGACATGCCTCTCCTTTGTTCAGGCCGCGTCGGGAGTCTAACGAGCGGACGGCACGGCCGCAACACGATTCGCGGCGGGATTACGGCGTCCGGTGCGACCAATCCGGCGTGATGCAATCCCCCCCGCGCGTGAGCCGGCGCACGTCGGTGCCGTCGGCGCGCATCGTGTAGAGGTCGTACGCCCCCGCGCGGTTGGAGGAGAACACCAGGTGGCGTCCGTCGGGGGACCAGCGCGGGTTCTCGTTGCTCCCCTCTCCGTGCGTGAGGGACGTCACCGCTCCGGATTGGATCTCGATCACGACGATGTCGAACCGGCCGCCGCGGCGCGAGACGTAGGCGACCCGGTCCCCCTTGGGCGACCAGGCCGCGGCGTCGGCGTAATCGTCCCCGGAGCTCAGGCGCCGGACGTTGAGCCCCTCGGCGTCCATCACGTAGATCTGCGGCGACCCCGAGCGGTCCGAGGTGAAGGCGATCTCACGCCCGTTCGGCGCGAACGACGGGCTCGCGTCGATCGCCGGCGAGCTCGTCAGCCGGCTGCTCCGCCCCGACGCCAGGTCCAGGATGTGGACGTCGCAGTTCCCCGAGGCGTTCGAGGCATAGACGATCCGGCGTCCATCGGGGGACCAGTCCGGGGAGATGTTCATGGTCCCGCCGGCGGTCTGCGCGCGCGTGATCTTCCCGTCGCTCTCGAGCACGTCGATCGAGGGCGCGCCCGTGCGCCAGGACATGTAGGCGAGCCTCTGCGCGACCGGCGACCAGGTCGGCATCAGGTTGATCGATCCCGTGGACGTGATCCGGCGCACGCGCTGGCCGTCGTAGTCCATCATGTAGATCTCTTTCCCCTTGCCGTGCTTCCCGACGAAGGCGATCCAGGTCATCGCGATCCCCGGCTGGCCGGTCAGCTGCTGGACGATGTCGTCCGCGTACTGGTGCGCGACGCGCCGCACCAGATCGGACGGGCCGCCGTAGCGGCGCTCGAACAGCGTCGTCGCGGGCGACGCGTTGACCAGCTTCCCCCGAAAGTCGATCCGGCCGCTCCCGGGGGCGAGCTTCCCGGACGCCACGGCCGCGGCGCCGATGCTCGCCCACTTGTCGGTCGCCGTCGTCTCCTTCGAGGTGGCGGCGAGCGGGTAGAGGGCGGGGTCGATCACCTCGAAGTAGCCGGAGTACGCGAGGTCGTCCCGGACGGTCGCGGCGATCTCCGCCGCGATCCCCCGGAGCGTCGGGTCTCCCTCCGGCTCCGGGACCGCGATCTTGATCCTGGTGAAGCCGGTCCCCGTGATGACGCCGGTGACCCCGCCGGGCGGAGGGGGCGGCTCCCCTTGGCTTCCGGCCGGTCCCGCCGCGAGCGCCGCGGCGACGAGCAGGATCGCGCGCCGCATCTCAGCGGCCGTCGGGGGTGAGGTCGAAGCGCATGGTGGCGGGGAGCGTGTCGCCGTCCCAACTCGGCGGAACGGCGGGGAGCGGCGACGCCTCGATCACCGCGCGCTGCGCGGAGCGGTCGAGGCTCGGGATCCCGCTCGACTGGATGATGCGGAGGTTCCGCGTCGAGCCGTCCCGCGCGATGTCGAAGGCGATGACCACGGAGTGCGTCTCCCTGTCGTCCTCGAGGAACGGTTTGGCCCAGGCCGCCTCCAGCGCCGCCTTCACCGCGGCGCCGTACCAGCCCAGTGTGCTGTCTCCTCCCCCCACGGTCGCGGTCACGCCGGTCGGCGCCCCCGCGGCACCGCTCCCCGCGCCGTGCGCCGCGCCCCCCCCGGGGGTTTCGGCCGGCGGGCGCGCGTCCGTCGCCGGGGGCGCGGACGGCGCGGGGGGCGTCGCGGGCTGCGGGCGCGGCTTCGGCTTGGACTTCTCGGTCGGGACCTCGCGCACGGTGTGCGCCTCCTTTGGAGGCGGTGGCGTCGGGCGGGGCGCGGGGGCGGCCGGCTCCGGAGCGCGGGGGCTCGCCGGCGCCGGCGCGGCGGCCGGTGCGCTCGGGACCGACCCCGCGAGCGCGACCGTCATCGAGTCCTGGATCGGCGCGATGCGGCGGTGCGTGGTCGGGATCACGACGAGCGCGGCCACGAGGATGCCGTGGACGGCGACCGATCCCCCGAGGAACCGGGCGAGACGGCCGCGCGCCGCGCGCACCCGCACCACGACCCTCAAGCGACGCCTGCTCATCGCGGCGGCGCTCCCTCGGTCCCGAGCGGGACCGTCACGAGCGCGATCCGGGTGACGCCCGCCTTGCGAATCCGGTCCATCACGAGGAGGACCTCGCCGTAGGGGATGAGCTTGTCGGCGCGGAGGAAGACGGTCTCTCCCGGGCTCCCCGCCGCGAGCGTCTTCATGCGCCGCTCGAGCAGGTCCACGTGAACCGGCTGGTCGTTGATGCGCAGCCGCCCGTCGCGGTCGAGCGAGACGACCGTGCGCGGATCGCGGATGTCCTGGGCCGTCTCGGTCGCCGGAAGCTCGAGCGGGATCCCCTTCTGGAGCATGGGCGCCGCCAGCATGGAGATGATGAGGAGCACGAGCATCACGTCCACGAGCGGCGTGATGTTGATCTCCGCCAGCGCCCGGTGGCGTCCCGACCGGCCTCCGCCGTTCCCGACCGAGAGGGCCACGGCACTAGCTCCGGCGACCGAGCACCCGGTGGACCATGTCGGCGCTGAACTCGTCCATGCCGGCCTCGAACAGGCGGAGCTTCCTCATGAAGTGGTTGTAGCCGATCAATGCCGGGATCGCAGCGGCGAGCCCCGCCGCGGTCGCCACGAGCGCCTCGGCGATCCCCGGGGCGTAGGCGGCCAGCGACGCCGTCCCCGTCACGCCGATCCCGTGGAAGGCGTTCATGATCCCCCACACCGTGCCGAAGAGGCCGATGAACGGCGTCGCCCCCGCCGTCGTCGCGAGGAACGAGAGGCTCCGCTCCAGCTCGGTGATCTGGACCGAGGCGCTCTTGCGGAGCACGCGGTCCAGAGCCTCGATCGTCGTCGGGTCGGCGCCGGAGGGCGGGGGAGGGTTGAGCGAGATCTCGCGGAACGCCGCCCGGAACAGGTGGGCGAGCGGGCTCGCGCCGAGCGACGCGGTCGCGTCCTGGATCGCGGCCAGTCCGCCGCCCTTCCGAAAGCGCTCGAGGAAGGTCTCCGACTCGCGCGCGGCGCGGGAGAACGCGCGCCATCGCTCGGCGATCACCGCCCAGGAGACGACCGAGAAGGCGACGAGGACGAACAGGACGAACTTCGCCATGGCGCTGGAGTCCATGACGAGCCGCCATACATCGAGTCCGCTCTGCGACGCGGCCGGGGTCGGCAACACCCGGCGATGCTACTCGACGGCTCCGCGTGCGACAAGCGCGCCGTGCTATTCTCGCGGTCCCCACGACGGCCTCCCGCGAGCACCCCATGCTCAAGACCCTTCGCATCCGCAACCTGGCGACCATCGAAGACCTGCGCGTGGAGCTCGGAGAGGGCCTCAACGTGCTCACCGGCGAGACCGGCGCAGGGAAGTCGATCCTCGTCGAGGCGTTGGGGCTCGTCTGCGGCGAGCGCGCCGACAGCGCGCTCCTCCGCGCGGGCGCCGACCGGGCGGTGATCGAAGCGGCGTTCGATCCGGCGGGCGCACTCGCCGGATTCTGCGAGGAGCGCGGGCTCGAGCCGTGCGATCCGGAGCTGATCGTCCGCCGCGAGATCGCGCCGAGCGGCTCCGGGCGTGTCTGGATCAACGGCTCGCCCTCGACGGTCGCCCTGCTGCGCGAGCTGTGCGAGCAGCTCCTCGATCGTCACGCGCAGCACGAGGCCCGCGGCCTTCTCTCGCCCGAGCGTCAGCTGGCGCACCTGGACGCCTTCGGCGGGCACGCGGCCGCGCTCGAGGCGGTCGGCGCGGCCGCCAGGGACGGGACGGCCGCGGAGGAACGCGTCGCGCGCCTTCGCGACCTCGCCTCCGCCGGGCGCGAGCGGGCCGAGGCCCTCGCCGCGACGATCCGCGAGATCCGCGGGATCGACCCGAAGGACGGCGAGCTCGATGCCCTCACCCGCGAGCGCGCGATCCTCCAGAACGGCTCGCGGGTCGCCTTCCTCCTCGACGAGGCGGTCGGCGCGCTGGACGACGACGAGCGCGGTGCGGTGGCGGGGGCGCACGCCGCCGAGCGGCGCCTGATGGAGCTCGCGGCGATCGATCCCTCCCTCGACGACCTGGCGTCGCGGACGGCTTCGGCGAGGCTCGAGCTCGCCGACGTCCGCGACACGCTCGACGCCTACCGGCGCCGGATCGACTTCGACCCGTCGCGCCTCGATGCGCTGGAGTCCCGCCGCGCGGCGCTCGCGCGGCTGCTCTCGAAGTGGGGTCCCGCCGAGGGGGACGCGCGCCTCGCCGCGGAACAGGCCGAGCGCGAGCTCGCGACGCTCGCCGATCTGGACGGCGAGACGGCGAGGGCCGAGGAGGCGCGGGAGCGCGCGCGCGCGGCGTACGCTGCGGCGGCGCGGCGGTTGACGGCGCTCCGCGCGGAGGCCGCCGCCCGCCTCGGGGAAGCGGTCGCCGCGGAGCTGCGCCCGCTCGCGATGGGGCGCGCACGCTTCGACGTCGTGCTCGAGCCGCGCGGAGAGGGACCGGCGCTCCACCCGCGAGGGGCGGAGCGCGCCGTGTTCCACATCGCGGCGAACCCGGGGGAGCCGGCCCGTCCTCTCGCGCGCGCCGCGTCGGGGGGGGAGCTGTCGCGGATCATGCTCGCGCTGCACGTCGTGCTGGACGGGTCGGAGGCCGGCCGGGTCCTGGTGTTCGACGAGGTGGACGCGGGCGTGTCGGGGCCCGTGGCCGCGGCGGTCGGGGCGCGTCTCGCGCGGCTGGCCCGGCGGCAGCAGGTCCTGTGCGTCACCCACCTCCCCCAGGTCGCGGCCCACGCGGACGGCCACTACCATGTGTCGAAGCGCGTGGCGGGAGGACGGACCCGGACCGAGATCACGCCGCTCTCCGGCGACGCGCGCGTGGACGAGCTGGCGCGGATGCTCGGCGGCCGGAAGGCGACCGAGGCCTCGCGGGGGAACGCCGCGGCGCTGCTGGTCGAGGCGAAGAGGATGCCATGAGGATCGCGGTCTACCCCGGGACGTTCGATCCGGTGACCTACGGCCACCTCGACCTGGTCGAGCGCGCCTCCAAGCACGTGGACCGGCTGATCGTCGCGATCCTGCGCAACGAGGACAAGCAGCCGCTGTTCTCCGTCGACGCCCGCGCCGCCTTCCTGCGCGAGGCCGCGGCCGCCTTTCCGAACGTGGCCATCGACAGCTTCGACGGACTTCTGGTGGACTACGCCAAGCGCACCGGCGCGACGCTGATCCTCCGCGGCCTGCGCGCGATCTCGGACTTCGAGTACGAGCTGCAGATGGCGATGATGAACCGCCGTCTCGCCCCGGACCTCGAGACCGCGTTCCTGATGCCGAACGAGGCGTTCTCCTACGTCTCCAGCCGGCTCGTGCGCGAGGTCGCGCGTCTCGGGGGGGACGTCGAGGGGCTCGTGCCCCCCGCCGTCGCGCGCGCGCTCGCCGAGAAGTTCGGTCGCGGCAGCCGGCGTTGAGCGGACGGATCGCGCGCCGGGCCGCGGCGCTGCTCCTCGCCGCGGCCTGCGGCTGCGGGCGCTCGATCCCCCCCTCCGAGCGATCGGTCGTCCTCGTCACGCTCGACACGACGCGCGCGGACCGGATCGGAGCGTTCGGCGGCCGCGCCGTCCCGACCCCCGTGCTCGACCGGATCGCGCGCGAGGGGACGATCGCGGCCGAGGCGACGAGCCAGGTCCCGCTGACGCTGCCGTCGCACGCCACCATCCTGACCGGGCGCTACCCGTCCTCCCACGGCACCCGGCACAACGGGATCTACCGGCTGCGTCCGGAGGAGGAAACCCTTGCCGAGAGGCTCTCCGCGGCGGGGCTCGCGACCGGCGCCTTCGTCGGCGCTTACGTCCTCAACCGCGGGTTCGGGACCGAGCAGGGATTCGCGACCTACGACGACGTCGCGGTGGACCGGTTCGAAGGGGGACGGGACCAGATCTTCGAGGCGCAGCGCACGGCGGACGACGTCAACGCGCGGGTCTTCCCCTGGATCGACGCGCATGCGGGGAAACGGTTCTTCCTGTGGGTGCACTACTACGACCCGCACGATCCCTACGCCCCACCCGAGAAGCCGGGGAGGACGCTGGCGGGATCCGGCTACGACCGTGAGATCTCCTACGTGGACGCCTGCCTCGGCGACCTCCTCGCCAAGCTCCGCGCGGCGGGTGTGTACGACCGGACGCTCCTCGTCGTCGCAGGCGATCACGGCGAGAGCTTGGGGGAGCACGGCGAGAAGACCCACGGCCTCTTCCTTTATCAAGGGGCGCTCCACGTGCCGCTCCTGCTGCGGGCGCCGGGGAGCGTCCCCGCCGGCCGGGTCGTCTCCGGTCCGGTCGAGCTGACCGACGTCGCGCCCACGATCCTCGACTACCTCGGGCTTCCGGCGCTTCCGCGCGCGCAGGGAAAGAGCCTGCGTCCGCGGATCGAGGGGAGGGACGACGGGCGCGCGGCGCTCGCCCACGCGGAGACCTTGATGCCGCGCCTGGAGTTCGGCTGGAGCGAGCTAAGCATGGTGCGGGACGGACGGTTCAAGTACATCCGCGCCCCCCGGCCCGAGCTGTACGACCTGCGGGCGGACCCCGGGGAGAGGAGCGACCTCGCCGCCGTCGAGTCCGAGCGCGTGGGGGAGCTGGCCGCCTCGCTCGACGGCTGGATCGCCGGGACCGCCGACGAGAGCGCGGACACCGCGTCGCGCCGCACGCTCGACCCGGACGAGGAGGCGCGGCTGCGGTCGCTCGGGTATCTGGGGGGGGACGCGGTGCACGGAGCGGTGAGCCGCGCGGGCACGATCGATCCGAAGGACGGGATCCGGGAGGTGCGCGCGCTGGACGCCGCGCGGGACAAGCTCGCGGCCGGGGACGCCGCAGGGGCGCTCGCCGGCGTCCGCGAGCTCCTCGCCTCCAATCCGCGGAACCATCAGGCCCGGATCACCGAGATCCTCGCGCTGATCGAGCTTCCGGATCTCCCGCGGGCCGAGGACGCCGCGCTCGCCGCGCTCGCGGCGGTCGCCCCCGAGGAGGACGCTCGAGGAGTCCTGGCCGACAAGGCGCGCGGGCTGCTCGCGAGCGTGTTCCGGCTCGAGGGGAAGAACGCGGAGGCGGAGGCCCTCTATCGGAAGCTGCTCGCGCACGATCCCATGGACGACGGCGTCGCCGTCGATCTCGTGCGCCTGCTGACCGACACCGGGCGTCTCGACGAGGCGGACCGGATCCTCGGGACCGTCCTCGCGCGCTCGCCGCAGAACGGCATGGCGCTCGCGGCCCGCTTCTGGCTCGAGACCCGCCGCGGGGATGCGACCGCCCGGGCCGCGACCGCCGCGGCGCTCGCCGACGCGCGCGCCGGCGATCCTCCGACGCTCGTGGAGGCGGCGAAGGTGCTGGCGCACGCGGGGGACCACGCCCGGGAGGCCGCCTGTTACGAGCTCGTGCTGGCGCAGACCCCCCGGCCGGATCCCGAGATCGTCGGGGCGCTCGGGCTCGCGCGGATGCGGGGCGGAGAGCTCGACGCCGCCGAGCGCGCGTTCACGACGCTCGCCGAGATGCGCCCGACCGATCCGCGTCCCGTGTTCTTCCTCGGGACGATCGCGCGCAAGCGCGGCGACGCGGCCTCCGCGCGGGCCCGGTTCGCGCGGTCGCTCTCCCTCGACCCGACGTTCGCGAAGGCGGCCGAGGCGCTTCGCGAGCTCGACGGCGCGCATCCTTGACCCTGTTCGCGCCGGGCCCCTATACTCGCCCCGCATGTCCCGCCTGGTCAGTATCTTCCTGGCGGTCTGCGTCGCCGCCGCCGCGCGGGCCGAGGGACCCGCGGTCCGCCTGGTGCGCTTCGAGACCGACATCAACACGGCCTCGATCAAGCGGGTGCTCGACGCGATCGACGAGGCCGACGCGGCGCGCGACGCGCTTGTCGTCATCGAGCTCGACACCCCGGGCGGGTCCGTGGACGCCACCGAGACCCTCGTCAAGAAGATGCTCGCGGCCAAGACGCCGATCGCGGTCTGGGTGTCCCCGTCGGGCGCGCGGGCGGCCTCCGGCGGCTTCTACGTCCTGATCGCGGCGGACGTCGCCGCGATGGCCCCCGGGACGCGAACCGGCGCCGCGGCGGTCGTGTTCGGCATGGGGAAGAGCGAGGACGGCGACATCCTCCTCAAGAAGGCGACGAGCGATCTCGCGGCCCTCGCGCGATCGATCGCCGAGCACCGCGGGCGTAACGTCGCGTCGTGCGAGCGCGCGGTGACCTCCGCGGAGTCGTTCACCGACGGGGCCGCCACGAAGGCCGGGATCGTGGACCTGATCGCGAAGGACCGCGAGGAGCTGCTGCGCCTGCTCGACGGCCGCGTCGTCAAGCGCTTCGACGGCCGCGCGACGACGCTCGCGCTCGCGGGGGCGACGGTGGTCGAGCCGGTGCGGACCCGCTCGCAGAAGATCGAGGAGAAGGTCGGCGGGTTCCTCTCGAGCCCGACCGTCGTCTACCTGCTGTTCCTGATCGGCCTCGCGGGGCTCTACGCGGAGTTCAACCATCCCGGCGCCTGGGTCCCCGGCATCGTCGGGGGGATCGCGCTCATCCTCTTCGCGTTCGCGGCGCAGCAGCTCCCGGTCTCGGCGATCGGGCTGCTGCTCGTGCTCCTCGGTCTGGTCCTGTTCGTGCTCGAGGTGAAGATCGTCTCCCACGGGCTGCTGACTCTCGGAGGGACGATCGCGGTCGTCGCGGGGTCGGTCCTGCTCTTCCCCGGGTCGGGGCGCGACCTGCGCCCGCCGCTCGCGGTCGTGCTCCCGGGGAGCCTGACGCTCGCGGCGCTGTGCGCCGCCGCGGCGCGTCTGGGCGTCATCGCCCAGCGTGTCCGGGTCCAGACCGGCGTCGAAGGGCTTCGGGGGGAGATCGGAGTCGTGGAGAATGTGCTGGACCCGGAGGGAACGGTGTTCGTCCACGGCGAGCTGTGGCGCGCCGTGGCGGCCGCGGGCCCCGTGCCGCCCGGGACTCCCGTCCGCGTGTTGCGGGTGAGGGACCTCGTCGTCGACGTCGAGCGCGTCGACACGAGGGGATGATCCGCGCTCGACGCGAGGTTCGGATGCCCGGGATACAGAGTTTTGCCGGTCTGATCGTCGCGCTGGTCGTCCTGCTGTTCGTGCTGGTGAACGCGATCAAGATCCTTCCGGAGTACGAGCGCGGCGTCGTGTTCCGTCTCGGCCGGCTCCGGCCGGTGGACTACGGGCCGGGGATCTTCTTCCTCTGGCCGATCGTCGATCGCATGGTGCGGGTGTCGCTCCGGACGGTGGTCCACGACGTGCCGCCGCAGGACATCATCACGCGCGACAACGTCTCGGTGAAGGTCAACGCGGTCGTCTACTACCGGGTCATGAACCCGAGGCGCGCCGTGGTGGACGTCGAGAACTTCCACTACGCGACGAGCCAGCTCTCGCAGACGACGCTCCGCTCGGTCCTGGGGCAGGTCGAGCTCGACACGCTCCTCTCGGAGCGCGAGAAGCTCAACCACCAGCTCCAGACGATCCTCGACAAGCACACCGACCCGTGGGGGATCAAGGTCTCCGCGGTCGAGGTCAAGCACGTGGACCTCCCGGTCGAGATGCAGCGCGCGATGGCGCGGCAGGCCGAAGCGGAGCGCGAGAAGCGGGCGAAGATCATCCACGCGGAAGGGGAGAAGCAGGCGGCGACCGCGCTGGGGCAGGCGGCCGAGGTGTTCGGCAAGAATCCGGTCACGCTCCAGCTGCGCTACCTCCAGACCCTGACCGAAGTCGCCTCCGAGAAGAACTCGACCGTGGTGTTCCCCCTGCCGATCGATCTGATCCGCCCGTTCCTCGGGGACAAGTGACCGAGCGGCGCGCGGGGGCGGGCGTGAAGCCCGGCCGGGAGCGCAAGGCGCCCGCGGGGCGCGCGCGAGGCGCGTCCGCGCCCACCGACCCGGAGCTGCTCGCCGCCGCGCTCGCGGTGTCGCAGCGCCTCGAGATCGAGGGGCAGCTCCACGCCTTCCTCGAGATCGCCCGGGGCTGGACCAAGGCGGCGCACGGAGCGGCCTTCGGACCGGACGCGGAGGGGGCGGCGCTCACCGCGCTCGCGACCACTCTGGGCCCCGACGACGCGCGCCTGGAGTCGCTGCGCCAGGCCGTGCGCTCGCGCGGGGCCGGCGATTGGGCCGAAGGAGCGTTTCCCCTCGCGGCGGACGGCGTGAGGGCGCTCGCGGTGCCGCTCCGGGGGGACCAGGACGCCGCGGTCGCGGCCGTGGTCCTGCTCGACCCGGCGGAGGACGCGGCCGCGGCGCTCACCGATCTCGCGCACCGGGTGAGGCCGGCGGTCGCGAACGCGATGCAGGTCAGCGCGATCCGCGAGCTGACGATCAAGGACGACACCGCGGATTGCTTCAACCGGCGGTACTTCGAGGAGTTCGTGCTCGAGGAGATGGCGCGCGCGAACCGGTTCAAGACCCCGATGTCGCTGATCTTCTTCGACATGGACAACCTCAAGGAGGTCAACACGCGGCTGGGGCACGCTGCCGGCAGCCGGACCCTCCTCGAGGTCTCCGAGCGCGTGCGGGGGAAGATCCGGAAGTTCGACAAGCTCTTCCGCTTCGGCGGCGACGAGTTCTGCATCGTGCTGCCCGAGACGGAATGGCACGGCGCGATGGAGGTGGCCGAGCGCGTCCGCGAGGCGATCTCGGGCCGGCCGTTCCTCGCAGGACCGAAGGGTCCGCGCCAGCCGCAGGCAATGACGGCCTCGTTCGGCATCGCGTCGTTCCCGCTCCACGCGCGGACGAAGGAGGAGCTGGTGCAGAGGGCCGATCGCGCGATGCAGTCGGTCAAGACGACCACCAAGAACGCGATCGCCACGGCCGAGCGGAAGCGCGACCCCGATGGATCGTGACCCCGGCGAGGAGGGCGGCCCCCGCGAGCTGCGCCTCGAAGGGCTGACCCTGATGATCGCGGGGGGCGTGCTGGCGGCGCTCCTCTTCGGCGCCTTCCAGCTTGGACGGATGGTCGAGCGGTGGAACGCGCCGCCGCGCTCGGCGAGCGCGCCGTCGGGCGCCGGCGGCGGCGCCGACGAGGCCGTGGACTCGACCGAGAAGCTGACCTTCTTCGACACGCTCTCGGGTGGCGGGAAGGAGGCGGAGCCCGCGCGGGAGGCCGCGAAGCCCACGCCCCCCGCGGCTCCGCCCGCCGCCTCCACGACGCCCGGATCCTGGTTCGTCCAGGTCTTCGTCGGGCGCGACCGCGACGCCGCCGAGGAGGTCGTGCGGACGCTCCGCGGGAAGGGCTACCCGGTCCGGACCGACGTCGTCGCCGAAGGCGCGTCGGGGAGCCTGTACAAGGTGCGGGTCGGCGGCTTCGCCACGAAGGAAGCGGCGGAGTCCGGGGCGGCCCGCCTCCACCAGGACGGTCAGGCGAGCACCTGGGTCGTCAAGCCCGGGGGCTGAGCCCGGACCGCTATGCTATTTTTCGCCAGCGACTTGCGCGCGGCGGCGCCGGTCCTACATTGCGTCCCGACGGAGGGGTGGAGTGCGCGGTCCGGATCTCCAGGAGCTTGGCGAGCGAATCGGCGCGTTGTCCGAAAAGGTCGAGGCGCTGCGGAGGTTCCTTTGATGTGGACCGGAAGAACGCCGATCTCCGCGCGATCGAGACCGAGCTGAGCGACCCCGCGGTCTGGGGGGATCCCGATCGCACCAAGCTCCTCCAGCAGAAGCGCTCGCGGCTGAACGAGAGCGTGGACACCGCGGCCGCCCTCGAGCGGATGCTCGACGACGCCCGGACCTTCTACGAGCTGGCCCGCGAGGGGGAGGACGTCCTCGCCGATCTCTTGCAGGCCGTGGACGCTCTCGACGCCCGCGTCGAGGAGACCGAGCTCTCCACCCTCCTGACCGGCGAGCACGACGGCTCCTCCGCGATCGTCGAGATCCACCCCGGCGCGGGAGGGACCGAATCGCAGGACTGGGCCGAGATGCTCTACCGCATGTACGCGCGGTGGGCCGAGCGGCGGGGATTCAAGGTCGCGACGCTCGACCTCCAGGCGGGTGAGGAGGCGGGGATCAAGAGCGCGACCCTCTCGGTCGAGGGACCGAACGTCTACGGCTACCTCAAGGCCGAGCGCGGCGTGCACCGTCTCGTGCGGATCTCCCCGTACGACGCGCAGGCCCGCCGACACACGTCGTTCGCGTCGGTGGACGTGATCCCCGAGGTCAAGGACGACCTCGCGATCGTCATCGAGGACAAGGACCTGCGCGTGGACACCTACCGCTCCTCCGGGGCGGGAGGACAGCACGTCAACGTCACCGACTCCGCGGTGCGGATCACGCACCTGCCGACGAACATCGTGGTCACCTGCCAGAACGAGCGGTCACAGCACCGGAACCGCGACGTCGCGATGTCGATCCTCCGCGCGAAGCTCGCCGACCGCGCGCGCGCGCAGGCGGAGGCGAAGCTCGCCCAGGAGGTCGGCGAGAAGAAGAAGATCGAGTGGGGCCACCAGATCCGCTCGTACGTGCTCGCCCCCTATCGCCTCGTGAAGGACCACCGGACCGGCTTCGAGGTCGGGGATGCGGATCGCGTCCTCAACGGGGACGTCGACGGCTTCATCCGGGCCTTCCTCACCAGCGGGCGCGAGACGAGCCTCGCCGGGCCGAAGCCGTGAAGACCCCGCCTCCCGGTCCCGGCCCGTGGGAGCTCGACGATCGCGAGAGCGAGATCCTGAAATCGGTGATCCAGGCGCACGTGCTGACGGGAGAGCCGGTCGGATCGCGCACCCTCTCGCGCGCGACGGGGCTCGACCTCTCCCCCGCGACGATCCGGAACGTCATGTCGGACCTCGAGCAGCGCGGCCTTCTCGCGCAGCCGCATGCCTCCGCGGGACGCGTGCCGACCGATCGGGCCTACCGCATCTTCGTCGACCGCCTGATGGAGCGCCCCACGATCGCGGCCGGCCAAGCGCAGGCGATCGACGAGGCCTTGCATCTACGCCGCGGGGAGATCCCCGAGCTCCTCAACGAGGCGGCCCGGCAGCTCTCCGAGGTCTCCCAGCACGTGGGCGTCGTGCTCGCTCCCGAGATGCGGCGGATCGTCGTCGAGCGGCTGGAGTTCGTCCGTCTGGATCCGCGCCGCATCGTCGCCATCCTCGTGGACCGTTCGGGCGTGGTGCACAACCGGATCCTCGACGTCCTCGATCCGTTCGACCAGGCGGATCTCGACCGGATGGGGAACGAGCTGTCGCACCGCTTCGCCGGCCGGACCCTTCCCGAGATCCGCGAGGCGATCGCCCGCGAGCTGACCGAGGAGCGCGTGCTCTACGACGACCTCCGCGCGCGCCTGCTCGCGCTCGGCCGCGAGGCGCTCGACGTCGAGGAGGTCAAGGACGTCCTCGTCGAGGGGGCGTCGAACCTGCTCGGGGCGCCCGAGTTCGGAGACCTGGCGCGGACGCGGAGCCTCCTCCGGACGCTCGAGCAGAAGGGACGCCTGATCGATCTGCTGGAGAGCGTGTTGGGCGGCCAGGGCGTGCAGGTCGTCATCGGGCACGAGAACCCGGTGTCCGGGCTCTCGGAGCTCTCCCTCGTTGCCACGACCTACCGCGCCGGCGACCGCGTCCTGGGGACCGTCGGGATCGTCGGTCCGACGCGGATGGAGTACGCGAGGACGATCGCGCTCGTGGACTACCTCGCGCACGTGCTGACACGGTTCCTGACCCGTCCGGGGGCGTGAGGTGAGCCGCATGAGCCCAGACAAGCCCCGCGGCGGCATGCGTCCCGAGCCCGACCCGGCCGACGACATCGAGATCCTCGAGGTCATCGGCCTGGACGAGGACGGGAAGGAGCCGCCGAGCGCCGACCCGGACGACGTCGAGGTGGTGTTCGAGGACGCCGGGGACGCGACGGCGCTCGACGCCCCCGCGGCGCCGTCCGGCGAGGAGGCCGCGCTCCGGGAGCGCCTTCTGCGGCTTCAGGCCGATTTCGAGAACTTCAAGAAGAGGATGGAGCGCGAGCGTGTCGACCACGTCCGGTACGCGACCGCCGACCTCGTGCGGCGCATCCTCCCGGTCCTGGACAACTTCGAGCGCGCGATGGCCGCCGCCCGTCACGGCGGCGCCGGCGACGCGCTCCTCGAAGGGGTCGCATTGATCCAGCGGCAGCTCCTGAGCGAGCTGGAGCTCGAGGGCCTCAGGAGGATGGACGGCGTGGGCGAGCCGTTCGACCCGGTCCGGCACGAGGCGGTCGCGACCGATCCGGACTCTCCGATGCCTCCTCACACGGTGACGCAGGTGTTCCAGCGGGGATACTTCCTGCGCGATCGCGTCCTCCGGCCGGCCATGGTGCGCGTCCGCATCGAGACGCACGACGAGGGCGCCGCACCGGACGACGGGAAGGAGTCCTGACGATGGCGAAGGTGATCGGCATCGACCTGGGAACGACCAACTGCTGCATCGCGGTGATGGAGGGCGGGAAGCCCAAGGTGATCGCGACGCGGGAAGGCGCGCGGACGACCCCGTCGATCGTGGCCTTCACCGCGCGCAGCGAGAAGCTCATCGGCCAGATCGCGAAGCGGCAGGCCCTCACGAACCCGCAGCACACGATCTACGCCGTCAAGAGGCTCATCGGCCGGAAGTTCGAGTCGCCCGAGGTGGGCAAGGCCCGGCAGATCGTTCCGTATCAAATCGTCCCCGCGGCGAACGCCGACGCCTGGATCCACGTTCGTGACCGCGACTACTCGCCGCAGGAGATCTCCGCGTACCTCCTCGCGCGACTGAAGGAGACCGCGGAGGACTACCTCGGCGCGGAGGTGACCGAGGCCGTGATCACGGTCCCGGCCTACTTCGACGACTCCCAGCGCCAGGCGACGAAGGACGCCGGCCGGATCGCCGGTCTCAACGTGCTCCGGATCGTCAACGAGCCGACGGCGGCCGCGCTCGCGCACGGGCTCGACGAGGGCACCGCCCCCCGCAAGATCGCGGTGTACGACCTGGGCGGGGGCACGTTCGACATCTCGATCCTTCAGCTCGGCGAGGGGGTGTTCGAGGTCAAATCCACCTCGGGAGACACCTTCCTCGGAGGCGAAGACTTCGACCAGCGGATCGTGGACTGGCTCCTCTCGCTCTTCCACGGCGAGACGGGGATCGACCTCCGCGCGGACCGGCTCGCCCTCCAGCGCCTCAAGGAGGCGGCGGAGAAGGCGAAGTGCGAGCTCTCGCGCCTCGACGCGACCGAGATCAACCTGCCGTTCATCTCGGCGGACGAGAGCGGAGCGCGCCATCTCAACACCAGCTTGAGCCGTGCGAAGTTCGAGGAGCTGGTGGACGACCTGATCGAGAAGACCAAGGGGCCCTGCGAGGAGGCGCTGCGCATGGCGGGGCTTCGCCCCGAGGACATCGACGAGGTGATCCTCGTCGGCGGCCAGACCCGCACGCCCAAGGTCGTCGAGACCGTGCGCAAGATCTTCGGCCGCGAGCCCAATTCCGAGATCAACCCGGACGAGGTGGTCAGCATCGGCGCCGCGATCCAGGCCGGCATCCTCAAGGGGGACGTCAAGGACATGGTCCTGCTCGACGTGACCCCCCTGTCCCTCGGGATCGAGACCCGCGGCGGGATGTTCACCAAGATCATCGAGCGCAACTCGACCATCCCGACGAGGAAGTCGCGGATCTTCACGACCGTGGCGGACAACCAGTCGAAGGTCGAGGTCCACGTCCTCCAGGGGGAGCGGGAGATCGCGGGGCACAACAAGTCCCTCGGCCGGTTCGATCTGGTCGGCGTGCCGCCGGCTCCCAAGGGGACGGCGCAGATCGAGGTGACGTTCGACATCGACTCCAACGGGATCGTCAACGTCTCCGCGCGCGACCTCGCCACCAAGCGCGAGCAGAAGATCATCGTCACGCCGGCCGGCGGGCTCGCCGAGTCCGAGATCCAGGCGATCATCGAGGACGCGCAGAAGCACGAGGAGGAGGACCGCCGCCGGGCGGAGTTCATCCGGATCCGCACGCGTCTCGAGGGACTGGTCGAGTCCAACCAGAAGACCTTCGCGGAGTTCGGAGCGATGCTCCCGCCGGAGCAGCAGTCGAACGTGCGGAAGATCCTCGAGACCGCGCGCCGGGCGCTCGAGAGCGGCAGCGCGGCCGAGTGCACGACCGCCCTGGAGCGGATCGCGGAGGTGGGCCGCATCCTCTCCGAGGTGATCCTGTACGATCCCGGCGCGTTCTCGTCGGACGAGCGGGACGCGAAGGCGGCCGGCGGAGAGGCCGCGGATACGGTCGAGGAGGCGTGAGCGGTTGTCGGACCGTGACTACTACGAGATCCTCGGGGTCTCGCGCGAGGCTTCGGCCGACGAGCTGAAGAAGGCGTACCGCCGCCTCGCGCTCAAGTACCACCCGGACAAGAACCCCGGCGACAAGGCCGCGGAAGAGATGTTCAAGGACGCCGCCGAGGCCTACGCGGTCCTGTCGGATCCGCGGAAGCGCGAGGCGTACGACCGGTTCGGCCGCGCGGGGCTCGGCCAGGGGGCGGGGTTCCCGGGATTCGACCAGGAGACGTTCGCGGACTTCGGCGACATCCTCGGAAGCCTGTTCGGCCTCGGGAACATCTTCGGCGGCGGACGCCGCGCCTCGCGCGCCGGGCAGGACCTGCGCTTCGACCTCGAGATCGCGTTCGAGCAGGCGGCCTCGGGCGTCGAAGTTCCCATCACGATCCCGCGTTGGGAGCGCTGCGGCACCTGCCGCGGCACCGGCGCCGAGGGGAAGGAAGGGGTGCAGACCTGCCCGACCTGCCGCGGCCGCGGCCAGGTCGCGTTCCAGCAGGGTTTCTTCACGATCGCGCGGACCTGCGGCACGTGCGGCGGCTCGGGCAAGCGGATCGTCAAGCCATGCCCGACCTGCGCGGGACAGGGACGGGTGCGCATCGAGCGGAAGCTCACGGTGCGTGTGCCGGCCGGCGTGGACGATGGGATGCGCCTCCGCATCGGAGGGGAGGGGGAGGCGAGCGCCTCGGGCGGCCCACCCGGCGACCTGTACGTCGTCATCCACGTCGCCGAGCACCCGGTGTTCCGGAGGGACGGCGCCGACCTCCACGTCGAGGCGGTGATCTCGTTCTCGCAGGCCGCGCTCGGGGCGAGCGTGCGGATCCCGAAGCTCGGCGGCGGCGAGGACGATCTCGAGATCGACGCCGGCACGCAGTCGGGGACGGTCGTCGTGCTCCGCGGGCGGGGACTGCCGATGATCGACCGGAGCGGCCGGGGCGATCTGCACGTGACGATCCAGGTCAGGACGCCGCGCCGCGTGACGGCCGAGCAGCGCGACCTGCTCGAGAAGCTCGCCGCGCTCGACGGCGAGGAGACCGCCGAGCGCGGGATCATCGATCGCGTGAAAGACATCTTCAATTGATCCGCTGGCGCGTGCTGCGGGTGAGCGTTCCCGACGCGCTGGACGACGAGATCGCGGCCGTGCTCGGGGGCGGAAGCCTCGGCGTCGAGGTCGCCCCGACCGGAGCCGGACGCTCCGAGCTCAGGGTCTACCTCGGGCCGGCCGACGACGCCGCGGCCTGGAAGGATCGCGCCGCCCGCTCGGTCGCCGCGCACGGGATGTCGGCGGGGGACGCCGCGATCCGCCTGGAGCCGGTGGAGGACGAGCGGTGGGCGGAGCGCTGGCAGGAGACGCTCCGCCCGATTCCGGTGGGGACCCGATTCGTCGTGCTCCCGTCCCCGTCCCTCGACCCGCCCGCCGGGCGGATCCCGATCCGTCTGGTCCCGGGAATGGCCTTCGGGACGGGAGAGCACGAGACGACGCGCTTGTGCGCGGCGGCGGTGGAGCGGGAGGCGGCAGCGGGCTCGACGTGGCTCGATCTCGGAACGGGGAGCGGTCTGCTCGCCCTGATCGCCGCGCACGCCGGGGCATCGCGGGTGATGGCGGTCGATCTCGATCCGGAGAGCGCGCACGTCGCGCAGGAGGCCGTCCAGGCCAACGGCATGGGAGACCGCGTCACGGTCCGGGCCGGCTCGATCGACGCGTGCGGCGGCGAGCGGTTCGACGGGATCGTGGCCAACATCCAGGCGTCGTTCTTCCTGCGGCACGCGCAGGAGCTGGCGGGCGCGCTGCGCCCCGGAGGAACGCTGATCGCGTCCGGCTTCCTGCTGGAGGATCTCGCCGAGATCGAGGAGACGCTCCGCGCGGCGGGGATCGTCGTGCCGGATCGACGGAGCGAAGGCGCGTGGGCCTGCCTGGTCGCGAGACTTTCGGGATGACGAGCCGCGTGCGGCGCGCGTTCCTGGCGGCGCCGGCGGAGGGGACGCGCGCGGTGCTCGATCCCGAGGAATCCCATCACGTCGCGCGGGTGCTCCGTGCCCGGGCGGGGGAGACGCTCGCGGTGTTCGACGGGCGGGGGGGCGAGTGGTCGGCGACCGTGGACGCCATCGCGGGGGAGCGCGTGACGGTGCTCGTCGGCCCGCCCGCGGATGGAGTCGTCGAGCCGCGCCTGCGCGTCGTGCTGCACCAGGCGATCGTCCGGCCGGAGAAGCTGGAGTGGGTGCTCCAGAAGGGGACCGAGCTCGGGGTCGCGGCATTCCGTCTGATCGAGACCGAGCGCGGAGAGCGGGCTCCGTCGGCCGCGCGGCTCGCCCGCTACGAGCGGATCGCGATGGAGGCGTGCAAGCAGTCCGGAAGGCGGGTCGTGCCGGCCGTGGACGCCGCGGGCCGTCCGCAGACGCCCCCGCCCGGCGTGCTCGCGCTCGCACTTCACACGTCGCCCGACGCGGCGCCGCTCGCAGCTCTCCTCGCGGGAGCGCCCGCGAAGGAGGTGTGGATCGCGATCGGTCCCGAGGGAGGGTTCGCTCCCGAGGAGATCGCCGCCCTCGTCGACGCCGGGTGGCGCCCGGCGTCGCTCGGCCCGAGGACCCTTCGGACGGAAACGGCCGGCGCCGTCGCGGCCGCGATCGTCCTCCACGCATGGGGGGACCTCGGCTCCATCCTGTAGACTGCTGCCTCATGGACCGCGCGCGACGCTCGTGGGGGATCGGCGTCCTGGCCGCCTGCGTCGCGTCCGGATGCCCGGCGACCCGCCGCGACGTCCCTCGCCCCAACGTGCTCCTCGTGACCCTCGACACCACGCGCGCGGACCACCTGGGCGCGTACGGCGCGGCGGGTGCGACGACCCCGGTCTTCGATCGGATCGCGGCGCAGGGAACGCTGTTCGAGCGGGCCTGGTCGGCCACGCCTCTGACCACGCCGTCGCACGCGAGCGTGATGACCGGTCTCTACCCGCAGGCGCATGGGGTCCGCAACAACGGACGGTTCCGGCTCCCCGACGGAAGCCGCACGCTCGCCGAGGCGTTCGCGGCGGCGGGGTACGCGACCGGCGCGTTCGTGGGCGCCTACCCGGTCGCGCGCACCTTCGGGTTCTCCCAGGGGTTCGCGACGTTCGACGACGACTTCGGGGACGGCGACCGGGGGGACGGCCGGAGCGAGCGGTCCGCGGCCGAGGTCAACGCGAGGGCGCTTCCCTGGCTCGCGAGCGCCCTCGCCGGATCGAAGCCCTTCTTCGCCTGGATCCACTATTACGACGCGCACCTTCCGTACGAGCCGCCCTCCCCGTACGCCGAGAGCTTCGCCGGCCGCCCGTACGACGGGGAGATCGCGTTCGCAGACGCCGAGCTGGGGCGCGTCCTCGACGCGCTCGCGAAGGGGGGCGCGCTCGACCGGACGATCGTGGTGATCGCCGGCGATCACGGTGAGGGTCTCGGGGATCACGGCGAGGCGTCGCACGGCCTCCTGGTCTACGAGTCCACGCTCCACGTCCCGCTCGTCGTACGCGCCCCCTGGAAGGTCGCGCGGGGGGAGCGTCGCCGCGACCTCGTCAGCCTCGTCGATCTCGCCCCGACCATCGCGGCGCTCGCCCACGTGCCGTTCGAGGGCTCGATCGACGGGCGCGACGTGATGGGGCGCGAGGCGGCCCCCGAGACCGACGACCCCCTCGCTCCGGGTCCCGGCCGGACGGTGTACGCGGAGAGCTTCTTCGCGGCGGAGGAGTTCGGCTGGGCGCCGCTCTTCGCGATCCGCCGCGGCGGGATGAAGTGGATCGCCGCCCCCCGGCCCGAGCGCTACGACCTCGACGCCGATCCCGGCGAGGCGCGCGACCTGGCGCGCACCGATCCCGCGAAGGACGACGCCATGAACGCGCTCCTCTCGCGCGTGGCCGTCGCGTCGTCGAGCCACGCGTCGAAGGAGGGCGCCGAGACGGGCGTCGACGACGACCTGCTCGCGCGCCTGCAATCGCTCGGTTACGTCGGAGGCGGCGGCGCCGGAGCCCCCGCGGCTTCGGGCTCCGGGCCGGGGCGCGATCCGAAGGACGGGGTAGCGGACTACGACGAGTACCTCCGCGGGACCGACGTGATCCGCGACGGTGGGGACGCGGTGTCGATCTTCGAGCGGCTCGTCGCCGGCGACCCGGAGAACCCCGAGTTCCGACTGCGCCTCGGACAGGCCCACCGCGCGCGCGGAGATCTCCGCGCGGCGGAAGCCACCTACCGCGAGCTGATCCGCCGCTATCCCGACTTCTATCTCGCGTACCGGAGGCTCACCGCGCTCCTCGCGTCGCAGGGACGGCATGCGGAGTGCCGCGACCTCTGGCTCGCGCTCAGGGGGCACGGCGGGACGTACGTCGGAATCGACGCGCGCCTGGCGGAGTCGTACCTCGGCACGGGGGAGAACGCCCTCGCCCTCGCGACCGCCGAGGCCGGTCTCTCAGCCGCGGGAGGATCCGACGCCGAGCTGTCGGTGCTCGCCGGCCGGGCGCTCGAGCGCCTGGGGCGGGACGACGAGGCGCTCGGCCGCTACCGGAACGCCCTGTCCGCACGCCCCTCCCACACGGAAGCGCTCGACGGGGCGATCGCGCTCCTCCGGAGGCTCAACCGCACGGCGGAGATCCAGCCGCTCGTCCAGGATTGCGTCGCGCGCTCCGCCGGGAATCCCGCGGTCCGTCAACGTCTCGCCGGCTCCTGATCGGTTGACGGACCCCACACCCGCGCCTATGTTCCAGGCGGGGTCAGACGTCCCCGGACGGGGAGGATCATGGAACTGCACATCAACGATCTCCTGAAGATCTCGACCGACCGCGGAGCCTCCGACCTGCACCTGAAGGTCGGGAGCCACCCGGTCATTCGCGTCGACGGGAAGCTCCTCCCCCTGACCGACCAGAAGCGCCTCATGCAGGAGGACACGATCTCGATGGCGTTCAGCATCATGAGCGCCCGCCAGAAGCAGAAGTTCAAGGACAACTTCGAGATCGACATGGCGTACTCGGTCCCCGGCCTGGGGCGGTTCCGCTGCAGCGTCTTCCAGCAGCGCGGAACGGTCGGGCTCGTCCTCCGCGTGATCCCGGTCAAGATCCTGACGATCCGCGACCTCCTCCTCCCGCAGGTCCTCGAGCAGATCGCGGGCGAGCGGCGCGGGCTGATCCTCGTCACCGGGACGACGGGCTCGGGGAAATCGACCTCGCTCGCCGCGATGATCGATTTCATCAACTCGACCCGCACCGAGCACATCATGACCATCGAAGATCCGATCGAGTTCCTGCACCGGGACAAAAAGAGCCTGGTGAACCAACGCGAGGTCGAAGTGGACACCAAGTCCTTCGCCCTCGCGTTGCGTTCGGCTCTCCGCCAGGATCCGGACGTGATCCTCGTCGGCGAAATGCGCGACTACGAGACGATCGAGACCGCGCTCACCGCGGCCGAGACGGGGCACCTCGTCCTCTCGACCCTCCACACGCTCGACGCCACCGAGACCGTGAACCGCATCATCTCGGTCTTCCCCCCGCACCAGCAGAAGCAGATCCGCCTCCAGCTCGCGTCGGTCCTCAAGGCCGTCATCTCCATGCGCCTGGTTCCCCGCTCCGACGGGAAGGGGCGCGTCCCCGCCGTCGAGGTGCTCCGGACGACCGCGTACATCCGCGATTGCGTCGAGAACAAGGAGAAGACGAAGCTGATCCGGGACGCGATCCAGCAGGGGACGAGCCAGTACGGGATGCAGACCTTCGACCAGTCGCTCTACCGCCTGTACAAGCAGGACCTCATCTCGTTCGAGGAGGCGCTCCGCCAGGCGACCAACCCGGACGAGTTCAAGCTGAAGGTGGCCGGGATCCACTCGACCTCGGAGATGTCGTCGGAGCAGATGGACCAGGCGGCGACCAAGAGCGACTCCTCCTCCTCCTCCTTCAACCCGCAGTCCCCCGACTCGCCTTTCGAGTTCAGCCGAAGCTGACGCACGGGTCGCCGGCTCGAAACCCTCTCCGCCGCCCGATCCCGGGCGGCGTTTCTCGTTTCGGGGTTAGAGTGCGCCGATGCGGTCGGCCTACGACGAGGCGGTGGCGCTGCTCGCGCGGAGGCCGCTGAGCGAGCGCGAGCTCGCCGCGCGCCTTCACGGCAGGGGGCACGACGGCCCCGGCGTCGACGACGCGATCCGGCGCCTGACCGCCTCCGGCGCGATCGACGACCGGGAGCTCGCGCGTCACTGGCTCGCGACACGGGCTGCATCGCGCGGGCGAGGGCGCGAGCGCAGCCTCGCCGAGCTCGAGGCCCGCGGCGTCGACCCCGCGGTCGCGGCATCGGTCTGGCGCGAGGCGGTCGAGGGAGGAGACGTGGACGAGGCCGCGAGCCTCGAGCGGGCGGTGCGGCGCCGTCTGGGGCCCCCGCCCGGGCGCGCGAGCCGGACGCGCCTCGCGCGTGTGTACAATGCGCTGCTCCACGAGGGGTTCGAGCCCGGCGCGATCGACGCGGCGCTTCGCCCCTACGGCTTCGAAGGAACCGACCCATGACGTCGCTCGAGATCCGCCGCGCCTTCCTGGAGTTCTTCGCCTCGCGGGGCCATCGTGTCGTGCCGAGCTCGCCGCTCGTTCTGCCCGACGACCCCACGCTCCTGTTCGCCAACGCCGGGATGAACCAGTTCAAGAACGTCTTCACAGGGGCCGAGGTCCGCGACTACGTCCGCGCGGCCTCGTCCCAGAAATGCCTGCGCGTCTCCGGGAAGCACAACGACCTCGAGCAGGTCGGGCGGACGCCGCGCCACCACACGTTCTTCGAGATGCTCGGGAACTTCTCGTTCGGGGACTACTTCAAGCGGGACGCGATCGTCTGGGCGTGGGAGATGGTCACCGAGCGCTTCGGCGTCCCCAAGGACCGCCTGTGGGTCACCGTCTTCGAGGGGAACGCGGGCGTTCCCCCGGACGACGAGGCGTTCGCGATCTGGCGGGACGCGGCAGGGGTGGCTCCCGGGCGCATCCTGAAGCTCGGCGAGCGCGACAACTTCTGGAGGATGGGGGATACCGGCCCCTGCGGCCCGTGCAGCGAGATCTACTTCGATCTGGGCCAGGATCTGACCTCGGTCACCGGCCCCTCGACCCCCGAGACCGACGCGACGCGCTACATCGAGATCTGGAACCTCGTGTTCATGCAGTTCGATCAGAAGGCCGACGGGGACCTCCAGCCGCTTCCCGCGCCGTCGGTCGACACCGGGATGGGGCTCGAGCGGTTCACGTCCGTGCTCCAGGGGAAGCGCAGCAACTACGACACCGACCTCTTCCAGCCGATCCTCGCGGCGACCGCGTCGCGAGCGGGGGTCGCCTACGGCGCGCGCCCGGAGGCGGACATTTCGATGCGGGTGATCGCGGACCACTCGCGGGCGCTCTGCTTCCTCGTCGCGGACGGCGTGACGCCGGCGAACGACAAGCGGGGGTACGTGCTGCGCCGGGTGCTGCGGCGCGCGATCCGGCACGGCCGGAAGCTGGGGATCGAGGGGCCGTTCCTCCACCACGTCGCCCCGGCGGTGGTCGAGACCCTCGGCGAGGTCTATCCCGAGATCGTCGGCGCCCTCCCGGCGATCCTCGAGGTGGCGCGCCGCGAGGAGGAAAGATTCGGCGAGACGATCGCCGCGGGTCTGTCGCTCCTCGACGAGACGATAGGAAAGCTGCCCGCCGGGACCACGACGCTCGGGGGAGCCGAGCTGTTCCGCCTCTACGACACGTTCGGGCTCCCGATCGATCTGGCGCAGGACGTCGCCGAGGAGCGGGCGCTCGCGCTCGACCTCGCCGGGTTCGAGGCGGAGCTCGCGAAACAGCGGAGCCGCGCGCAGGCGTCCTGGAAGGGGGCCAAGAAAGAAGAAGCGCAGGCCCGCTGGGGGGCGATCGCGCCGAGCGCGCCCACGAAGTTCGAGGGGTTCGGCGCCGATACGCTCGAGGGCGTCCCGATCGTCGCCCTGCTCGGCGAGGACGGAACGCCGGTCCGGGAGCTGGTGGAGGGGGGCTCCGGGGAGGTGCTGCTCGCGGCCACGCCGTTCTACGGCGAGGCGGGAGGTCAGATCGGCGACACGGGGTGGATCGTCGGCGGCGCCGGGCGCGCGAAGGTGCTCGACACGACGCGCCCGGCGACCGGCCTGATCACCTCGCGCGTCACGATCGAGTCCGGACGCCTGGCCGCGGGGGACGCGGTCACCGCGGAGGTGGACACCGCGCGCCGCGAGGCGATCCGGCGCAACCACACCGCGACCCATCTCCTCCACGCGGCCCTCCGCGAGGTTGTGGGAACGCACGTCAAGCAGGCCGGCTCGCTGGTCGCCCCCGACCGGCTGCGATTCGACTTCAGCCATTTCGCCGGCGTGAGCGACCGCGCGCGCGCCGACATCGAGTCGCTGGTCAACCGCCGCATCCTCGAGAACGCGCCGATCGTCACGGAGCAGATGCCGCTCGACGAGGCGCTTCGCTCGGGCGCCATGGCCCTTTTCGGCGAGAAATATGGCGACACCGTCAGGGTCGTAACCATCGGTACGTTTTCGAAAGAGCTGTGCGGCGGGACGCACTGCGCCAGAACCGGCGAGATCGGCGTCTTTCTGCTCACCGGGGAGCGCGGCATCGCCTCGGGCACGCGTCGCGTCGAGGCTCTGACCGGAGAAGGCGCACTGGAAAAGTCCCGGGCCGATCACCAGATTCTACGGAGCATGGAAGACCTCCTGTCCGTCCCCCGGCACGATCTCCTCGCGGAGGTGGGTCGCCGCGCCGAGATGCTCCGCGCGATGCAGCGCGAGCTCGATCAGCAGCGGCTGAGCGCGGTTCGCGCCGATCTGCTGCGCCGCGCCGAGAGCCCGGAGGTCGTCGGAGGGATCCGGCTGATCGCCGCGCGGGTGGACGGACTCCCGTCCCAGGACACGCGCGTGCTCGCCGACAACCTCCGGCAGAAGCTCGGGAGCGGGGTGGTGATCCTCGGCCGCGCGGAGGCGGAGAAGGCGTCGATCCTGGTCGCGGTCACGGACGACGTGAAGGGGAGGATCGCTGCGGGCGATCTCGTGCGTGAGCTTGCGAAGATCATCGGCGGCGGAGGCGGGGGACGCGACGACATGGCGGAGGCGGGGGGCAAGGAGCCGTCCCGTCTGGACGAGGCTCTGCGCGCGGGGCGGGACGCGGTGGCGCGACGCGCGGGAGCGACCGCTTGAGCATCGGCCCGCGACAGCTTCTGAAGACCGCGATCCTGGCGGCCTGGGGTCTGGCCGCGGGACCCGCGTCGGCGGACGAGCTCCTCTATTACAAGGACAAGAACGGCGACATCGTGTTCACCAACACCGCGTCGCGCAGCGACGTGAAGCCCGTCCCCCGCACCCGGGGCGGGCCGGCGCAGCGCTCGGTCACCCTCCCGGCGACTCCCTACGACCCGTACATCGACATGGTCGCGCGCGAGAACGGGGTCGACCCCACGCTCGTGAAGGCGGTGGCGCTGGTCGAGTCGGGGTTCAACCCGAAGGCGCAGTCGTCGAAGGGAGCGCAAGGGCTGATGCAGCTCATGCCCACCACCGCGAAGCGCTACGGCGTGACCAACCTCCACGACCCCTACCAGAACCTGAGCGCGGGGGCGAAGCATCTGCGCGACCTCCTCGACCAGTACGAGGGCAACGTCACGCTCGCCCTCGCCGCCTACAACGCGGGCGCGGGAGCGGTGAAGCGTTACGGCGGCGTTCCCGCTTACGCGGAGACCCAGGACTACGTCAAGAAGGTCCAGACGAAGATGGGGCGCACCCCACGCAAGAGCGAGGGGCGGATCGTCACCTCGACGGCCTCGAAGGTGCAGATGCGGGTGGAGGCCGACGGCTCCGTCACGCTGTTCAACTGACGTAAGCTCTTCCCCGTGACTCGCGCCGCGTCGCCCCGCGCCGCCCAGCTCCTGCCGTGGCTCGCGGTCGCCTCGGCGGCTTGGCTCGCGCTCTTTCCGATCACGAGCGTGGATGCGTACTACCACCTCGCGACCGGACGCCGGATCCTCGACGAGCGCGCGATCCCGCAACGCGGAGTGGGCTCGGCGAGCTTCGGGACCGCGGAGTGGCACGACAACGAGTGGGGGTTCCAGGTCGTCGCCGCGCTGGTCGGCCGCACTGCGCGCGAGCCGTCGGGGGTGCTCGCGCTCACGCCGCCCGGGCGTGCCGGACTCGTGATCCTCCGCGCCGCCGCGGTCGCGGTCACGCTGGCGCTCCTCGCGGCGACCATGGCGCGCGCCGGCGCGCCGCCGCTCCTGTCGGCCCTCTCGGTCTGGCTCGCCGCGTTCCTGACGTTCGGCAACCTCTTCTGGGACATCCGCCCTCAGATCGCGAGCTACGCGGCGCTCGCCGCTCTCGGCTACCTGCTCGAGCGGGCCCGGGGACGGGCTCGCTGGGCGCTCCCGGCCTGCGCCGCGGTGATCGCCGTCTGGGCCAACGTTCACGGCGCGTTCGTGGTGGGGCTGGGGCTTCTCGGATGCGAGGCGGCGGGGGCGTGGTGGGAGGCGCGGCACGATCCCGGCCGCCGCCGTCGCGCGTGGGAGGTGACGGCGACCGCGCTCGGCGCGCCGTTCGCCGCGTTCTTGAACCCTCTCGGCGTCGCGCAGGTCGTCCACCCCTTCCTGTACGCCGCCCGGCCGGAGATCTACGCCGCCAACAACGAATGGGCGAAGCCCGACCTCCTGCGCCTCCCGTTGCTCGTCACCGCGGTCGCCCTCCTCGTGATCGCGCTCGCCGCGGGAGCGCGCCTTCGCGCCGCGCTCGTTCTGCGTGTCGCGCTCTTCGCGGGTCTGTTCCTGACGGCCATTCGTCATCTCCCGCTGCTCGCGATCGTCCTCGCGCCCGTCCTGGCGATCGCCCTCACGGATCTGATGCGTCGTCGGGGACGCACGCTCCCCGAGAGCGCGTGGACCCGTGCCGCCGCCGGTCTCGCGATCGCGGCGGGCATCGTCGTGCTCTCCGGCCCGCGGTTCATCGGTCCGGTCCCCCGCTTCGAGGAGCGCCCCTCGCGCCCCCTGCCCGAGGCCCATGTCCGGTTCCTCTCGAAGAGCGGAGTGCCGGGGAACGGGTTCAACAGCTACCGCTTCGGCGGGTTCCTGATGTTCCGGCAGTACCCGGCCGAGCGCGTGTTCATGGACGGGCGGAACGATCTCTATGGGGCGTTCCGGGCCCGCGTGTTCGACCCGATCCTCTCCTGTGCTCCGGGGTGGGAGGCGCTCTGGGCCGACGCGCGCGCGCGCTACGACGTTCGGTGGGTGCTGATCGATGGGGCGGAGCCGCTCGCGGCGGCTCTCGACCGCGATCCCGCCTGGCGTCGCGTCGCCGACGAAGAGCTTCGCGGGGACGACCGCTTCGGACCGGATGGTATCGTCCTGTTCCTCGAGGACCGAAGATGAGACGCCAGGTGGTTGCGGTCGCCGCGATCGTCGTCGCCGTGACCGCGGCCTCGGCCTGTCGCCCGGTGCGCGGGAACCGCGTCAACGTCCTCCTGATCACGCTCGAGACCACGCGCGCCGACCATCTCTCGACCTACGGCTATTCCCGCGACACGAGCCCCGCGATCGACCGGTTCGGCAGGGAGGGGGTCACCTTCGAGCGCCACATCACCGTCTCTCCACGGACGAACCCCTCCCTCGCCTCGCTCCTGACGGGGAGCTACCCGCACGAGCACGGGGTGCGCAACCTCCTCCTCCCGCTGGAGCCGGACAACCGGACGCTCGCCGAGGTGCTCCGCGGCGCCGGCTACTCGACGGGGGCGATCCAGACCCATCCCCGCCTCGTCCGGGCCTCGGGACTCGCGCAGGGGTTCGACACCTACGACGACGACTTCCGGTCCCACGCGCTGGCCGAGCAGGCGTGCGGGCGGGCGGCGGACTGGATCGAGAACGCGTCCCGCGGGGGGCGCCCGTGGTTCTTCTGGATCCATCTCATGGATCCGCACTGGACGTACGACCCGCCCGCGCCCTGGCGGACCCGGTACGCGGAGGAGGATCCACGGACGTCCGCGACGTACGAAGCGCTTCGCGCGCGGACGCGGACGATCGGGCCCATCATCTTCGAGAACGACATGCCGCCCGACGAGGTCGCATCCTTCGTCGCTCTGTACGACGGGGAGATCCGGTACACCGATCAGGCGGTCGGGACGCTGCTTGCGACTCTCGGGCGGCTCGGGATCGACCGGAAGACGCTCGTGATCCTCACCGCGGACCATGGCGAGTCGCTCGGGGAGCACGACTACTTCTTCGAGCACGGCGACCTCGGCTCCGAGCCCGAGATCCACATCCCCTTGATGATGCGCTGGACGGGGACGATCCGGCCGGGGGTGAGGGTGGGATCGACCGAGAGCAGCATCGACATCGCGCCGACCGTGCTCGACCTGGCGGGGCTCCCCGCCGAGCCGGCCTTTCGGGGTCGGACGCTCCGGCCCTATCTCGAGGGAAGCGCCGGCGCCGACCGGGCCTGCCTGGGGGAGACCGATATCAGCCTTCACGAGGAGAACACCCGCCGGGAGGTCCCGGGGGTCGCCGGCAAGTGGCGGTGGCTCCGACGGGGCGGCTACAAGCTGGTCTACGTACCGCACGCGGGCCGTCCCCCGGAATGGCGGCTCTACGACCTCGAGCGGGACCCCGGAGAGACGCAGGACGCGGGCGAGCGTCTCCCCGAGGTCCGGGAGGCTCTCCGCCGTGAGCTCGCGGCGTGGATCGCGGCCGACCCCGGCGACACCCGGGGCTACCACATCAGCGACGAGACCCGGCAGGAGCTCCGCTCCCTCGGGTACGTCAACTGACCCCCGGGCACCCAAAAAAAGCGGAACCCCTATCCGCGGTAGACCGGGGGTAGGCATAAATCCGACACGACAAAGTTACGATGAGTCACCTTTTTCCCTTTGCCTGCATCCATTGACCACGGTATACGAGAGGAACTCAAACCTAGAGATCTGGGTGACGAGGTTCCTGGAGGTGAGGCCCGGGGGCTTCGGAGACGGGTCGAAGGGCAAGGGGGGAATCGGACAACAGGGTCGGATTCTTGCGCTGTAGGGGTTTGGGAAGAGAACCTTTCGCAAAGGAGCCAGTGATGAAGAAGCTTTTGGTGTTCGCTCTCGCCATCGCCGTGTCGATGGGCTTCGGCTGTGCGATCACGAACTATTCGCTGATCACCGACAACGATGTGGACGGCGTCGTCAACACGAGCGGCAACGCCTACGTGCGGTTCAGCGGATTCTTCGTGGCGACGATCTGGCCGGACGGCAATGACAACATCCTGAACTTCGTGGACCAGAAGACGAATGGAGACCGCACCCTCTCCACGTCGAACTTCTTCACGAGCAGCACCGATTCGCCGTTCAAGGATGACCTGTATTGTGCTCCGGACTGGCAGGGCTGCAAGGTCACGACGTCCAACGACCCCGAGGTCGGCGATGTGGACGACTACGACTACACGTTCAACACGAGCTGCTCGGGCGCCCGCAGCATGTCGCTGCTCCTCAGCACCGCTCGCTACTACGGCGAGTGCGGCCGGTCGCAGGTCAATGACCGCTCCCTCAAGCTGATCGCGCTCGCGAACGAGATGACCCCGATCACCTTCCGCGGCGCGACCTGGCTCCGTGGCAATCTGAGCGCGCTCAACACCTCGATCCTGCTCGACAACCGGAACGGGAGCGCCTACTCGCTGCCCATGACCTCGCAGATCGGGATCACGGCGAATCTCGCTCAGCGGCGGCTCATGATCGACATGAGCAACCCGAACAACCGGAACCTCGCGCAGAACGCCATCAACTGGAACAATGCGCACCCCGGCCCGGGCATCCACGCCACGCTGACGGTGGACGGCAACGACTTCCAGTACAACCTCAAGGCCACCAACCAGGCCCGCAGCTGGCCGACCGTTCACTTCTGATCTGAAGTCCGCATAGGAAACGAAGGGCGGGGGAGCGATCCCCCGCCTTTTTTTTGGGCTAGCGACGGCCGCCGAGGCGGAGCAAGCCGTCGCGGGCGTCGGTGTCTCTCGGGTCCATCGCCAGCGCCTCGCGAAACGCGGCGGCCGCCCCCGCGGCGTCCCCGCGCCGCTCGAGAGCGATCCCCCGGAGAGCAACCGGAACCGGATCTTTCGGATAGCGCGCCGCGAGCTGCGCGAGCCAACGGTCGGTCTCAGGATCGGCGGGCCCCATGACCAGCGCGCGCGCGAGGCCGAGCTCCGCAGGGCGGAGGCCGGGACTCGCGCGGAGGACCGCGC
>DASRJG010000083.1:0-12865 GCA_035649595.1 Candidatus Polarisedimenticolaceae bacterium
GTGCGGGCGGAGATCGACGACGCGCGGGCGCCGTCGACCCTGCGCGCGGACGCGGAGCAGATCGGGCGGGTGCTCAAGAACGTCGTCGCCAACGCCCTCGACGCGATGGAGGCCTCGCCGCGCCGGGAGCTCGCCCTCGCGATCCACTCCGAGGGGGGCTCGGCGGTGTTCGAGGTCCGCGACACCGGGACCGGGCTCGACGACGAGGCCCTGCGCCGCCTGTTCGAGCCGTACTTCACGACGCGAGGGGGCCGCGGTGGGACCGGGCTCGGCATGGCGATCGCGCGGCGCATCGTGGCCGAGCACGGCGGGTCGATCCGGGCGGCGCGCGCGCCCGACGGCGGGGCGGTCCTCTCGATCGCGCTCCCGCTCGACGGCCCCCCCGAGCGGCGTGGTTGAATGGAGAGGCGATGCCCACCGTCCTGATCGTCGACGACGAGAAGAACATCCGCGCGACGGTCGCGCGGGGCCTCCGGCTCGAGGGGTACCGGACCGAGGAGGCGGCGAACGGCGCGGAGGGGCTCGCCGCCCTCGAGAGCGGCGGCATCGACGCGGTCCTTCTCGACGTCCAGATGCCGGAGCTCGACGGCCTCGGGATGCTCGACGCGATGCGCGAGCGGGGGCTCGCCGTGCCGGCGATCGTGCTGACCGCGCACGGCTCGATCGAGCGCGCGGTGCGCGCGGTCAAGCTCGGCGCCTTCGATTTCATCGAGAAGCCCCCCTCGATGGAGCGGATCCTGCTCGCGGTCGGGCACGCGCTCGACCGCGGCCGCCTCGAGCGCGAGAACCAGCGCCTTGCGCGCGACGCCGGACAGGCGGAGGGCATCCTCGGGGACGCGCCGGCGACGCAGTCGCTGCGGGCCGCGCTCGCGCGCGTCGCGCCGACCGAGGCGACCGTCCTCCTGATCGGCGAGAACGGCACGGGGAAGGAGCTGGCCTCGCGCGCGATCCACGCCGGGAGCCCGCGCGCCCGCATGCCCTGGTGCGTGGTCAACTGCGCGGCGATCCCCGACACCCTGTTCGAGAGCGAGCTGTTCGGGCACGTCCGCGGGGCGTTCACCGGCGCGACCGAGGCGCGCCAGGGGAAGTTCCAGCAGGCCGACGGCGGGACGCTCTTCCTCGACGAGATCGGCGAGGTCCCGCTCGCGCTCCAGCCGAAGCTCCTCCGCGCGCTCGAGTCGGGGGACGTCGAGCGGATCGGCGGCCGCGGCCCCGAGCGGGTGAGCGTCCGGATCGTCGCCGCGACGAACCGCGACCCGGAGAAGGAGGTCGCGGCGGGACGCTTCCGGCAGGACCTCTACTACCGGCTCGCGGTGGTCCCCGTGCGCCTCCCCCCGCTTCGCGAGCGCGGGGAGGACATCGTCCCCCTCGCCGCGCGGTTCCTCGAGGCGGCGTGCGCGAGGAACCGCGTCCGCCCGAAGCGGCTGGCCCCGGCGTCGCAGGAGCTGCTGCTGCGCCATGCCTGGCCCGGCAACGTCCGCGAGCTCCGGAACGCGATGGAGCGTGTCGCGATCCTCGTCGCGGAAGACGAGGTCGCGCCGGAGCATCTCGGCTTCCTTCACCCTCACCCCGGGGCGACGCTCCCCGCGCCGGCGGCGGGGGGGCTGGCGGCCGCCGTGGAGCGCCACGAGCGCGAGCTGGTCCAGGCGGCTCTCGAGCGGAACCGCTGGCGGATGACGCGGACCGCCGAGGAGCTGGGGCTCGAGCGGAGCCACCTCTACAAGAAGCTGAAGGCCCTCGGGATCGAGCGCCCGGTCGAGGACTAGCCTCCACGGCCGTGTCGCGGCGGACACGCGCCGCCGCCTGCACCTCCCGGAATACCGCGCCCCTTCGCGCCCGTGCCGTGGCACGCCGCTCGCCCTTCTCGAGGTCGGCCCGGCCTCCTGCGGAGCTTCCCCGGGCCGAAAGAAGGACGCCATGAAGACGATCGCGCTGGTTCTCGCGGGCGGCACGCTGCTCGCCGGCTGTTCCTACGAATCCCAGGAGCCGAGCTCTCCGGCGCTCGAGGCGCTCCCGGTTTCGCAGACCGTCTCCGAGATGCCGAAGCCCATCCCCGCGCCGGAGAGCTTCCCGGTCGACGAGGCGACGGCCCGGTCCTCGTGGAAGGACGGCGTGACCCTCTTCGAGAACGGCGACTACCGGGGCGCGGCGGAGAGGCTCCGCGTCGCAGCCAGGGGACGCAAGGACGACGCGTCCTGCCGCTACCTCCTCGGCCTCGCCCTCTGGAAGTCCGGCGACGCCGCGGGCGCGGAGGGCGCGCTCGTCGAGAGCGTCACGCTGGACCCGGGGCGGCTCACGGGCTGGATCAACCTCGCCCGCGTGCGCCACGACCTCGACGACCGCAAGGGCGCGCTCCGTGCCGCAGACAAGGCGCTCGAGATCGATCCGACCTCGGCCGACGCCCTCCATCAGCGCGGCCGCGCGCTCATGGAACAGAAGCGCGGCCCCGAGGCGCTCGATGCGCTGAAGACCGCGCACGACCTCGACCCCGACGACGGCTACATCGCGAACACCTACGGGCTGCTGCTGATCCTGACCGGCAAGCCCGGCGACGCGATCGCGCCCCTGGAGGCCGCGCGGACGGCGCTCCCCCACGTGGCGTATGTCCGGAACAACCTCGGCGTCGCCTACGAGCGCACCGGCCGCACCGGCGAGGCGAAGCTCGAGTACCAGGCGGCGGTGGACGCCGGCGACACGGGTGGGCGCGCGATGCGCTCCCTCGTCCGCCTCGGCGCGACCGACACCACCGGCACGACCGACGTCGCCCTCTCCGCGAAGTCGGAGTGACGCCGTGCGCCGCGCGCTCGCGCTCGCATCGATCGCCCTGTGCTCCGGGCTCGCGGCCGCCGAGACCGCGGACCCGGGCACGGGCGCCCTGGTCGTGACCTTCCGCGGCGAGCGGATCCCGCTCCCGCCCGTCGCGATGGAGGTCGATCTCGCCGTCACCGGCCCGATCGTCCGGGCTCGCGTGAGCCAGACGTTCGCGAACCCGACCGGCGAGACGATCGACGCCGACTACGTCTTCCCGCTCCCGGAAGGCGCGGCGGTGGACGAACTCGCGCTCGAGGTCGGCGACCGCTCCTGGACCGGCCGGATCGAGGAACGCGAGGCCGCGACGCAGACCTTCGAGCGGGCGCGGGCGGCGGGGAAGGGGGCGGCGCTGGTCGAGCAGCACCGCCCCAACATCTTCCGGACGCGGGTGGCGGGGATCGCGCCGGGGGACGCCGTCGTCGTCCGGATCGCGTTCCTCGACGAGGCGGACTGGAGCGACGGCTCGTTCTCCACCACCTTCCCGATGACGATCACGCCGCGCTACCGCGACGACGCGATCGGCTCCGCCCCCGCGATGCTCGTAACGCTCCGCGCGCGGATCGACGCGGGAGTGCCGCTCTCCGAGATCGGCTCCACGTCCCACGCCATCAGCGTCGCGCCCGACGCCACGTTGCGCGCGGACCTTCCCGCGGACCGCGACTTCGTCCTGCGCTGGAGGCCGCGGGACGGCGCGGAGCCGTTGGCGGGAGCGCTCGTGGAGGAGCGGGACGACGGCCGGTACGCCCTCGCGATGCTCGTGCCCCCCGAGACGGCGCTGATCGAGGAGCGCGGGCTTCCGACGCAGACGGTCTTCGTCGTGGACGTCTCGGGCTCGATGGACGGCCCGTCCCTCGAGCAGGCGAAGGAGGCGCTCGCGGTCGCGCTCGACCGGCTCGGTCGCGGCGACACCTTCACGCTGATCAAGTTCGACAGCGGCTTCGAGACCTACTCCGAGGGCTTCCTGCTCGCGACGCCGCGCGCGGTCGCGGACGCGAAGGAGTGGGTCGGCGGCTTGTCCGCGGGAAGCGGCACCGAGATCCTCCCCGCCCTCCTGCACGCGCTCGACCTGTCGTCACGCGGAGTGCCCGGGGCGCTCGCGCGGGTCGTGCTGATCACCGACGGCGCCGTCGGGAACGAGGACGAGGTCCTCGCCTCGGCCCGCGCCAAGCTCGGCGCGACGCGGCTGCACATCGTCGGGATCGGACGGGCCCCGAACCGGTGGCTGATGAAGGAGCTGGCCCGCGAGGGGCGCGGCACCTTCGAGGCGATCGGATCGATCGGCGACGTCCGCGAGAAGACGGTCGCGCTGCTCGCGCGGACCGAGCGCGCGGTCATGACCGACGTCGCGCTCGAATGGGAGGGCGGCGGCGCGGTCGAGGCGGAGCCCGACCCCGTCCCCGACCTCTACGCCGGCCGCCCGCTCGTCGTGCTCGCGAAGCTGGACCCGTCGCGCCCGCTGCCGAGGCTCCGCGTGCACGGACGGACCCCTCACGGCCCGGTCACGATGGACGTCGAGCTGTCGCGCGCGGAGGCGGGATCCGGGATCGGCACGCGGTGGGCCCGCGCGCGCATCGCCTCGCTCGAGCAGGGCCGCGTCCACGGCGCCGATCCGGCCGTCGTGCGGGAGCGGGTGATCGACCTCGCCCGCCGGTTCTCCCTCGTCACGCCCTACACCAGCTTCGTCGTGGTCGCCGACGAGACGGAGGCGGACGAGGCGGAGGACGCGGATCTCCCGGCCTGCGGCACTCGCGAGCCGCTGTGGCTCGCCGCCGGGATCGCGCTCGTCGCCCTCGGGCTCTTGTTCGCGAGGCGCGCGGCGTGAACCGTCGCAGGCGAGCCGCGCTCGTGGCGGGGTCGCTCCTCCTTCCGGGAGCGTTTCTGCTCGCGCGCGCGGGTTGGGTCGGGGCGAAGGGCGCGGTGGGCGAGGTCCTGATCCGCCGCGCCCTCGCCGCGACCCTCCGCGACGGGGTCCCGCGGCCGCCCTGGTCGTGGGCGGACATGCATCCGGTCGCGCGGCTCACGGTCCCGCGTCTTCGGATCGAGCGCGCGGTGCTGTCGAACGCGAGCGGCTCGGCGCTCGCGTTCGGGATCGGGCACGTCGACGGCACCGCCGAGCCCGGCGGCGCAGGGAACTGCGTGCTCGCCGGGCACCGCGACTCGTGGGCGGCGTTCCTCGAGCAGCTCCGCTCGGGGGACGACGTCGTGGTCGCCACCCGCGCCGGGCGAGCGGTCTATCGCGTCGCGACCACGTCCGTCGTCGCGCACGACGACGGACGCGTGCTCTCACTCGTCGCGGAGGACCGGCTGACCCTCGTCACCTGCTGGCCGTTCCGCGGCTGGCTGCACTCGCCGTGGCGGTACGTGGTGACGTGCTACCGGTCGGCCTGAACGACCCCGCACGCGACGCGCCCGCCCGCGTTCCCGGTCGGCTGCGTGATGAAGTCGTCCACGTTCGCGTGGACGACGACCGCGTGGCCGACGACGTCGGTCGGCTTCCCGTCGCCGAGCGTCCAGAGGTCGGTCTCCAGCGTCAGCTTGGCCTTGCCGCTCTCGGAGGCGACCAGGTTCCCGATGTCGCCGTGATGGAAAGGAGGATGGGCCCATGCGCCGTGCGCGGCGGAGGTCGGGTTCCAGTGGCCCCCGGCCGACGAGGCGTCGGCGGCGGAGCAGTCCCCCTTCTCGTGGATGTGGATCGCGTGCGAGCCCGGGGTGAGCCCGCGCACGCTGACCTTCATGACGACCTTCCCGTCGTGCTGGGCGAACGTCACCTTCCCCGTCGCGCTCGACCCGCTCTTCGACTCGAGCACAGCCTCGGCCTTGGCGCCCTTGGCCGCCGCGGCCCCCGGCACCGCGACCGCGAGCGCCGCAGCCAACCCCATGGAGAGTCCTTTCGCCGTCGTCCGCATCACGTCCGTCTCCTGTCGCCGCTCGCGGCGCGGTCGAGCGCGCCGTCCACGATCGCATCGTCGGCATGCTCGGGCATCGTCACGCGGAGGCGCGGGTCCGCGGCCATCCCACGACGGATCGCCGCTTCCGCCCCCGCGTGCCTCGCCCAGGCGCGCCGCGCGATCCCGTTGTTCACGTCCCAGGGGATCATGCCCCGGATCCGCCGCTCGCTCCCGGCGGAGCCGTCGATCACCATCCCGAACCCGCCGTTGAGCGCCTCTCCCCAGCCCACCCCTCCCCCGTTGTGGAGCGAGACCCAGGTTGCGCCGCGGAACGCATCGCCGATCACGTTCTGCACCGCCATGTCGGCGGTGAGGTTCGATCCGTCGCGGATGTCGGCCGTCTCCCGGTACGGGGAGTCGGTCCCGGAGACGTCGTGGTGGTCCCGTCCGAGCACGATCGGCGCGGAGACCCGCCCGTCCCCGATCGCTGCGTTGAGCGCGAGCGCGATCCGCTCGCGCCCCGCGGCGTCGGCGTAGAGGATGCGCGCCTGGCTTCCGACCACGAGGCGGTTCTCCTCGGCCTTGCGGATCCACAGCAGGTTGTCGAGGAGCTGCTGCTCCGTTCCCGCGGGAGCTTCGGCGGCGAGCGCGGCGAGCACCTCGGCCGCGATCGCGTCGGTCCGCGCGAGATCGGCCGGATCGCCGCTCGTGCAGACCCACCGGAACGGCCCGAAGCCGTGGTCGAAGCACATCGGTCCCATGATGTCCTCGACGTAGCTCGGGTACACGAAGGAGCCGTCGGGGCGCGAGACCGCGGCGCCGGCGCGCTGCGCCTCGAGCAGGAACGCGTTCCCGTAGTCCCAGAACCGCATCCCGCGCGACACGAGCCCGTTCACCGCGGCGACGTGCCGCCGGAGCGACGCCCCGACTTCCGCGCGGAAGCGCTCGGGCTCTTCGCGCATCAGCGCCTGCGCGGCCTCGAAGGAGATCCCGGCGGGGTAGTAGCCTCCGGCGTGCGGGTTGTGCAGCGACGTCTGGTCGGATCCCAGATCGACCGCGACCCCCTCGGCGTCCAGCCTTTCCCAGAGATCGACGACGTTGCCGAGGTAGGCGATCGACACCGCTTCCTTCCCCCGGCGCGCGCGGTCGATCCGCATCAGGAGGCGGTCGAGGTCGGCCTCGACCTCCATCACCCAGCCCTGCGACTGGCGCAGCCGCACCGCCTTGGGGTTGACCTCCGCGATCACGCCGACGGCCCCCGCGATCACGGCCGCCTTGGCCTGCGCTCCGCTCATCCCGCCCAGGCCCGACGACACGAACACGCGCCCGGCCAGCCCCGCGGCACCGGTCGCGAGGTACCTGCGCCCCGCGTTGAGCAGCGTGATCGTGGTCCCGTGCACGATCCCCTGGGGGCCGATGTACATGAAGCTCCCCGCCGTCATCTGGCCGTAGCTCGTCACGCCGAGGGCGGCGAGGCGCTCGTAGTCCTCCGGCCGGGAGTGGTTCGGCACGACGATGCCGTTCGCGACGACGACCCGCGGGGCGAGGGGCGTCGACGGGAAGAGCCCGAGCGGGTGCCCCGACGACAGGACCAGCGTCTGCTCGTCGCTCATCTCCGCGAGGTACTTCATGGTCAGGCGGTACTGCGCCCAGTTCTGGAAGACCGTCCCGTTCCCCCCGTAGGTGATCAGCTCGTACGGGTGCTGGGCGACGGCCGGATCGAGGTTGTTCTGGATCATCAGCATGATCGCGGCCGCCTCGCGGCTCCGCGCCGGGTAGTCGCCGATCGGACGCGCGTGCATCGGGTAGTGCGGCCGGAAGCGGCGCATGTAGATCCGGCCGTCCTCGAGCAGCTCGCGCGCGAGCTCGGGGGCGAGCGCGGGATGGAGCGGCTTCGGCACGTAGCGCAGCGCGTTCCGGAGCGCGAGCGCGCGCTCCGCCCGCGACAGGACGTCGCGGCGCGCAGGGGCGCGGTCGATCGCCGGGTCGTCCGGAGGGCGCTCGGGGAGCTCCGCGGGGATCCCCTCGACGAGCTGCTCGGCGAAGGGCCGCGCCGTGTTCGTGCTCATGGAGACCTCGGCCTCTCGGTCGATGATAGCGCGCGGTACAGCTTGAAGCGCGCGGGGTCGTAGAACTCCCGGATGAACCGGTTGACCTCCTCGAGCGGGAGCGCGGCGGCCCGGTCGATCATCGCGTCGAGAGCGCCGGAGGGGAGCGAAAGGCGCCGCTCGGTCATGAACCGGTCGAGGATCTGCGCGGCCGACTGCCGCGCGAAGGCGCGGTGCCCGCGGAGGTACGACACCGCGTCCGCACGCTCCTCCTCCGTGATCCCCCCTTCGTGGAACAGGGCCATCGTCTCGCGGAGCTTGGTCTCGATCGCGCGCGCGTTCTCGGCTCGCGTGAAGGTTCCCGCGGCGTACGACTGCGGGACGACGTCCCCCTCCTCGTAGGTGCCGGCTCCGTAGGTGTCCCCCGCCTCGTGGCGGAGCGCGACGTAGAGCCGCGAGTAGAAGTGCCCGCCGAGGACGTGGTTCGCGACCAGGTAGGCGGGGCGCTCCGGATCGGTCCACGGGAGCGAGTCCCGGACCAGCGCCAGGTAGACCTGCGTCAGCCGGCGCATCGGAACGTCCTCCGCCCCCGACACCGGCGCGACCGGGGAGAAGCGCGGCGCGAGATCGTCGGGGGGCGCGGCCGCGGGAGGTGGGAGAAGCCCCTTCGCCGCCTCGCGCGCCTCGCCCTCGGTCAGGTCCCCGGCGAACCCGATCGCCCGCCCCGGGATCCGGATCAGCGCGTCCCGCGCGGCGGCGAGCTTGGCGGGATCGGTCTCGATCGGGTCGGGCTTCTCGAACGGCCGGCGCCGCGGATCGCCGCTCGCGAACATCGATCGCGCGGCCGCCTGCCTGATGCGGAACTGGATGTCGGTCTCGTTCCCTCGCCAGGCGATCTGCTGGGCGCGCCGCTGCTGCTCGAGCCTCGCGCGGTCGTACCTCTCGTTGGCGAGGACGACGCGGAGGAGGTCGATGACCGCCGGAAGGTCGCGCTTCAGGCAGACGGCGCGGAGCATCATCGAGCGGTCGTCGACCCCGACGCCGAGGGAGGCCGCCAGATCGTCGGCTCGCTTGCGCAGCGCGCGCTCCGGATCGTCGAGCTGGTAGGCGAACGCGTCGGCGGCGTGATGCGCGATCGCCCAGGGGGACCAGGTCCCCACGGGAAGCTCGATCGCCACCGTGACCACGGGCACGCGATGGTCCTCGACCAGGATGCCCTCCGTTCCGGCATCGATCGGGAACGTCGCCGCCGCCGCGGCTAGGAGAAGAGCGGGTAGAGCCATCCGAACATCCTGATCAGGAGCGGCACCCGCTCCGGCTTGACGTAGACGCGGATCGGCGCGGCGTCGCGCACGTAGGTGCGCCACGCGGCGGCGACCTGCTCGCGGGTCACGGCGTCGATGCGCTCGACATCGTCGAAGGCGCGCGCGGAGGAGCCGAGCCACCATCGCGCCCGCCCGACGCTCGACGCCATCGAGGCGGCGAACGACCGTCCGCGCAGGTCCCTGAGGAGGACCGACCGCTTCGCGGCGGCGAGCGAGGCCTCGGTCAGCCACTCCAAGCGGTCCAGCTCGTCGATCGCCCGGTCCAGCTCGCGCATCGCGGTCGTCTCGCGGCGATACGGGAGGCTCGCGCTGTAGAAGACGATCCCGCCGCCGCGCCGGAGGTCGAGCGTCTGGATCCCCGCCTCGAGCGCCTTCTTCCGGCGGGTCACCAGGATCTCGTGGAGGGGATCGACCGAACGGAACGCGAGCAGCGCCTGGAGGACCTCGACCGCCGCCGCGTCCTCGGCGTCGGCGGGGGGGAGCGGCGCGCCGACCAGCGCGACCTCGACCGGCGGGATGTCCTCGCGGAACGTCAGGCCGGAGGGGAAGAGGCGCCCGTAGAGCGGCGGCACATCGGCGGGGGTGCGCCCTCCGGCGGGGATCGGGCCGAACGACGCGCGGACCACCTCCATCGTCGCCGCGGGATCGACCGGACCGACGACGACGAGGTGGGCGTTCCCGGGATGATAGTAGGCGTCGTAGAACGCGCGGCAGGAGGCGACGCTCGCGCGCGCCACGTCGGCCTTGGAGCCGCTCGCGTCGAGCGCGTACGGGTGGTCGCCGAGGAGCGCCTGCTGCGCGCGGACGAGCAGCCGCGAGGTGGGATCGTTCTCGGTCCGCAGGCGCAGCTCCTCGGTGACGATCTTCTTCTCGTTGTCGAGGTTCGACTCGGTGATCGCGAGCCCGCGCATCCGGTCCGCTTCGCGGCGGAGGACTTCCGGGGCGGTCTCGGCGGGGACCTCGGAGACGTAGACCGTCTCGTCCGGGCTGGTGAAGGCGTTCTCGTATCCCCCCGCGCGCGTGACCAGCTTCGCGAAGTCGCCGCTCGCGTACCGCCCGGTCGCCCCGAACATCAGGTGCTCGAACAGGTGCGCGAGCCCCCGGCTCCCGGCGTCCTCGTTGGCGGCGCCGACGTGGTACCAGACCTGCGTCGCGACGACCGGCATCGTGGCGTCGGGGACGATCGTCACCTCCAGCCCGTTCGGGAGCGTCGTCTCCACCATGCCGGGAGGAGCGCCGGCGGCCGCGACCGCGGCGCAGAGGACCAAGGGGAGCATCGCGCCGGGAACGCTACTACGATGATCCTGCCATGGTCTACCGCGCGAGCCGCGAGCCCCGGGTGGTGGCCGCCCGATCGGCGGCCGCGGTGATCCTCTTCCTCGGCGGGGCGACGCTGCTGCTCGTCGGGCCGCCGGTCGGCGGGTCGCGCCTTCCCACCGCTGCCGCGGGCGCGGTCGCGATGATCGCCGCCTGCCTCGGCGCGGCGAGCGGCTTTCTCATCTTTCTCACCCGCTACGAGCTGACGCGCTTCGACCTGATCATCCGCTCGGGGCTCACCCTCCGGCGGATCCCTCTCGAGTGCATCGAGGGGGTCCTCCCGGTCCTCCCCGCGCACGTGACGATCGTCTACCAGAGGAACGGCCGTCCCGGGACCGCGATCATCACGCCGCAGGAGCCGCGGACCTTCCTGCGCGACCTGCAGGCGGCGACGCCGTTCCTCGAGCGCGTCGGCGACCGGCTGCTGAGGAAGCCGGCGCTGCTGACTACGCGCTGACGAGCTCCACGGTGGCCGCAAGCTTGTTGACAACGCTCTCGAACTCTGGCGACTGACCCGGCTCTTCTGAGATTGTCAAAGGGATTCAGGCCGCGTGGGCGCGTCGGAGGATGGGGAGGCCGGCGGTCCAGCGCTTCTGATAGAGATTGCGCAGGGACCCGGTGAGCCGGACGCGGTCCGGGAACAGCCTTCGTGAGAGCACGCGCTCCCATTGCCACGGACCATCCGTCAGCCCCACGCGCATCGCCGGCGTGGAGCGGTCCGGCTTTCGCTCCGACCGGGCCTTGAGGAAGTTCTTCCAGACCGCGATCAAGTGGATCCGCCCGAGGATCGACTCCAACCTTCGGCCGAAGGCGATCGTCTCCCGCTTGTGGTCGGCGCAGGTGTGGCGGATCAGCTGGTGGAGCTGATCGTTGGGGAACATCGCCCAGTCCCGCACGATCGCCTCGGGCGATCGCGGGGAGCCCTTCGGCCCTCTCTTCGGATTCGGATAGGCCTCGAGCCGCACGCGTGAGGCGACGCCTCTTGGGCTGACGGCGGCGGGATAGTCCACCCGGCCATCCACGCGGAGCACGAGCGAGGAGTCCGTCGGAACCTTCGGAATCAGACGGGAAAGCGTTCTCCGAATACTCCGGACATAGGTCTCCCGAGGCTGGAAAAGGGCCTGATCGCTCCGGTCGGCTCGGCGGCCGCTTCCACGATGGGGAGCGGGGTCGATGTCGTAGACGAACCAGGACTCCGCCCCCACGGCGGTTCCGACACCGAGCGCTTGGTCTTGGCGACCCAGGAAGGTCTCGAAATGGTCGTGGACGACCGGCTCGAGGATCGCGATCGGCTCCGCCAGGCACTTCGCATGGAACAGGATCGCGTGCCGGCCGAGGCGCTCGGCCATCCTCGTCACAGAGGTCTTCGCACACTTTGCGGAGCGGGCGATCTGCCGGTGCGCGGAGCAGGCGGCAAGTCCGGCGGCGACGATGATCAATAGATCGCGGCGCTTGAGGTAGTAGGTCGTGGAGAAGGTCTGCCGAGAACAGGTCCGCCGGCAGTCTTTGCACCGGACGCGCGGAATGCGTGCGGGATCACGCTTAACGCGATAGGAGCCGAAGTGCTGGAAACCCTTCCCACGGCTTCGATGCGCGGTGCAGTCCGGCCAGGGACAGAACGGAGCAGCGAAGCGCGAGGGACGCACGTTGGAGATGGGATGCTTCGGCCAGCGCATGGCCCGGATGAGAGCAAGCCGAAGGCCGCACCGGACACCGCGACAACTCGACGTTTTGTTGTCCGGGCGGACGTCCGGGGTGTTCGCTCCGGACGATCAGATCATCAACAAGCTAGCGGCCACCGTGGACGGGCTCCCGGCCCAGCTCGTGCGCGAGCGCGTCCTCGAGCGCGGGATGGGCCCACCGGAACCCCGCGTCCTCGAGGACCTTCGGCACGGCCCGCTGCCCGGAGAGGAGCACCTCCTCCCCCATCTCGCCGAACACCCGCTCGACGACCGCCTTCGGGAGCGGGAAGAAAGCGGGCCGATGGAGCGTCCGGGCGAGCGCCCGGGCGAAGTCGCGCTGCGCGACCGGCGCCGGCGCCACGACGTTGACCGGCCCGCGGATCGTCTCGTCGTGCAGGAGGCGGTGCATCGCGTAGAGCGCGTCGTCGAGCGCGATCCACGAGAGCCCCTGCTCCCCGGTCCCGATCGGTCCGCCGAGCCCGAGCGAAAACGGCCACTTCAACTTCTCGAGCATCCCGCCGCGCGCGCTGATCACGACGCCGAGCCGCATCAGCACGGTGCGGATCCCCGCGCTCGCGGCCGGCCCGGCCGCCGCCTCCCAGGCCCGCACGACCTCCGCGAGGAACCCGGTGCCGGAGGGGGCCGTCTCGGGGAGCGCCTCCTCGCGGCGGTCCCCGTAGTAGCCGACCGCGGATGCGGAGAGGAGGACGCGCGGGGGATTGCGTAGCGCCGCGAGCCCCTCGGCGAGCAGCGTCGTGCCCCGCACGCGCGAATCGAGGATCTCGGCGCGCCGT
>DASRJG010000084.1:0-12931 GCA_035649595.1 Candidatus Polarisedimenticolaceae bacterium
CGCGCCGAGCAGCCCCGCCTCCCGGAGCGGCCGCAGCCCCTCCAGCGTCGAGGCCGCGGCGGCCGGGGCGTCGTCGCACGGCTCGTGGGTCAGGGATCGGTGGACCTTCGCCGTGAAGCGGAAGCCCGGGTATCGCGACACGCGACGCACCCAGCTCGCCGCCACCTGCGGGCGCACCGGCCGGTAGAACGTCGCGTTGACCTCGACGAGATCGACGAACCGGGCCAGGCGGACGAGCCGGTCGAACCCGCGCGAGCTCCCGGCGGGATAGACGATCCCGTTCCAGTCGGGGTAGTCCCAGCCCGCGACCCCGACCCAGGTCATCCCACGGGCTTGGTCCACACGATCGAGTAGCGCCAGAGCAGATGCCGCGTGAGCCGGCCGCCGGGGAGCAGGCGATCCCGCATCGCGCGCGCCTCCGGCCAGGTCGGCAGCACGTCGTTCCGGCCGTGCTCCCTCCAGGCGCGCGCGGTCTCGCGGTCCTTTCGCACGCGGCCGGTCGCGCGCCATCGTCGCCAGCGGGAGACGACCATCGCGGCCGCCGTCCTCGGGATCTCGCGAGGCAGGACGACCGCGAGCAGATCGAGGATCGCGAGCGTCCCGCCGGGGCGGAGCGCGCTCACGAGGCGCGGCACGACGGCGTCGGCGTCGAGATGATGGAGGGTCGCGAGCGTGGCGATCGCGTCGTACGACGCGGGCGCGAGCGCCATCGCGCTCACGTCCGCCTCGCGGAATGCGAGGTGCGGCAACCCCGGAGAGCGGGAGGAGGCGACGCGGATCATCTCGGGAGAGAGATCGATCGCCTCCACGCGCGCGGCGCGCGCCGCGAGCTTCCTCGCGAACGCTCCCGTCCCGCATCCCACGTCGAGCGCCGCCCCGATCCTCTCGGGCAGACGCGCGAGCAGGAAGGCGTGGTAGAGCCCGTCCTCCTCGTCGTCGGGGGACGCAAGGCTTGCGATGCGGTCGAAGTCGGCCCGGATCCGCTCGACGCTCACGCCTCGAGGGCCCCCAGGAACGTCTCCTCCGCGGTGAGCGCCTCGCAGCGCGCGTCGATCTCCGCGTAGGCCGCCGCGCGCGCCGCGCGGAAGGAGTCGTAGTCCGCCTTCGACGCCCATCGATCGATCGACAGGTAACGGCCGTCGGAGCCCCGCATGAGCTCCGTGCCGAGGAAGCCCGGCGCGCCGTCGAAGAACCGGGCCCACGCCCCCTCGGTGCCGTACTCGGCCTCGAACCTCGCTTCGAGGCCCGAGCGCGCGCGGAAGCGCCAGAGGATCACGTGCATGGCCGCGAACGATTGTATCGTTCGCCTCTCATGACGCGCTCCCTCGACCCGATCTTCCGCCCGCGATCGGTCGCCGTCGTCGGCGCCTCGCGGGAGCGGCAGACGATCGGCCGCGAGATCCTCGCGAACCTCGTGGGGTTCGGGTTCACGGGGCCGGTGTACCCGGTCAATCCGTTCGCGGAGTCGATCCACTCGATCCGCTGCTTCCCCTCCGTCGAGGACGTCCCCGGTCCGGTCGATCTCGCGGTGATCACGGTGCCGAAGGAGCGCGTCCTCCCGGTCGTCGAGGCCTGCGGCCGGAAGGGCGTGCGCGGGCTCGTCGTCATCACGGCGGGGTTCAAGGAGACGGGGGGCGAGGGGACGGCTCTCGAGGCCCGGCTCGCGGCGGCGCTCGCGACGCACGGGATGCGGATGGTGGGGCCGAACTGCATGGGCGTCGTCAACACGGAGCCGGGCGTCCGGCTCAACGCGACGTTCGCGGCGACGCCGCCGACGCGGGGGAACATCGGCTTCGTCTCGCAGTCGGGGGCGCTCGGGGAGGCGATCCTCGCAGACGCGGTGGACACGGGTCTGGGGGTCGCGATGTTCGTGTCGATGGGGAACAAGACCGACGTCTCGGGGAACGATCTGCTCGAGTACTGGGAGGACAACCCCGACGTCGAGGCGATCCTGATGTACCTCGAGTCGTTCGGTAACCCCAGGAACTTCACCGCCCTCGCGCGGCGCGTCACGCGCAGGAAGCCGGTCATCGCCGTGAAGGCGGGGCGCACCGCGCAAGGGGCGCGGGCGGCCTCCTCCCACACGGGATCGATCGTGGGCGTCGACGTCGCCTCCGACACCGTGCTCGAGCAATGCGGGGTGATCCGCGTCGGCTCGATGGAGGAGATGTTCACGCTCGCGCAGGCGCTCGCCAGCCAGCCGGTCCCGCGCGGCGACCGGATCGCGATCGTCACGAACGCGGGGGGGCCGGGGATCCTGTGCACGGACGCCCTCGTCGCGGCGGGGCTGAAAGTGGCCGAGCTCGCCCCCGGGACGAAGGACGGCCTGGCCCGCGCGCTCCCGCCGGAGGCGGCCCTCGCCAACCCCGTCGACATGATCGCGAGCGCCGATGCGTCGCGTTACCGCGCGGCGCTCGCGCTCGTCGGGAGCGATCCGGGAGTGGACGGGATCATCGCGATCTTCGTCTCGCCGATCATGATCGACGCGTACGAAGTGGCGCGCGCGATCGCGGAGGCGGCGGGGGGCGAGAAGCCGGTCCTGTCGGTGTTCATGGGCAAGCAGCGGAGCGACGAGGGGGTCGCGTGGCTGCGCGGCCGGCGGGTCCCGGTCTATCGGTTCCCGGAGAGCGCGGCCGCCGCGATGGCCGGCCTCGTCCGCTACCGGACCCTTCGCGACCGCCCGGTCGGCCGCGAGGTGACGTTCCCCTCCGACGCTCCGCGTGCGAGGGCCGCGATCGATGCGGCGCGCTCCGCGGGGCGCACGCTTCTTTCGCCTCCGGAGGTCGCCGAGGTCCTGGCCGCCTACGGGATCCCCCTCGCCCCCTCGCGGATCGCCGCGACGCGCGCGGAGGCCCTCTCCGCTGCGCGCGCTCTGGGGTACCCGGTCGTGCTCAAGGCGGTCGCCGAAGGGCTGTCCCACAAGTCGGACGTCGCGGGGGTCGTCGTGGACCTCTGCACGGACGAGGACGTGTCACGGTCCTTCGACGACGTGGTCGCGCGGCTCCGACCCGGCCGGCCGGATCTCGCCGTTCAGGTGCAGAAGATGGTCACCGGAGGGAGGGAGACGATCCTCGGAATGGCGCGCGACACCGAGTTCGGGCCGCTGCTGATGTTCGGGCTCGGCGGGATCTTCGTCGAGGTCATGCGGGACGTCGCGGTCGGCCTTCACCCGCTCACCGACGTCGACGCCGGCGCCATGATCCGGAGGATCAAGGGCTATCCGCTGCTCGCCGGCGCGCGAGGGGAGGAGGCCGTCGATCTGACGTTCCTCGAGGAGAGCCTCCTCCGCCTCTCGCAGCTCGTCGGCGACCTCGACGACGCGATCGCCGAGCTCGACCTCAACCCGCTGATCGTGACGCCGGATCGGGCCGCGTCGTTCGTCGTGGACGCGCGGATCGCGCTTCGCCGGAGGGGTTAGTCGGCCTCCGGAGTGCGGCGCATCTCCCCGCGCTCCGGCATCAGCGCGCGCGCCTTCTCCTGCTGGTCGGCGGTGAGCAGGTTCTTCGTGCGGACCATCAGGGTCAGGTGCGCGGTCTTGATCTGCTTCTCGAGGTCCATCGCCTGCCCGGCGAAGCCGAGGGCGGCCGTCTCGTCCACCCGAGGCGACGCGAGCGTGTCGTGGAGCTGCTCGGTCACGCGGTTCAGATCGGTCTGGACGTCGAGGACGCGGGTGTGCGTCTCGCCGACGAGCTTCTTGATCGCGGCGATCTGCTCCGCGCTGAGACCGAGCGCGATCTGATTCGAGAGGAGCAGGTCCGGCGGGAAGAGGTTGCGATCCATCGGGCCCATCATTCCCGGGCCGCCGGGGTGGCCGTGCATGCCGCGCGGCGTCGGACCGGGCCCCGGCGCGGGGGTGGGGGCCGCCGCGACGGCGGTGGCGAGGAGGAGGATCGAGGCCAAGGTCAAGAGGCGTCTCATCGGGAGTCTCCTGAGGTCGTCGCCGGCGTCGTCAGCTCGGGGATCGCCAACGACGTCAGCGAGAGATTGGGAAGCGAATCGGGGATCTCGAGGACGGAGAGCTCGAGGAGGCCGTCCGTGGGCGCGGTCCAGGAGGAGAGCGCCCGGGCCTGGGCGAGCGCGACGTCGTGGGCCGGGACCGTACGAGGCCAGCGGGCGAGGACGAGCGCGGCGAGCACGACCGCCGCGAGTCCCGCGGCGGCGAGAGCGAGCGGGACGCGCGGCCGCGACGAGCCCTCGAGCACCGCGCGGAAGGCGGGCGTCCGGCCGGCGTCGTGCCGGCGCAGCCGCACGAAGCGGTCGCGGAGATCGCGATCGTCCTCGCTCATCCGCGCCGGTCCTCGCCGAGGAGGCGGCGGAGGCGCGCCTTCCCGCGATCGTAGTGACGCCGGGCCGATCCCGGCGCGATGCCGAGGAGCGACGCCGCCTCGTCGAGCGTGAGGTCCTGGTAGAAGACGAGGTGGAGGACTTCCTTCTGGCGGCGGGAGAGCCGCTCGAGGGCGCCGGCGAGCGCTCGCGACCGCTCGTCGGAGAGGACCTCGAGCTCGGGATCCGCGACGACGGCGACGCTCGGCGGCGCCACCAAGCGGCGGAGCAGTCCGCCGGCGTCGAGCCAGCGGGCGCGGCGGTGCTCCATCGCGGTCCGGCGGATCACGCCGAACAGGAACGTCTTGAGGCTCGAGCGCCCTTCGAAGACCGCCCGCCCGTCCAGCACCTTCACGTAAGCCGCCTGCAACACGTCCTCCGCCAGCGTCCGGTCCCGGTCACAACACGCGAGGGCCCAGCCGAAGCTCTCCGCGTGAAGCTCTTCCAGCGCCGCTTCCATCGTGGTCGCGGATGGGTGCGCCGCGGGGGCCCGCCGTGTGACGGCGGTCACAGCGGAATGCGCTGGCCGTCGGCGGCCACCCCGAATCCGCGCCGCCGGATCTCGCGCAGCGCGGCCCCATCGGCGTCCAGAGCGCGGTTGGAGTGATTGAGATGCGTGAACAGGACGGTCAGCCGGCCGCCGCGGACGTCGCCCTGCAGCAGGTCCATCGTCGCGGGAATCATCGGATGGCCGATCTTGGACGGATCGCGCCCGGGGAGCTCGTCCGCGGCGTAGAAGGTCCCGTCGAGGAGGGCGACGTCGCAGGTCGAGAGGACCTCTCGCAGCGGCGGGACCCAGGCGCCCCAGCCGTCGGTGTCGGGGACATAGACGATCGTCCGCGCCGGCCCCTGGATCCGCAGGCCAACCGTGTCCGAATCCTCGTCCCTGTGCGGTACCGGGAAGAGGGTGACGAGGACCCCCGCGTCCAGCTCGAACGTCTCACCGGGCGTCCGCTCGCGGAGATCGATCTCCTCGCGGGAGACGAGACGGCTCCAAGGGCCGTTCGAGCGCAGGTAGGCCGCCATGCGCGGCGTGGCGTGGACGGGGAGCCTCGACGTGTGGACGGCCTCGAAGCCGAAGAACGCGAGCCCGAGGTAGTGGCCGACGTGCGCGTGCGTGAGCACGACGCCGTCGACCGGCGCGCGATCCACACCGCCCGCGCGATGCGCCCCCACCAGCGGCAGCCGATCGAGCTGCTCGCGCAGGTCGGGGCCGGCGTCGACGAGGTAGCGGCGGCCGGTCGCGGGAACCACGACCGCGAGGGAGGCGACGGCGCGGCGCCGGTCGGGGGAGCGGCGCGCGGCGTCGCAATGGTCACAGGTGCAGGCGGCGTGGGGGAGCCCGCCGTCCTGCGCCGTGCCGAGGACGAGGACGTAGGGCGTCTCCCCGGGGGGGGATGCGGCCGGCGGCGCCGCACGCGCGCAGGCGCCGCCGGCAAGGATCGCCGCGACGACGGCCGCGGCGCGAAGCAGGTCAGAACGCGATGGCGACCCGGACGTGCGGGCCGCCGATGTCGATGAACCCCGCCGGAGCGCCATAGTACGGATCATAGATGTACCGCCCCGGCACGTAGTACACCGGGGCGTAGACCTGGAGCGGGACGTACGGGCGGCGCACGCGATAGACGGGACGCCGGACGACGCTGTACCCGCCGTAGTAGGCCCGCGGCGCGCAGGCGACCTGGCGATGCGAGCGGTACGTGTGACGCGAGCGCGCCTCGGCGTCGCCGGTGGACGCGAGGAGCGCCACCGCCGGGATCGACGCGAGGATCGCGTGACGAGCGATCTTGCCGAGCGAGAGCTGGGTTTTCATCGGAGCCTCCGGGACCACCTCACGCCGCAGAGGCTAGCGAGTTGCGGGCCAGCGCCACGCGCCGCGAAAAAGGCGGGGAATCCGGAGGGGCAGTCCGCGACGGAGGACGGAGCGGCCGCGTCACGTCCTCCACGGAAGACGGCGCGGCGTCAGCGGGTGAGCACCCAGTCCGCGATCGCGGCGATCACCGTGGGCTCGACGCGCCCCGGCATGCCGTACTCGGCGCCGGTCGATTCGCGCTCGACCTTCATGAAGAGATGGTTGAGCCCGGCGAAGCTCCGGTAGCGCACGCGGCCGCCCGCCTCGCCGACGCTCGACTGGAGGAGGTTGAAGTCGGCGTCCTTGCGCACCTGGTAGTCCTTGTCCCCCTGCAGGACCAGGATCGGGAGCTTGGACTCGCGCACGAGCTTCGGCACGTCGAGCGCGAGCATCTCGCGCCAGTAGGCCGCGGAGGCGCCCATGATCGCCGGGGGCGAGGGGTTCGCCGGGTCCTTGACCTTGGCGAAAGCGGCCTTCAGGTCCTTCGTCTGCTCGGCGATCTCCTCGGGGCTCCGGCCGGTCAGCTTCGCGCCGAACTCCATCTGATCCACGATCGCCGCGTCCATCGGCCGCACGATCGGCGCCATCATCACGATCCCCAGCACCCCCGAGCCCTCGCCCGCCACGTTCGGGGCGACCATGGCGCCGAGGGAGTGCCCGACCACGACGATGCGCTTGGTGTCGATACCCGGCGTGGCGCGGAGCAGCGCGAGCGCGGCGCTCGCGTCGTCGTAGTACTCGTCCCGGAGCCGCACGTCGCGGAGCTTCTCCCGGTCGCGAATGGCGAACGTGCGCTTGTCGAAGCGGAGCGAGGCGATCCCCCGATCGCCGAGGCCGCGGGCGATGTCGGCGAACGGCTTGTTCGGGCCGATCGTCTCGTCCCGATCGTTCGGCCCCGAACCGGAGAGGAAGAGAACCGCAGGCAGGGGCGCGTCCGATTTCGGGACGAGCAGGATCGCCGGAAGGGCGCCGGCCTTTCCGGCCACCTCCGTGGCGCGCTCGCGCGGGTCGAGCGCCGGAGCCTCCCCCTTCGCGGACGGGGGCGGCGCCGCGGCCTGGTACCCCGCGCGCTTGAGAATCAGCCGCTGGATCGGGACCGCGGCCTGCAGGAGCGCGCCGTCGGTGCCGCGCGACACGAGATCCATCGAGATGTTCGCAAGCACGATCCGGTAGGTTCGCGTGGCCACCGGAGCGCCGGCGAGCGTGCCCGTGGCGTCCGGGCCGCGCCGCACGGTCGCGGGAATCGCTTGCATGATCTGCGGAACGACCGCCGTGAACGCACGCTCCTGATCGGCGGCGAGATCGAGCAGGCCGCGCGTCAGCCCATCGAGGTGGGAGGCGAAGGTGTTGTCGAGCAGGATCGCCGGAGCCTTCGCGGGGACGTCCTTCGACTGAGCCGCCGCCGCGGCGCCCTTGGGGGTGACGGACATCGTGTAGGCGTCCTTGGCCTCGCTCGCCTTGAGCACGACCTGCTGACCGGGAACGTCGACGTCGAGCACGTAGGAGACGAGGTGCCCGTCGGGCGCGAGCCTCGCCTGCTGCGACAGCACGCCGCCGGGGCCGACGGGCCCCGTCATCGTCAGCTTGCTTTCGAGCGTCGTCCCCTCGGGGCCGGCGACCCGCCGGAGCTCCTCCGTCGCGAAGCGCTCGCCGCCGATGGTCAGCTCGAAGCTGTCGGCCGCCGGCGCCGGCGGCGCCGCCGTCGACGGCTCCGCGGCCGGAGCGAGCGAGGCGATCGATGCGAGCAGAACCGGAACGACGAGACGCATGGGAGACCTCAGGCGCGACCGGCGCGCACGCGGAACGCAGGATACTCCACCGTCGCTCCGTACCTTGGCGCTACACTGGCGGCTTTGGGAGGATCCCGTTGCCGCGCAGCGGTTTTTCCGCCGCAGGACCTGCCGTCGCCCTCGCTGTTGCCGCGGGGCTGCTCGCGTGCGGGAAGACCGGTCCGCTCCGGCCCCCGGCCCCTCACGGTCCGCTTCCCGCCGGCGGCGTGACGGCCCGCCAGATCGGCGATCGCTCGGAGATCGCGCTGACCGTGCCGAGCCCGCGCGGCACCGCGGGCAGCCAGGCGGTGGCGCGCACGGAGATCGTTCGCGTCGGGTTTCCGCCGGGAGTGACCCCGCAGGCCGATCCCGAGGCCTTCCGCGTCCGCGGCGAGCCCGTCGCGTCGGTCTCCGCGGAGCACGCGAAGCCCGGGGACCGGCTGGCCGTCGCGGATCCGTCGCTCTCGTCGCTCGCCAACGGGGGGCTCGGCTGGACGCTGCGGTACGGCGTGCGCGTGCTCGACGCGAAGGGGCGTCCTTCGCCGCTCGTCGTCGCGCCGGACCTCGTGATGGTTCCTGCGGTCGGCCCGCCTCGCGCGACGACCGGTGAGGCGAGCGCCGGAGGGGTCCGGCTGACCTGGGAGCCGCCGGAGACGGGAGGCGGCGCCGGCTACAACGTGTACCGCGGACCGATCGGAGGGCCGCTCGCGGAAGCGCCCCTGAACGAGCAGCCGCTCCGGTCCACGGATTTTCTCGACGAGACCGTCACCGCCGGAGCAGCCTATCGTTACGTCGTGCGTACGGTCGCGGTCGAAGGCGCCCCCTATCACGAGAGCGTGTCCTCCCCCGAGGTGCACGTCGACGCCTCGGACCGGTTCGCCCCGGCGCCGCCGACCGGCCTCGTCGTCGTGCAGGAAGGAAGCGCGGCGCGGCTCCTGTGGAACCCCGGAACCGAGAGGGACCTCGACGGCTACCACGTCTATCGCAATCTGGACGGCGCCGGATGGACGCGTCTCGATCCGGAGATCGTCCGCCAGCCCTCGTTCCTCGATCCGGGAGTCCCCCCCGGCGCGTCGGCGCGCTACCGCGTGACCGCGCTCGACCGGGCCCAGCCCCCGAACGAGAGCGCCCCTTCGGACGAGGTCGAGATCCAGATGGCGCGCGAGCCCGCGGCGCCGGTGGAGACGCCGTGAGCCGCGCGCTGCGCTTCACCAAGATGTCGGGCGCCGGGAACGACTTCATCGTGCTCGACGAGGAGGCGTGGGGTGCGCTCCCCGGCGAGCGAGGGGTCTGGGTTCGGACGGTCTGCCGGCGCGGGATGTCGGTGGGCGCGGACGGCGTCCTCGTCGTCGCGCCCGCGGGCCCCGGCCGCGTGTCGATGCTCTATCTGAACGCGGACGGGAGCGAGGCCTTCTGCGGGAACGGCAGTCGCTGCGCGGCGCGCTACGCCGTCCGCCGCGGCATGGCCGCCGCGTCGATGACGCTGGTGACGGCCGCGGGGGAGGTCCCGGCGACGGTCACCGGAGCTCGGGTCAGCGTCATCCTTCCTCCGCCCGAGGACCGCGGGCCGATCGAGCTCGCCTCCGCGGGACGGTCGTTCTCCGGGCGCTGGATCCGCGCCGGTGTCCCGCACGTCGTCTTCCCCGCCGCCTCTCTCGCCACCTTCCCGTTGGAGCGGCACGCGCCGGGGCTCCGCGCGGAGGCGCGCCTCGGAGCGGAGGGAGCGAACGTCGATCTCGTCGAGCGCGACGCGCGCGGGCGGATCCACGTCCGCACCTGGGAGCGCGGCGTGGAAGGGGAGACGCTCTCCTGCGGGACCGGGGCCGTCGCGGCCGCGTTCGCGGCGCGGCTCGCCGGATCGGAGCCCGTGGTCACGATCGTCCCCCGGAGCGGGTCGGAGCTGACCGTCGAGCTTCCCGGCGAGCCTTCGCGTCCCCCCTCCGCGACACTCACCGGCGATGCGCGATTCGTGTTCGACGGTAGCCTCGATCCGGAAGGAAGCGCGGGCCCGGCGTGAACGACGTCTCCCGGCCGCGAAAGATCTTCGATTGGGTCGTGGGGATCGCGCTCGTCGCGGTGGGTATCGTCGGGCTCGTCCTTCCCGGCATCCAAGGGATCCTGCTGATCGCCGCCGGGCTCGCGGTCCTCAGCAGCCACAGTCCCCTCGCACGGCGGCTCAACGGCAAGCTGAAGGACACGATCCGGAAGATCCGGGACCGGATGGTCCGCTAAGGCATCCCGCGACGGCGCCGGTCCTCGAGCGTCTCCTCGAAGACCCTCTCGACGACGATGCGCGCGAAGCTCGGGCTCGCCTGCACGTCCAGCCGCGACGGGAGCTCCGGGTCCGCGAGCACCCTCGCCACGACCTCCTCTCGCGGCACCAAGTCGATGAAGGCCTGCTGGACCCGCTGTCGCGCCCAGGCGAGCGCATCGCGCATCGCCCTCACGTCCGCCACCGAGAGCACGCGGCCCGAGTCGGGGACGATCGCGGTCAGACCGTCACGGGCCAGCTCGTTCAGCGCGCCGATCCAGTTGTGGACGTTGCCGTCCCGCGCGTAGGGGTTCCGGTCGCCGGTCACGAGGCCGCCGACCGCGACGATGCCGGTCCCGGGAATCTCCGCCCACAGGTCCCCTCGCGCGTGCGACTGCCGGATGGGGTAGAGGACCACGCGATGCTCCGGGTCGTCCAGCGTCAGCGGCGCACTGGCGTGGAGGACCGGGAGGACCCGCGGCGGCTCGATCCACGTCCCCGGATCGGACGCGCGCGCCCGCTCCTCGGCGCCGACGTCGTACGAGGAGTCGGCGAGGAGCTCGCGGGTCAGATCCGAGGAGACGACCAGCGTCCCCGCGGGGAAGGCGGACGCGCCCCCGCACGACGTCGCGTGCGGGTGAGTCAGCACCAGGTAGCGGACCGGCTTCTTTCCCGACTTCGCCAGCGTTGCGAGCAGCGCGCTCGCCCCTTCGGGGGTGGCCTGGGCGCCGATCACCAGCAGCCCGTCGGCGCGCTCGACGACGAGGGAGTTGATCCCGGGGGGCCCCTTGGACACGTTCCGGTACACCTGAATGCCGGGGGCGAGCGATTCGATCTCGAACCCGTCGCGCCGGACGAGCTCGCCCGCCCGCCCGCCGGCCGTCGCGAGCGCGGACAGGGTGACGGCGAGGACGACGCCGCGAAGCCCGATCAGGCGATCCGTCGGGGGCATCGGGCGAATCTACCACCCGCCGATCGGAGCGGCTAGCGGGCGCCGAGGCCGTCCGGCCAGGCGACGGCGTACATTCGCGCGCCGGCGAGCACGCGCTTCACGTACAGGCGCGTCTCCGGAATCGGGATGCGCTCGACGAACCGCTCGTCGTCCCCGCGGCCGGCCGGGGTGGTCCAACGCTCGACGCGGGCGGGCCCGGCGTTGTACGCGGCCAACGCGCGCGGAATGGAGCCGAACCGGCGGACGTACTCGCGGAAATGGGCCGCGCCGAGCTTCACGTTGGTCTCCGGGTCGAACAGGTCGTCGGCATCGAAGCCCTTGAGTCCGGCGGCGCGGGCGAGCTCGCCGCCGACCGCCGGCATCACCTGGAGGAGGCCGCGCGCCCCCGCGGCGGACACGGCCAGAGGGTTGAATCCGCTCTCCTGGAGCGCGATCGCGGCCACGAGCGGAGGATCGAGCGCGCTGTCGCGCGCGGCGCGGGCGAGTCTCTCCCCGGACGGTGCCGGGTACAGGAGACGCCACAGGGGACGGGGGACGTCGGCGACACGCGCGCGGTCGCGGTCCCCGATCGCGAGCTGGGCGAAGCCGATCGCGTCCGCGGTCGCGGCCGCCGCGTCGGCCGCGCGCGCCGCCTCGACCGCCGTCGCGGCCGCTTGCCCGCCTGCCTCGCGGATCGCGGTGCGATAGCAATCCGCGGCGGCGTCCCACAGCCCCACCGACGTCAGCGTGCGCGCCGCGGCGAGCCATCGCCCGGGCGCTGGGGCGGGCGCGTCCGGCGGCGCGCTCGGGAGCGGCCGGCCGAGCCGCTTCGCCGCCAGCGCGCCGTAGTAGTGGTTCTCGAACTCGTCGGCGACGCGGGCGTATCCCGCGCGCGCCTCGGCGCCGCGGCCGAGCGCCTCGGCGATGCGGGCCCGCCAGTAGGTGGCGGTCACGCGCACGCCGTCCGGGGCGTCGGCGCGGGCGAGCGCGCGGGCGAAACCCGCATCGGCCTCGGCCAGCCGGCCGAGGTCGTAGGCGGACCACGCCTCGCGGAGCAGCGCGAGCGGGTCGGCCTCCGCCCCCGCGATCGTCCGGTAGCGGCGATAGGCCTCGAGCGTGCTCGGGTTGGGGACGCCTTCCACAGCGCGGGCGAGGTCCGCCAGGGCGCGCCGCCGCCAGACGGGCGACCCGGACCGCGCGAGCGTTTCCATCCCCGCGCGGAACGCGGCGTAACGCCCCGACGCCGCGGCCGCGCGCGCGTCGAGGTACACCGCGCCGTCGCGATGCGCGCCCCCCACGGCGCGCGCCTGGGCGAGGAGCGGGCGCATCTCCGCCGAGCGGCCGAGCTTGAGAAGGGCCTCCGCCTCGATGAGCGCCTCCCCCGGGTCGCTCCCGGTCACCGCCCCGGGCGTGCGCGACAGGTGGAGGAGCTCGATCGCTTCCTGCGGCGCTCCGTCTTCCAGCCAGTCCCGTGCGCGGGCGGCGATCCTCGGCCGCTCGGCGCTCGGGATCCGCGAGCCGGGGTCGGGGATCATCTCCTCGAGCGCCGCGCGGGCGCGCGCGGACTCGTCGGAGCCTCGAGCGGCGATCAGCGCGCCGGCGAGGCGCCGGCCGGCCGATTCCGCTCCGCCGTGGGCGGCGGCGATGCGCGCGGCGGCGATCGCCGTCGCCACCGTCGGCTTCGGCTCGAGCGTGACGATCGCTTCCCGCCAGTGCCCGTCACGCTCCTGCGCTTCGGCGCGAACCAGCCGGGCGTCCTCGTCCGCGGGGAAGCCCGGGATCGCCGACGCGCGGCCCGCGAGGTC
>DASRJG010000085.1:0-7096 GCA_035649595.1 Candidatus Polarisedimenticolaceae bacterium
CCTTCGGCGGCGCTCGAGCACCCCCTCGTAGAGCGGCGCGGCCTCGGGAGCGCGCCCGAGACGCACGAGAGTGGCCGCGTACGCGGTCATCGTGTCGAGCGTCCGTGGATCGTCCTCGCCGAAGACCCTCCGCTCGCGCGGAAGCACGTCGCCGAGGATCGACCGTGCGGCGTCGTACCGGCCGCGTCGCCAGTGGAGAGCGCCGAGCGAGGCCGAGGCCTCGAGCGCGGCCGGGTCGTCGGGGCCGGCGGCACGCCGCCTCTCCTCGACCACTCCTTCGAAAAGAGCCGCGGCATCGTCCATCTTTCCGAGATCCATCAGGACGCTTCCGAGCAGCGTTCGCGCGCGGGCCGAGGCTTCCGCGTCGCCGGCTCGCAGCGCAACCGCGCGGCGGGCGTGGGGCTCGGCCTGCGCCGGCATCCCGAGCGCCCGATACGTCTGCGCGAGCGTCTCGAGCAATCGCGCCGCGATCTCCGGCCGCGCCGCGAACTCGCGGGAAGCAGCCTCCGCGGCGGGGGAGAGCACGTCCTCGTGGAGTACCCGGCGGGCGACGTCGGTCGTGTTCGCGCCCGCGACGGCGGCGTCGAGGCCGGCGAGCGCCGCCTCGACCTCCGCCGCGGGCCGGCCTCGGGAGCGCAGAGCGTCGGCGAGCACGTCATGGAGGGCGCGCGCGATCCCCTGCCCCGTCGCCTCGGGGCTGACCTGCGCGAGCATCCGCCCCTGGAACTCGGCCACGGTCTCGAGGTCCGCCCGCGCGCGCTCCGCCGCCCGGCGCTGCGCGGCCTCCCTGACCCCGAGCACGGTCGAGGCGATCCCCCCCGCGACGATCGCGAGCAGCGTCGCCGCGGCCCCCGCGACCAGCGCCCGGTTCCGACCGGCGAATTTGCGGGCCTGGTACCAGGCCGACGGCGGGCGGGCCTGGATCGGCTGGGAGGTCAGGTAGCGCTCGAGGTCGTCCGCGAGCGCGGCCACGCTGTCGTACCGGCGCTCCGGGTCCTTCTCGATCGCCTTGTGGACGATCGTCTCGAGATCCGGGTCGAGGCGGTGATCTCCCCGCCAGCGCTCACGGAGCGGACGGGGGGTGCGGTCGATGACCTGCCGGAGCGCGTCGAGCAGGCTCTTCGCGTCGAGGTCGATCGGCCCCCGCCCCGCGAGCAGCTCGTAGAGGATCAGTCCGAGGGAGTACACGTCCGTCCGGAGGTCGATCTCCGCCGGGTCGCCCCTCGCCTGCTCCGGGCTCATGTACGCGAGGGTCCCGCGCACGGTACCCAGCTCCGTCGCGGTCGCCTGGGTCTCCGCGTCGGTGACGCGGGCGATCCCGAAGTCGAGGATCTTCACCTCCGAGCCCGCGTCGTCCACGATCACGTTCTCCGGCTTGAGGTCGCGATGGACGACGCCGCGCTGGTGCGCGTAGTGGACCGCATCGCAGATCTTCCGGAAGAGGCGGAGACGATCGCGGACGGCCGTGCGGCCGAGCGGCCAGGGCCCCCGCTCGAGGCGCGCCCCCAGGGTCTCGCCGTGAACGCGCTCCATCGCGAAGTAGGTGCGGCCGTCCTCGGTCGTCCCCGCATCGTAGATCGCCGCGATCCCGGGATGCTTCAGCCGCCCGAGGCTCTCCGCCTCCCGCAGGAACAGGCGGATGTCGTGCTCGTCCACGAACCGCCCGCCCCTGAGGACCTTGACCGCGACCTCCCGGCGCGGAGAAGGCTGCTCGGCGAGGTAGACGATCCCCATCCCCCCGGACCCGAGCTGTCCGAGGACCCTGTAGCGCCCGATCGCTTCGGGGAGGGGGGCCGGTTGCGACTCCGAGCGTCCGCTCAGGTCGAAGGTGGGGTCCCCTCCGTCACCCATGACGCGATTCTGACCGAGTCCTAGCTCTCGTCCTTGCCTTTTTCCCGGGTCGCCTGCGTGATCCGCTGCGGACCGGTGTTGCGGGGGTGCGACTTCACCTCGAGCTGGCCGTCCTTGTCGAACTTGACGCTCGCGGCGCCCAGGATGAACCCCGTTCCCGGCTTCCCCGGGGGGAAGACCAGCTCCACCACGCCGATCGGATAGTCGAGCGAGACGAACCCCCGCATCGACTCGACGAAGCCGATCGGCCGGTTCGTCGCGACGCGGATCAGCTCCCCCTTGGGCGTCTGCGCCTTGATCGCGTAGGCGATCGGATAGCGAAGGTTCTGCTCGACCTGGATGGATCCGACGTCGAGCTTCTCCATCGCCGAGGCGAGCGCCGAGCTTCCGCCCGACTTGATCGCCTCGACGTACGCCTTCCGCTCCTCCGGGGTGGACCATCGGTCGATCGTCAGCCGGATCCGGACCATCCCGCTCGCCGGGGCGTTCGTGACCATCACGATGCAGTCGTAGCGCTCGAGCGGCTTCTCGCCCGCGTCGGTCGCGCCGGCCACGAGAAGCGCCGCCAGGGTGATCCATGCTCGCATGTGCATGCGCGCACTCTACGCCAGGCTCGCCCATCCCGGCGTGATAAGCTCCGCGCGCTCTTACGCTCCGCGAGCGACGAAAGGAGAGCGCCGATGAGACGTCTGAGCTTCGCCGCGGTCCTGGTGCTCGCCGCCGGCCTCGCGCGCGCCGAGATGCCGGGGGACGTGCCGGACAAGGTCCGGCTCAGCTTCGGGGGGATGTTCGCGGACGCCTACACGGACGCCGGACTCGGCTCGACCACCGCCGGCATCGGCGCGAGCATCAACTTCGAGGACACCTTCGGCCTCGACGAGAACAAGAGCGTCTTCCGGTTCGAGGCGAACTGGCACGTCACGAAGCGTCAGTTCCTGGACTTCGGATACCTCCGCCTGAACCGCAGCGGCTCACGGATCATCAGTCAGGACGTCGAGTGGGGGGACTTCATCTACGAAGCCGGCGCGAACGTGAGGGCAGGTTTCCAGTCCCAGTTCCCCTACGCGGCCTGGCGCTGGGCCTTCCTCGATCTCCCGCAGGTCCGGATCTCGGGATCGGCCGGAATCGACTACCTGACGATCAAGGCCGACCTGACCGCAAACGGCAACGTCACCGACCAGAACGGCACGCCGGTCACCGGCGAGGTCAAGGCGGACGTCAGCGTGAGCGCGCCGGTCCCGCAGTTCGGCCTGCAGCTCGACTGGGCCCTGACGAAGCGGATGGCGATGCTGCTCTACGTGCGCCAGATCTACATCAGCGACATCGCCGGGATCGACGGCGGGATCGGCGAGTCGTCCGTCCGATTCCGGTGGTGGTACGCCAAGCACGCCGGCGTCAGCGCCGGGCTCGACAAGGAGAGCATCGACCTCAAGTCGTACGAGTCGGGGAACAAAAAGGCCCGATTCCGGTACGAGGTCCGCGGCTTCTCGCTGTACTTCGACTTCGCGTTCTAGTCTCCCGCCGTCAGGGTCATCTCCGAGGGGACCAGGTCGGAGCCCTGCTTCTTTCGCTTGACCGGGCCCGGGTCCTTCGCGCGGACCCGGGAGGCGTCGAGGCCGGGCGCCTGGGTCAGCGCGGCGACGATCGCCGCGGACCGGGTGCTCGCCAGCGTCTTCAGCTCGTCCTCCCCGACCTGGTCCGCGTCGAGGAGCTGCGTGCGCAGGCTGTCGTAGAACCCCGCGGCGTCGAAGCCGGTGGGAGGAGGGGGCGGCGGGGCCGCGGGCCGCTTCGTCTTGCGGCTCTTCTTCTTCGGCGCGGGCTCGGCGGCCGGCGCGGCCGACGGCTGGAACCGCGCCCGGGTCGCCTCGAGCTTCTCCGCGGAAAAGCTCTCGACGTACAGGGCCTCGAGGATCCCTTCGAGGCTGTCCACGCTCGCGCGCTTCCCGTCGATCCGCTGCTCGAGCCGCGCGCGCCGGATCGCGGCCACGTCGGCCACCGGATCGAAGCGCCCCTCGACCTCCACGGTCAGCTCCGGCCGCTTCGCCAGCTCCTCCGCCAGCTTCGCGAGGGTCTCGGCTTCCGGAGGGAGAAGGTCGCTCCGCCCCGACGCGAAGCCGACGAGATCGATGTCCTCATCGTCCCGGCCGAAGAGACGGCCGATCGCCCGGAAGGGCGCGGCCGCCACGTTGCCGAGGATCTTCCGGACCGCTTGCCAGAAGATCTTCCGGTAGTTGAATTCGGGGGAGTCCACGGTCCCCTCGATCGGGACCGCGAGATCGATCCGTCCGTCCTTGTCCTTGAGGAGCGCGATCGCGAGCCGCACCGGAAGCGGCGGCGCCTTGCTCCCCTCGACCTTCTCCCCGAGGACGAGGTTCTTGGCGACCACGCGGTGATCGCCGACGAGGCGCCGGTTCTGGATCCGGTAGTGGATGTCCAGGTCGAGGCTGCCGTCCTTCACCGCGTAGCCGGCGAACTGCGCGACGTAGGGGGTCAGCTTCGGCATGCTCACGTCACGGAAGGTCACGGTGACCTCGCTCGCGGCGAACGGGTCCGCCACCCGGAGCGTGCCGTCCGCCTTGACGTAGCCGGTGTCCGCCACGCGCCCTTCGAGGGCGAGGCGCGCCGGGGCGTGCGATCTCGTGGAGAAGTCCTTGATCGATCCGTTGGCGTCGTGGATGTCGGTGCCGAACGGGAGGATGAGGCTCTCGTCGGTGTAGTCGATCTTCGCGTTCCGGAGGGCGATGCGCCGGATGTCCACCGCCGGCAGCTCGGCGCGCGTCGGGGTCGCCTCCCGGTCCACGCGGAGCCGCGTAAGGTTGAGCTTCCCCTCGGTGTCGATGACGACCTTGAGGAACGCTCGATCGACGTCGATGTCGCCGATCCGCGTCCGGTTCGGCGCGACGGTGACGTCGATCGCTTGCGCGCGCGCCCGCTCCCACGAGACGACGCGGGCCCCCGTGTTGTCGGCGAGATCGACGCCGTCGAGCGAGCCCTCCCCCTGGAACCGGAACCGCGGGGATCCCGGATCGATGCGGAGCTTGCCTTTCCCCGTGGCGGCCGCGGCGAGCGGCTTCGCGTTCGCGAAGGGGACGTAGACGGCGTACGGCATCAGGTCCACGCCCTCCGCGGCGACGTCGAGATCCGCCCGCAGCGGGTCGAGCGTGACGCTTCCCGAGCAGCGCGCCTTGCCGTTGTCCCCGACCGTCGCCGACGCCTCACCGGTCACGGGCTTCGTCAGGTCGCTCGAGAGCGAGGCGAGCCGGACGCCGACGTTCGACGCGCGAAGCTCGGCGGGAGGCGTGACCGACCGGTCCTCCACGCGAGCGACGCCCCGCTCGATCTCGGCGGCGGCGACCGTGATCGTCCAGGGCCTCGCCGTCGTCGCGGCCTCCCGCGGAGCGGGCTTCATCCGCTCCAGGGCGTCCATCCATCCGAAGCGTCCGTCGGGCTCGATCCAGGCCCGCGCGCTCGGCTCGGTGACCTTCACCGAGGCGACCTGGAGCGCGGACTCCGGCCACGTGACGCGGATGCCGTCCACCGCAATGGACGAGACGGCGAGCCAGTCGTCCGAGCCGTCCTTGGGACCGATCGCCAGATCGCGGACCGCGATCGAGCCGTCGGAGATCGTCAGAGCCACGCCGCCGGCGCCGGCCTGCGAGACGTCGTAGGAGCAGGAGATGTCCGCCGCCCCTCGCCGGAGCGCGAGGGGAGCGTCGCGGACCGCATAGATCCACGGACGCTCGAGCGCGATCTCCGTGACGGCGAGCTGACCCTCGAGGTGCAATGGCTGGACCGATTGCCGCCCCGACCACTTCAGGCGCGTCTTGTCGCCGATGCCGAGCGTGACCGCGTGCCCTCCGCTCTCGTTGGGGATCGTCGTCAGGTCCCGCACGTCGATCTCCAGCGGCGTGAGCGCTTGCGTGAACGCGGGGGTGCGCGACTCGTCCAGGAAGTCGAGGCGGCCTCCGGTCATCGTGAACCGGTCGATCCGCACGCGGCGAAGCGATCCGCCCTCCTTCGGCGGCTTCGAAGGGTCGGGCTCGAAGAGGTCGGCGACGCTCGGCCGTCCGTCGGCGAGGATGTGGGCCGCGAGCTTGGGCCGGTCGATCGCGATCTCGCGAAACCGCCACGCGCGGAGGAAGATCCCCGAGAGCTGGAAGTTGGCCTTCAGGCGGCCGACGCCGACGAGCTCGGCGCCGTCCCGATCGCGCAGATCGAACCCTTCGACGACGCCCGTGAAGGTGAACGGGTTGAACCGCACGCGCGCGACGGTGGATTCGCGATGAAGGATCTCCCGCGTGAGCTTGGGGATCCTGACGCGCGCGATCCACGGGACGACGAAGAACCCGACCAGCGCGTAGACCGCGACCGCCGCGAGCGCGAGGACGACCCGTCTTCGCCACCCGGACAGGCGGAGGCGTGGCCGGCTCATCGGACGCAGCGAAAGCCGAGATGGTCGGTGCCCGTGGAGACTTCTCCTTTCCCGCGCGTTCCGACCATATACCGCGTGCAGTACTGGCCGGTGCACAGATACGAGCCGCCGCGGTGGACGCGTTTCTTTTCCTCCGGCTCGCCGGGGTCGAACGGCGTCTCGGGCCCCTTCGGATTGCGGAGCACGACGCCGGCGGGAGCGAGGCTCGAGTACGTGTCCGGCCGGTACCAGTCGCTGCACCACTCCCAGACGTTGCCGGCCATGTCGAAGAGGCCGTAGCCGTTGGGGGGGAACTGCGCGACGGGGGCGATTCCGGCGAATCCGTCCTCGGCGGTGTCCTCGGTTGGGAAACGTCCCTCGTGGATGTTCGCCATCCACCGGCCCCCCGGCCTCAGCTCGTCCCCCCACGGATAGAGCTTCCCGGTCAACCCGCCGCGCGCGGCGAACTCCCACTCGGCTTCCGTCGGGAGCCGCTTCCCTGCCCAGGCGGCGTACGCGGCCGCGTCTTCGTAGGCGACCTGGACGACCGGCAGCCGCCCGCGCAGCCTGATGCCGCTCTTCGGCCCGCTCGGGTGCCGCCAATCGGCGCCGTGCACGAAGCTCCACCAACGGTAGTGGTCCGTGAGCGGGACCGGCGAGCCGGGCGGCGTGAAGACGACGGCGCCGGCGACGAGGTTCTCTTTCGGGGCTCCGGGGAAGTCTTCCGCGCGGGGGGTGCGCTCGGCGACGGTCACGTACCCGGTGGCCTGGACGAAGGCAGCGAACTGATCGTTGGTGACCTCGGTCGCGTCCATCCAGAAGCCGTCCACGTAG